>NZ_CP119988.1:2817288-3130320 GCF_029338515.1 Haloglomus litoreum | reverse complement strand
TAGTTGTTAGATATGGATTATACCATATCCATCCAGATTCAGTGAATGAATTAGATTGTGATTAATTTCATTATTGCGGTGTGGACACGTGGTTGGCCGGAAACGCATCGACACATCGGTTGGGGGGATACCTCGTACGCTGACACTTCCCTAGAAGACCGTGTCACCGACTACCTCGTACAACCCCTCCGAGACACCCCGTATCAGTTGACCATCGCGGAGATGGCGGGTTCAATCCCAGGTATAGGCCAGCACACACATTCTCTGTTCGAATTTCTAAAGAAGTTACCTGGAAATATATGACTCTCTGTTGCATTATTTTAGTGGAAAAGGTCCACAGTATATATCTTGAAATATATCAATCCAAATTCAATCGAGTTCAGAAAATATTTCTTCTCTACCTAATAATCCCTGTATGCTCTCCCAGGTATATGTGGTTAGAATACGTTCTTTAGCCGACTTGGAAATTGAACTTCGTTGATCTTGACTCGACAGAAGTCGATTGACTTCTTCCGCCATTGAATCTGGCTCATCGGCGACGATTACTTCATCATTGACGGTAACGTTCAAGCCATCTATTGCTTTGGACGTAGCAACAACTGGAGTACCAACACCCATAGATTCAATTACTTTGTTCTGAATACCACCACCATATCTCATAGGGGCAACAGACACCATACTTTTTGAGATGTATTCATAAGGGTTATCTACAAATCCTGTAACATCAATTGACTCTCGATTCTGAAGTTTCTTTATTTCCATGGCTGGATCCTTGCCTACAATCTTGAAATGGACGTTTGGGTTAACTTGTTTGATTTTTGGAAATACTTCGGAGGCGAAAAAGAGAGCCGCATCTATGTTTGGGTGGTATGACATATCTCCAAGAAAAGATACCCAGGGGCGGTTTCCATCAGTGGATAAGTCTGTGATATCTTTGGAAACTCCATTTGGAATCACCCGGATATTAACCTCATCCGGATTTGAAACGTTTCTAACGATGGCATTCCGATCGGGCTCCGAAGTTATTAGAGATAAATCAAAATCGCTAGCAATTTCCGCTTCGTATGATTGAAGCCTTTTAGACTCAATTTTATATATGAATTTCCAGATAAAGTTGCCGATATTATCCATCTGGTCATAACTAATCGACATCGCATCCACAAAGTCAATAACTTTGCCCCCTTCAAAATTATATGCATATGGGGCTGTTGCCGGGTGATTACAATATATTATGTCAAAATCTCCATTATTATCTTGGATCCAGCTCGATAGTTCGGTAGACCGGTATACACTCGTCTGGAGCGGCTTACTTGAGAATATTCCCTTTATCCCCGAGAGACACATCTTTATTGACGACTTTCTAATATGATGGTAGTTACCCAATTCGGAGAGGGCTTGAATGGCTTTATCTGAGGGGCTCTCGTCACAAATTGAAACAATATATACTTGATGTCCGATCTCGTGGAGAGCCTTTGCCATATTATACATACGGACCTTGGCCCCATCTACGGGAGGAAATGGGATCCGCGTACACAAAAATAGTATCCGGCTCATGACTCACTTGGAACACTCAGACGGTATTTACGTTCCGGTAATCAATTAGAACCGGCACTGTCTATAGTAGTGGTTAGAAGTAATTACTCACTTTTGGAACGGAAAGTTGGTCGAGAGCGGTATCGATCGCGGTCGTCAGCTCGTCGAGCGAGTCGAAAAAGCGGTTACTGAGAGCGGCTTGAAGCTGTCTCCAGCATTCTTCGACCGGATTTAGCTCCGGCGAATACGACGGGAGCGTCACGAAAGCGAGGTCGTCACGGGCCGCGAGGTCCGTGACGGCCGACGTCTGAAAGTACGGCGCTCCATCCAGGACGATGAGCAAATCATCTTCGAATTCGTCACATAATGCTAAGATGAAATGTTTCGCATGCTCGGCGGTGACGTACTCTTCGAATCGGGAGAAGAAGCGATCACCGTCCTCGGTGATCGCACCGAGCAAACACGTCCAGTCGCGTTGGCCCGAAAGTTCGACCGAGGGCCGCGTGCCGCGCGGAAACCACGCGGCACGCGGCTCGACCTGGACGGATTTCTTGGTTTGATCGATACAGACTACGGTGGCGTCCATCTCCCGCCGCTTTTTTTGAACTCGTCGTAAAACTCGTCTCGTTCGTCTGCGTCAGCTTCGGCGGCTGTACGGCGTGGTTTCTGGTAGCTCAATCCCGCCTCTTTCAACAACCGCCGACAGCTCGGGATTGAGTACTCCACGTCGTACGTGTCTTCGAGAAATTCCTGGGCAAGCGCCGGCGTCCACGCCGGCGCGTTAACCCCGACCGCTTCAGGTGGGTCGTGAACGGCTTCTTCGAATTCTTCTTGTTGTTCTCCTGAGAGCTTACGTTTTCTCCCAGTTCGTTTATCATCAGACACAGCCTGCTCAAGCGACTCGTCTGTGTCGAGTCGCTTGAGCCAGCTGTAGATCGTTCGCCGCGGCACGTCGTACCACTCCGCTAGCTCGGTTTGCGTGACTCCGTTCTTGTACGCAATCGCGGCCAGGAGCCGTTGTGTCGGCTTCTTTCCGTCCACGTTGTCGAGGGCGTCTTGCAGTTCCTCGACAGAGATCTCGTCGAGATGGTCCACTACCTACTCCAACTGTCCCTGAGCAGAAAATTCTACCGACTACTATAGTTTAGCACTTCTTCAGCCGGCGTTCGTCCGTCGAGCGCTTGATGCGGTCGTTGTTCGTTGTAGTATTGCACGTAGTGAGAAATCGATGCACTGTTTGAGTGTGTGAAACCACTTTTCGATGAGGTTTCGGTCGGTGTAGTCTACCTGACCGCTCAGCCCTAATCGATTGAAGGCAGTCCGATAGCCGAAGGAATCCGCCAGAAACGTGGTGTTCGTGCAGTCGTGGTTTTCACGGAGTCTGTGGAGGAACGCAGCCGCTGTATCGGTGCCGTGCCGCTTGAAGATCTGGGCATCGAGGATCAACTTCGTGTCGAGGTCGATTGCAGCGTTTACCCAACACAGGTCGCCGTTGATTCGGACAGCAGTCTCGTCAACCGCGACCCGGGACGGCTGCGCCGTCGGCGGGTCAGGACTGCTGTCAGTCATTCGATGAACCATTGAAAGATCGCCTGATGCGAACGTTCCACGCCGAGAGCCGCGAGAATCGCTTCTGTTTCTCTGAGTGGACACCCAGTCGCGTGCAGCCAGACGGCGAACCCCCTGACGGGCGTCGCTGTCCGCTCACGCTCCCAATATTCATCTAACTCCCCGTTGTAGTCCTTCTCGAGCAGGTCTGCGAGCATCTCTAGGCAAGACACTCAACGACCTGCTCGTTCCTCAATCTGCGCTAACTAGACCGTGCCTTAGAACCTATTTTTTACGTAATATGACAATTTGGCCAATTCGCTCTCAGAGATTCCAAATCTTAGAATAAGCAAAGAATATATTATAGCAAAAATTAAAATATTATTGAAGAGTGAAAAGTACCCATCAATATTCGCTGTAATCTTAATAATTTTAGTAGTAGTGATGGCGATGCATCCAAGAACTGCTGGAACAAATAAAGAACGAAGGTAGACTGTTATGTCTACTCTTTTAAATATATAAGCTGAGAATATAATATTGGTCGCAAGGTATCCTGCTGTCGATGCGAATGCTGCACCGATAATCCCTAACGTAGGGATAAATAGTAAATTCAGGGTAATATTCAAAAAGGCACCAAAAATATTTCCTAATGCTATAACTCTCGTCTTCTGTTCCGCTATAAGCGCATATCCATTAAGGCCAAAAACTGTGTGGGAAAATATTCCGACGGATAATATGATGAGCGATTCGTTTCCATAATTATATGCCTGTGGATATAGGAGATCTATTATCTCAATCGAATTTGTGACTAATATTATAAATATTGGCAAAGATACAATAAATAATCCTCTACTATACTTTACATAGAGTGGAGACGGATCATTTCCATCTGAGTATACACTTGCATACCGTGGTAAAAAAACGAACCCTGCTGCGGTAATAAATACAAGCAATACCCTCGTAATCGTGAACATACCGTCATATATACCGGTGAGACGAGATCCTAGCAAGATGCCCAGTATGATGTTATCACTATTTATCATGAGTTCCCACGCAGCGTCTGAGATCATTAATGGAACCGAAAGAGCTAATATCCTTTTCGAATTATCCAAACTGGGTAAGTATTCTCTAACCTCCAGCTTCTGATTACTATAAAATGTACAAATCAATACACTGGCAATAGAAACATATATCATCCAGGCGAGCGCCGCGTCAGTGACTGAAAGCCTAAATACGAACAATATAACTAGAACCAAATATCCGCCACTGAGAAATAATATATTTTCGATGAAAGATGCTGTTATGGTTTTATTTTGACCTTGAAGTATTGATGTGATAATTCGGATTATATTTGCAAATGGTATAGAGAAACAAAATAAGATTATCACTGTTAGAGTTTCTCGATTCTGGAACTCAAAATAAATTGCTGGAACTGAAATAGTAAGGAAGACTGCCGACGAGACAACAGAAATATATAGTGAGTCTCGAAGAACCTCGCTAATTCCCATCTCACTTTGGGCAACAATTGATGTTATGGCCTTTTGGAGTCCAATCATGGATAGCATCGACCCAACGCTGAAAATAGAAAGAGAAACTGCTATCTGGCCATAATTATCTGGCGTTAAAAGATTGATCCCTACATATCTAACAAAAAAGCTCGAAGCTAATCCAATAGCTATCGATGCTGTTACCAGGATTGGTTTCAAAACAGTTGAGTCCTTAGCCATCGATAGAGCGGAGAATTGTGGCATTATAAATGGTTTTCGAAAGATACACGTAATCTTTATCCAGATGCCCTCTGGTCAATACACAACTACACATTATAGTTCGCAACTGGTTGAAAAGGGATGAACTCTTCTATGAGAGAGTTCGTAAACTGGTTGGAATACTGTGGAGGATTGTCTAAACAAGGTCTAGGGAACGTGTTCAGCAACTCCAGGCGATGATCAATGATTTGCCAATCATACCCCAAAACGGATACCGTCATGATAACCGCTTTGCATAGACAGCTATCTCGTTAATGGGGTCAGATATTTACGATAATTTGCTACTAGGAAAATGATTATATAAGCGAACTTCCAGTCACGATTGAACGACGACGAGCTCGCACGCCCCGGAGCTTGCAAGACTGTCAGGTCGCTGTTGTCAGTCTCCTAATTAAGCATGGGGACGCTGATGTTAGGGGGATGGATACTACGAGGGCCGCATTGGCCGTTGCGGCGCGCAGGGATTGTGTCGATGCGTGAATGATCCTTTTCGCCCTTCAATTCTCTCCGCTGTATTATGGTTTGGAGCTTAGCTGTAGACGAATGCTCAAGAACTTATCTCATAAACGAAGATTGGATTCGACTATTAGGGGCGATATCATTTCTATTCAATATTTAAATCAACCTCCTGCTGGTGGAGAGAACTACGACGAAACAGCTACGTGAAGGTAGGAAAGCGTGCTTGTCGTGAGCCATTCTTTGATTGGAGTCTGTAGGATTCCTGTATTGACAGGATAGCGGAAAGAGCACTTAGACATCCACACTGAAGACCCGCTAGCGATGACCGTAGTGGCAGCAGTGAATTCAAACTCTTCTATGGACCTTGTGTGCCCATCACCAACATCCACCCAACAATCACTTTTGCCGAAATTCGACATTCCCTGATAATAGCAATCATATAGTTGGACTGTAATTAGTGACTGTTGTGAGAATCGGATTGTTCACTAGTGGTGTTGATCGGCCTGATTCTGGACCAGGAATCTATCGCGAAAATTTAGCTAAAGCTATGATTGAGGCGAAGCGGCCGAGCGACGAATTGGTTTTCATACACTTTGAAGAAGATTCTTCTGATATCTATAATTTGGCAGAAGAAATTATCATCCCTAAAAATCAGGTAATATGTAACGCGATTAGCTCAATTGGGTCCGCACTTGGCCGAACGATAGAAAACCCTAATGAAATCAATTTAGCTGAGTGGTATATAAAGAAGAACCACGACTTCGACATCCTTCATCATCAGTTGCTCCCATTCTATCGACCATTTTTTCTACCTGACTCAACATTAGTGACAACAATTCATTTCGCTGTTCGGCCTCATATACACCCGGATAATTATAGCCGGTTCAAGAGAGCCCGGAATATGGCGGTCTACAAGTATATGACACAGATGTATGATGGTATAATAACTGTGTCCGAAAAATCTAAAGAACTTCATTCAGATATTTTCGATATAAATCCAAATAAGATATTTGTGACTCCTAATGCTCCTCCTCCGGGAATGAGTGAAAATCATGATTGGGATGTTCTTAGTAAACACAATATCAAACTTCCATACATATTCCATCTCAGTAATAAGAATGAATATAAGAATCCAAGAGGAATTGCACAGGGTTTCGAGAAGGCTGTACTAAAATATGGGATTCCGCATGATCTTGTAATTGGAGGCTCCGGATGGGACAAGTCCGACTTCACACAATACACCTCCAGTAAGGTTGATGACCGGATACATATGACTGGCTTCGTACCACGCTCTGAACTCTCTGTATTGTATACATGTGCAGATTTTTTCTTTTTACCATCTCTATCTGAAGCATTCCCATTCGTATTGGTAGAATCACTAAGTTGCAATACCCCTGTACTAACTACAGCCGGATATGGTATGACAGACATTGTGAGGTCTGGAGGTAAATACATACATAACGTTAGGGATGCTGAAAATATTGCTGATGAAATATATTCCATGCTGAATACCCGTTTTGATGACGCTCCATATAATGAAAGTACTCGATTTACTTGGAAGAAGACGGCGAATCAGACACTTAATGTATATCGTAAACTTTTAAACTATTCGAATGAATAGATGGTAAATCCGTTACTGGAATATATCTTATCAGTTTTCGTATTGCTAGCTATACCACTTTGATGTTTGTCATAAGGTTCAAAGAATCTCCAGCCTGGGGGCCCTTGACTAATCGGGACGTTATTATAATTATTATTTACAAGTATATAATCTGGCAAATCTTGGGTCACTGGCTTCCCAATAAGGCTGGCGTAAATCTCTTTAGTATATTTGATTTCTCTAAGTTGAGTAGGTTCTTGATAGCCATAGCCAATTCTCCGAGAAGAACCAGTCTCTTCTGCTAAGGTATACTTCAGGACTCCGTATGTGTAGTGATCCGTGGTAACTGTACTACCGTCCGACGTTGCAGCTGTTGTCCAGCCTGACGCTTCGACCGTCTGTCGCTGGTCCGGTAATTTATGCTGTGGATCCTGAATCTGCTGAGCGGTAAAAATACTCATAGACAGGAGAACTAAAACTAATACCAAGCCACGAACTGCTCTACGGATTCCCAACGCGTAGCCCGCGAGGATAATTGCAGGAAATACATATACGATATAACGAACTGCAAATCCATACCCAAGGAGACCGTACACGACAAAATCGACCGTAAATATACCGGCTAGGGGAAATAGGAATGTGGCTTTTGTGCAGAGTCTCTCATTGTCTGAGGATGATTTATGTAATAAATACAGGAGGATTGCTAAAGCTGCGACAGTTACAGATAGTACCCAAATGATCCGAAAGTAATATACTAAACTCGAAGATAGTGAGTTCACAACAAAACGAGAGGTTTGACTAGTCTCTGATCCGGTTATTAATGGTTCCAAATTTATGTCGAAAATGACCACTGTGAGGAATTGTTCATATAGCTTCGGGTTGTGAAAAAGAAATATTAATAGTAATAAAAATGGATAGGGAGTAAACTTATTAACTATTCTGCCCAAATTATTGGGCTGATTTTTCCCATTGAAAAAATTGACACACCTAATAATATATGATGGGACTACAATTGCAAAGGCTAATGCAAGAGCCCACATTTGCATTGGAGGGGACATTATTGCGAGAGAGATGTATAATAAGAAATTTAAAAATAGATATCTCTTCTGACGATAAATGTTGGCTGTCCATACTGTGGCTGCGAAAAACAAATAAATGCTAACGCCGATTGAATATATCCGAAAATGTGGGACTGGAGCAAACGCGTAGAAAAAGACAGCAATCGTTCCTGCTATTGTCATGCCAATATCGCGCCCCGACAATGTATAAAATATGTAAACCAGAGAAGAAATTCCAATCATTTGAACTATGGGTAAATAGTATATATCTAATATTGGAACTCCTAGAATAGAATTCAATGATGCAAAGAGAGTTGCCTGACCAGGAAGTGTTGGGAATCCGTGGATAACACTTTGGTCGCCAGCAATGTTTTGTGTTAATATTGCTAGGCGTTCAAATCCGAATCCACTTGCCACTTCTCTAGATCGCAGCGAAAGATACACAGTGAAAAGAGAAATTATTGTTGCAGATATCTTGGCCAGTATCGGTTGGTCCTGGATAAGGAGTTTACGCATTTTTCATAGCCCTCAACAATTCTGAAGTATATCTCTCAATACTATATTCATCCAACGAGTCTATGTTTATACAACCTGTTCGATTGATTATTTCGGAATCTAGCTTTGACGCCATCTTTTCGAGTGAACAAGTGTGTAGAAGTTCGGAATCCAGATTCGATAAAATACCCACCGGGGTCGAAACAACGGTCGTATTGAGGGATATCGCTTCAAATGCGACAGTCGGATAAGATTCTGTCTCAGATGTAATTATGAGTCCATCTGCTGCGGCAATATATTGTACAGCTTTCTTATGTTCACACCATCCCGCAATTCTTACTTGTTGTTGAATTCCTAATCGTTCAATCTCTTTCTCAACATTCTCCATATCTGGTCCATCTCCTACGATAATGAGCCGGTCTAGGTTACTACTGTCAAAAGCTCTAATAGCTTCTTGAGCTCTCTTGAGCGCAACTAGCCGGCCAACAAAAACAAGCACTCGATCTTCTGTTGGGATACCTAACTTCTCTCTAATATCATTCTTCGAATCTCCATCAATTGCAGCTAAGATGTCCTCCTTATTCACTGCTCCGTGAAGTATCCGTGCATCGACATCGTAACTTCTCAAAATATTTTTTACTTCGGTGGTTCTGCAAAACGATTCACTAGAGAGTAAGTATTTGAAATTTAATCTTTCGATTAAAACTTTAATCCTAGATATGTCCTCCTCACGATCTGAAGGCGTTCCTGCGACCAAGCTAATGTACTCAATGCCGCAAATCACTGAGGCAATCTTGGCAGGTGCATGAGTTGAGTGGGATTTGGAAAGTATTACATTCGGTCTATTCCGAAAACACCAGAATGGAACATACAAACATAAGATGACCATAAAGATAAATCTAGTAACTATTGAATACCATTCGAATCCCTGTAAATTCTCTGCGACCGCCCGAGCGGGCCGCAATATTTCAACCCCTTCCACTATCTCTTGCTGTGGCCGGTCTCCAACTTTACTCGTAATCACTGAAATCGATTCTCCGGACTCCTCTACTAGTTTTGAAAATCTCCAACGTACCTGAGCACCGCCATCTGTATTTGGATAATAATCTTCTGTTAGCAATAAAATGTGCATTTGTCGTATTTTCTTCTGTCTATAATTTACTTGTTTGGTTCTGGTCAATTTTGTATGGAAAAATGCGACACAGATTGGGCCATATTCATACTGGGTATTTTAATCAATTTGAAGTTTACCATTACCGTCTCAAGGTAATCAAATCAGCCCTTCTTCGAGCTTTGCAATCATGTTCCCAATACGATTGAGAACGAGTCCGATGAACAATCCGAGGGTTCCGATAACCGTCAGGAACCCGCTGACGAGCACTTTCGATGGATAGAACGCCCCCGAGGATTGGTAAGTGAGGATTGCGTCTATTCCGTAGAATGCTCCGATGCCGAGGAAGATTGCCCCAGGAACTCCGAAAAATAGGAGCGGATGCCGATCCCGTATCAGCATCAGCAGAAAGGTGACCACGGTAAGTCCGTGTCGGAGCGGGTTCTGCGTCTGCCCGTCGATTCCTTCGTACCGAACGTCGATGGACCGTTCCTCGATAGCCAGCCCCTTACTGGACGCCTCGCTGATCATCTCGGACTCGACGCCGAACGACTGTGAGTTGAGTTCGAGCTCTTCGACGGCCTTCGGGGAGAACGCACGGAAGCCACTCTGCGAGTCCGTGACGTTCGTTCGAGAGGACCCGATTGTCAGCATATCGAGTACCCGCTGTCCGAACCGGCGGTACCGAGGGGTCTCGTCTTCTCCAGATTCCTCCAAGTAGCGACTTCCAACTACCAGATCCGACTCTCCATCCGATACTGGGCTGACTACCTCCGGGATGTCTGAAGGAACGTGTTGCCCATCACCGTCGATGAGTACGAGCGCATCGAACGATTGCCCGGTAACGTGGTCGAACAAGGTCTGTACCGCAGCCCCTTTGCCGGCGTTCGCCTCGTGTTCGACGACCGTCGCTCCCGCCTCGCGTGCGACCGGAACGGTCTGATCGGTACTCCCATCATCGACAACGACGACCTCGCTAGCGTACTCGCTTGCCTGGAGAATCACACTCCCGATGCCGACCTCCTCGTTGTAGGCAGGAATGCCGACGATGATCTCCGGTCGGTTATCGTCGGCCTTCACATAGATTGCTTCGGCCGCGTAATCGGGCTCCCCCGAAAGGGCTGCTTCGCTGGAGGAGAAGTCGACCCGCTCGCGGAGATCTCGTTGGATGATCACTCCGGGATACCCATCGCTTCGAGCGAGCTTCGCGATTCGGTCGGGTGCATCCGACATCTCGTTGGACGGGACCTCTATAACCTGGCTCGCGAGCTGCTCTGCGAATCCGAGCATCTCGCCGTCGAGCGTCTCGGGGACTGCCACAAGGACATCGTATCCATGGTGTTGTGCGCGGAGGATGTCCTGCGTGAAGCGCTCCGAATCCTCGGCAGTTACCACGAGCCCGACTGCTGGCTGGTCCGTCGCGAGACTCGATGCTGTACCGATTACCGATTCGTCAGTATTGGCCATTTATATATGGATTGTAGTACATAGTGTTTCGGTCCCACCCATGGTTCCACCGTCGAAATCGGACCCTGTCACACCCGAACTCAGTGCTTCCAGCCTGTCTACCCCTGACATATCGTGTTGAACCCCAACTCGTCACACTTGTCTGTTGCAGCACGCCGCAGTGTGGTAGTACCCTCTTACTGAAATCGTATAAACATGCGGGTCAGGACAATCGCCCAGCGTCATCGGGACGTTGTCCGACTCACGTTGACCCACAGATGCACCTCCCGATACGCTCCATCCACACTCGGCTCCGACGGCACCTCACCCCTGTACAGCAGGTACGTCAGCCGCAGGTCTTCGCCCGCCATCGTCGGCTCGATGGAGTGGGGTTGAATCCACGTCTCGTTCTGCCCGAGCGTGGTCTCGAACGTCCGCATCCGCTCCTCCTCCAGCACCCGCGTCTCGTTGTAGACGGGTGTCACCGTCCCGTTCGCTGAACGCACCCGTGACTCGTTCGTCACGAACGTCACGTTCTGGAGCATGACCACCACGGAGTAGTTCACAGTCTCGTGCTCGTGATTCCCGATTCCCACCACCAGTTCCCGCGGTTCCCCATGGGTGAACTCCGTCGGATAGTCATCCGCAACTAGGTCGCCCGTCTCGTTCTGAGTCAACAGATACAACTCGGAGAACGACTCGCCCTGCTTGGGCACCGCAACCGCGTACCCTACACTCGACACCGCGAGCAGGATGCTCAACACCAGCACCACGTTCAGCGCCGCGTCTGCACGCGAATCCGGCTCGAACATCTCCTCACGACCCCCAGCGATCCACGACCGATACGGCACCGAAAACCGCTCTTCCTGGGGTAACTCCCAGCGCCGTACCGCGCCCAAGGCCACGGCCACGAGCGTGAACCCGCTCACCGCGACCATGATCGGCGTCAGGCGAATTCCCCACGGCGTGAAGTTCAGCACCAGCCCGATCAACGGGACGATGGCGATACTCAACCCGAACGAGAGCGCGACCCGTTCGATGCCGTCGATGCCACCGTCACGCGACGCCTCGACCGCCTCCGGGTCCTCCAACTCCTCATCGACGGGGCCCTCCCCGGCCTCGGGAAACAGGGCCGCGACGAACGCGTATCCGGGCACGAACAGCACGAACGGCAGGCCCAGAACGATCCGCAGCGGTGTCTCCCGGACGACGGGCGCGAACACCGCGACGACCGTCAGCAGGACCAGCAGCGTGACGGCCGCCAGATCTGCCGGCAGCCGCCGAACCGGCGCTGGGAGCAGCAGCCACGGGTCGGGCCGGTCACTCATCTATCGGGGCGAGGCAACCGAGGACCAAAAGCCGGTCGGTCGCACGTTCCCACGGACGTGTCCGGATGTGCGACACCCGAGCGATTCTCGTCGTTTATCGTTGTGACACCCGATACATTTGCCCGGCACAGGTCAGTCATCTGCCCGGGCTGCGTCCACACTGGTGTCGCTGCCGTCCCCGAGCGCGTTCCGCACGGTCTCGACGATGGACGCAGCCTCGTCCTCATCGGGCGTCTGCCCGGCGAAGCTCACACGCTCGAACGCCTCAGTCACGTCACGCAGTGCCTCGAGTTGCCGCTCCGACAGACCGGCCTCGCTGGCCCGACGATAGAACTCCCAGTGCGTGACCGAGGACTGCTCCGGGACGGGCAGTCCACGCCGGACGGCCGCGTAGCCCGACAGCACCGCACGGGCGTAGGCGCCGTCGCCGAGTGCCTCCTGTACCGCCTCCACGCCAGGACCCCGTTCAACATCGCCTTCCGTCCCACCATCGTCGGCACCTCCAGCAGAGGACTCCGCAGCGACCACCGACTCGCTCGCCTCGTCCCCGCGCCGACGGAGGAAGAGGAACGCACCAGCGACGAACAGGAGCCCTAGCACCACGCCACCGGCCACCACCGCTGGGTTGGCTTCAACGAAACCAACCACCTGGTCGAATACGCCGCCGGATGATGCCGTTGCTCCGCGCTGCAGGGTGAGTTGCTGTCGGACGCGAGTACTCTCGAGATTCGTCCCGGCGCCGTCGAACGTGACGACGACTCCCACGTCCCCGGTGCCGGTCGCCGGGAACGACGCGTTCGGCACCGTCACCGTCTTGCGGTAGTGGCCGGTCGCGTTCGTCTCGAGTGTCGTCACGAGTCGTCCATCGACACGAACCCCGAGATCCTGTGCGGGCACGCCCTGGCCGTCGGCACGCAGCCGCCCGACCACCCGAATCGTGCGCGCCCCGGCACTCGTCTGGACGGCCCGTGCATCGAGAGCCGCCTCGGTCGGAGCGACCCGAACGTCGCGACTGATCGACCCGACGATTACAGCACGGCCCCGCGTCGCCCCCGCGACCGTCAGGGTTCGGTTCCCCGGGGTGATGCCGGCCGGCAGACGTGACCGCAGCACCGCATCGCCCGTCCCGTTGGTCTCGGCCCCTGCGAGTGTCTGCCCGTCGACACGCAGCGCAAGCGGCACGCGCTGCAGGGCGATAGACTCGCCTTCGCCACCCGTGACACGCGCCACGGCACGTATCTCGTCGCGATACCGGAGTGTCTCGGGTGTCTCACCGACTGCAAGCTGGGCACGAATCTGCTCGATCGTGGTGTCGACGGTTCCATTCGCCGGAAGGTACACCGATGCAAGCGGTGGCTGGTACCGAAGCGATAGCGTTCGCTCACCGGGTGGGATGGTCGTCGGGCGATAGGTCAGTCGGTACGCCCCGGATTCGTTGACTGCCACCCGTGTTCGGTCGATGAGGCGCGCCCCGCGTCCGGGTCCGGTTGCCAACACGACGGTCCCGTTCGGAACCGCCGTCCCGTTGGCCGTCTGTACCCTTCCTGTTACGACGAGCGGGTCCCTGGCGGAGACGTTCCCCTGGCCTACTCGCGAGACGGTCATCGCCGTGGGGACGAACACGTCAACGACCACGGTCTCGGTCGTGTTCGTCACGTTCGCGGTCACGGCCTGCGTGTTCTGCTCGACGGCCGCGAGCGAGATGCCGGTCCGGTTCCCGACGTCGTTCGCTGACCGGGAGACGTTCGTCCCGGTCCGCTGGATACCCTCCCGTAACTCGAGCAGTTCCCGGGCCAGCCGTCGCACCCGCGTCGTGTTGCCGTTCCGTCGCGCCTCACGGTACTCGCGGTAGGTCTGCTGGAACTGCTGGGTCTCGTTGGCCAGCTCGCGCGTCTCGCGCTGCAGCTCGCGGTAATCCTCTGCGGACTGCGTGCCGTCCTCGGTCCCGCCAGCGTCCCGCCCGGTCACATCGACGTACTTCGAGAGCGCGTCGCTGTAGCTCCCGTTCATCTCGTCGCAGGCGTCGTAGTTCCCGATGCGGATTCCCTCCGAACAGTCGACCGTGATCTCCCCCATCCGCCCGGCGAGCTGGCCGCGGATCGCGGCAAGATTCCCTGCCTCGTCGGTGGCATCCGGGTCACGATGCCGTACCGCCGTCGTGTTGTTCTCCGCCTGTAGCGTCCCGACAGTCGAGCCAAGGACAGCCTCGTCGCCACCGGCATGGTCTACAGTACTCGCTCCGGCCGCGCTGATGGGTGTGACGAGTCCCGCGACCACGAGGCAGACTGCCAGCACGAGGACGACACGACGGCGCACGTTCACCCCGACCGAGACTCCAGAGGCTCAAAGAGGCTCCGTCTCGGCATCCACGCGACGCCCCAGAGGGAAGCTTTCAACCTGCCCACCCCCTACCACCACAATATGCACGCCACGCGCCGTGCCTGGGCGGTCGCCGCGACCGCGCTCGTGTTGGTCGCACTCGCGGTGGCCTTCGAGCGGCCGCTCCTGCTGTTCGGTGCGGCCACTGTCGGCGCGTGGCTCCTCGCTCACCAGTACCTCTTCACCCACCACGTCGCTGCGCTCGACGACCGGCTCACCGTCGACCAGTCACTTGCCCCCGGTCGGGTCGCGACCGACGACCCCGCGACCATCACCCTCTCGGTCGACGCGCCCGACGGAAGCCCGCTCGATGTCTGTATCGATGGCCGACGCCCCGTCGCGGACCGCGCGGTCGACGAAGCCGACACGACCCTGACGCTCGGCCGTGGCGAGACGGCCGCCAGCACGACATTCGGCGTTACCGTCCCCGTCGCCGGACGACATGCCGTCCCGCAGCCGACCCTCCACCTCTCGGATGGCCGTGGCCTCTTCCACGAGACCATCGAGCGTGGTCCGGAGCCCCGACTCACGGTCGAGCCTCGTGCCCCCCGGAACGTCCACGTCGGCGCAGGCGGCGAGTCCGTCGCGGCCGCGTACGGCGAGCACGACGCCGGCCGCCTCGGGTCCGGGCTCGAACCCGCCGAGGTCCGCAAGTACGTCGCCGGCGACGAGGCGAAACGCATCGACTGGAAGGCGACCGCCCGGCTGAACGAGCCCCACATCCGCGAGTTCGAGGCCGAGACCGACCGGACGACCGTCCTCCTGCTCGACCACCGCGCGGGGACGGGCCTCGGCCGCGAGGGCCAGCGCGTGCTGGACTACCTCCGCGAGGTCGCCATCGTCTATCTCGAGAGCGCACGCGACCTGAACGACCCGCTGGGCTGCTACGCCGTCGGCGATGAGGGCCTGACGGTGGCCGAGTCACCGAACGCTGACCTGGAGGCCTACACGACCATCCGCGAGCTCCTGACGGGCCTCGAACCGACCGCGGCGGCGGCCGACGCCACGAGCGATACGTCGCGACGCGAGGCCCGGACGCCGGCCACGGCACGGCGTGACTCCGTGGCACTCGCTGATGAGGAGACCCCGTTCGCGACGACGCTCCGGCCGTTCCTCGAGGCGACCGACCCGTACGTCGAACGCGTCGAGACGAACCCGCTGTTCGCGACCGCTCGGAGTCGGCTCACCCGCCTCCGCGGGTCGACCTGGACCGTCACCCTCACCGACGATAGCGACCGCGCCGAACTCCGCGAGGCCGTCAAGGTCGCACGACGCGGCGACGACCACGTCGTCGTCTTCCTCGCGCCGCGCGTGCTGTACGAACCGGACGCGATGGCGGATCTGGAGTCGGCGTACGACCGCTACCTCGACTTCGAGGAGTTCCGCCGGAACCTCGCCGCGCTCGACCGCGTCGAGGCGTTCGAGGTCGCACCGGGCGACCGCGTCGGCGCGCTCCTGGGCCAGCAGCGGCGGCGGGGGCGTGCCTCGGGGCAAGCGACTGGTACCCGGGGCGAGTCCGCTCACGGGATGCCGGCTACACGCGAATCGGGCGGAACACCCACGGCAGGGGACACGGGTGAGGGGCGATGAGCCCCGAAACTTCTTCGTCTCGAGACGCGAGTCGGGTGTCGCTGTTCGGCCCTGCGTTCGTGGTGATCATCTACCTGCTCGCTGTCGGCATCGTTCCGGGAGCGATTCCGCTCCCGGTGTTCGGCGTGCTCGCGGTGGTCTCGCTCGTCATCTGCGCGCTCTCGTTCGCCGGGACGGGTAGTGCCCTCCGGACGACGCTCGCGTGCTGGGTGCTGGCGCTCGGCCTCTTCGGCGTCGTGGAGCTGGCCCGGCGCGGGACCGAGAGTCTCTGGCTCGTCGCGCTGACGCTGGTCGTCGTCGGTGGGTTCGTCGGCTACGGGCTGCATCGGTACGAGCGGGTCCGACTTGGGCTGGTGTCAGACGAACCGTAAGGCCGCAATGGCAAACAAATATTTCTGACGGAAAGATATTTTACGCACAAGTCCCAGGATTCGGTATGGGCGCAGAGGTCAACGACCACGATAGAGAGGGAAATACCGTTGCTAAAGCCGGCGAGGACTGGAAAGAGTCGACGACGGCGCTGGAGCGAGTCCAGCAGGTGGTCGAGCAGACGCGGACGCCGAAGACAGCCGGTGAGATTGCCGACGAGGCACTCGTGAGTGAGCCGACAGCCCGGAAGCACCTCCGGTCGCTGGTCGAGGTTGGAACGGCGGCCACGACCGAGGATCAGAACGCAACGCGGTATGCTCGGAACGAGGATACCATGCTCTACCAACGGATTCGCGAACTGTCGGCAGAACACAGCCGCGATGAGCTGATTGCGAGCATCCGAGAGATGAAAGAGCGGATCGGGGCCCTCGAAACCGAATACGACGCTGCGTCTCCGGAGGAACTCGCCAGCTCTCTTGGTGGGGACGCGCCGCCAGGGGCGTGGGAGGCCGTCTCCGAGTGGCAGACCACGGAGCGGAATCTCCACATCGCCCAGGCTGCTATCAACTACGGACGAGCACGCGACCTGGGCGCGGCCAGCCAGTAGGCCCCGATGACGGACGAGTTCTCCGGCTCTGTCGGGCCCGTCGACTATCCGGTTCTCCGCCAGATCCGCGACCTACTGCTCGAAGAGGAACCCCTGGTCGACTCAGTCGGCTTCGACGACCCGGTCAATCCGACCGAACTCGTTGTCGAATTCACAACGGGGTTAGACACGCCCGGTCGATTCGAGATCACCTGGTGGGCCAGCGGTGCGTACCGGTTCCACTACACCGAATCGTCTGGATTCGACTTCCGATTCGACAATCACCCGAAAGACAGTGCGCCGGACGCCCATTTCCACCCACCGCCGGATGCGGGCCGCGCTCAGCCCTCGTTCCTGACAGGGGTTGTGCAGCCACAGATAGTGACGCGAGCGATTCTCAGTCGCTGGCGCCGCGCGATAGTCGACGATAGCGGACTCGAGACACTCAACCTGGATGGTGATGGTGCAGATACGTGAGGGACATACGTGTCCAGGTCACCGGCTCGTGGTGGCTTCTCGGACGTGTGTGAGCGTCGTCTACTATGCCGAGAAAGAGCGATTCCGGAGAAGCCATGAGTCAGGAGGCGGAGACGGGAGACGAACACGGAATGTCGGGTGCGCTGGACGAGGACGAGCGCGGGGACGGGGACGCCGACAGCAGCGACTCCGATGAGTCCCCAGCAGCACAGGACGCCCAACCCGACCGCGCCACGCTCGCCGCACAACTCGACCTGCTGCAGGAGGAGAACCGCCGACTCCGCGAGGAGTATGCCCGCGCCCGACAGCAGCACTACCGTCGAACGGCGCTCGGTCTCGCGCTCGTCGGCGCCGTCGCGGCCGGTGCGGGTGTCCTCTTCCCGGGCGCTCGAACCGTCCTGTTCGCACTCGGCGCGACGGGCCTGTTCGGCGCACTCCTCACCTACTACCTGACGCCCGAACGCTTCATCTCCGCCAGCGTCGGCGAGGCCGTCTACAGCACGCTCGCCACCAACAGCAGTGCCCTCCTCGCCGACCTCGGCCTCGCCGACCCGGTCTACGTCCCCCGCGGGGCGAGCGACGATGTCCGCCTGTTCGTCTCCCAAGCGGACGCGGACGACGAGACGGCCCTGCCGGACGACACGGACCTCGAACCTGGATTTGTCATCACCGACGGGACGCGTGGGCTCGCGCTCGCCCCGACGGGCGACGCCCTGTTCGACGAGTTCGAGCGCTCGCTGACGGGCCCGCTGGCCGACGCGCCCAGCGCGCTGGCCGAGCAACTCGCCGACGGCCTCGTCGAGCAGTTCGAACTCGTCGACGGGACCGACGTGGACGCGAGCCACGAGCGCGTCACGGTCGGCATCTCCGGGTCCGCGTATGGCGACGTGGGACGCTTCGACCACCCCGTCGCCTCGTTCCTCGCGGCCGGCTTCGCCCGTGGCTTCGAGGTGGCGACGACGGCCGAGGTCACGGAGGCCGACGGCCGGGCGGACGTGGCCGTGACGGTGCGGCCTGTCAGAGCGGACGAGGAGTTCGAACGGGTGGACGGAGGTCAAGAAGTCGCCGACGAGTAAGCAAAAGAGGGGCCCAGAGTCGATTCGACCGCTCTCGTTCTTCCGGCAGGTCAGTTGTACAATAGTCATGTCGGTAGGACTATTTGATAGACTTTCGATATTCCGAGCAATATGCGCCGAAGACGGCTCCTGAGCGGCGTATCGAGCGCATTTGCGATGACAGTTGCTGGATGTTCATCGGATGGCACCACTGATGAACAGCCAGAGGAGGACACCGATTCACCCGAGGTTACGGATACAGACACGGATGTTTCCGAAGAAACACCGACCCGAACCGTACAGCCAGCGGGCGAACCGGAATTCGAAATCGTTTCGCTGAACCACCCGCAAGAGATCGAGATCGGCGAGATGTTTACGGTCGAGATGACGGTAGAGAACGTGGGAAATGGCCCGGGTGCCTTCGAGTCGCAGGTATCTGTTCTGCATCCGACAGCAGGGTGGGTCAAGTCCGGAGATGCCGAAGTTGAGGAAATCGAATCCGGCGAAACTGGGACGTGGGTATCAAACGAGGTTACACTGGAAACCACAGGTGAATACCGATTCCGGATCGATGAACTCGAAGAGGAGTTCATTATTGAAGCCGTTCCTCCAGTAATCCAACTCGAATACACCATCTCCGCCGGGAAAATGCCTGAAGAGCTTCCGGAGGATATTCGCAAACGTCGTTCCGATGGTGGCCAACGAGAGGAGGGGTACAAGTGGGTGATTGTGGAGTTCGATGTGATCGAGGGCGCGCTGAACATGCAGGACATCTGGTTCCGAAGCAGGGTCGAGACCAGTACCAGATTCTACGATCTCGACCACGCTACCGGGGACCTCGTCGATGGCGTTCAATCCAGAGGTGACATCAAGCAAGGGGGTTCGGGAATCGCCCTCTATCAGATTCCGGCGGACACCGATACCTACGCGTGGAACCTAGAGCAAACGCAGCAGAACATCGAAGCCAACCTGCGGTAATAACCGTTCCGTCAAGCGGTTCTGTTGGAAACCTCAGTATCCGACTCGCACCACCTGGCCAGCATGTTCCCTGATAGATTTTCTTCAGTCGAGGAATCGATGAGGGAACGGACACTGACTATCGTGAGGAGGACGTTTGTTTCGGTGAGGGTTGAAGTCGGCCGAGAAACTATTCAGATACGATGGCGACCCAGCAGTACCGAATCGTCTCCGCCGAAGATTCGGATATCCACGGCGAGCCCCACATCGAGGGGAGTCGTATCACCGTCCGAGATGTCCACGTACGTGTCGAACAGCGCGGGCTCGCCCCCGAACGGGTTGCGGAGCGGTACGATCTGGATATCGTTGATATCAACGAGGCACTCGCCTACTATCACCGGAACCCCGAGGAGATGCGGCGTGTCGAGGAGCGCCACGAGCGAGCTGCTGCCGAAGCAAAAGATCGGTCCACCTTCACCGATTAGCGCGGCGGAAGCCCACGGTTTCAACCGTGGGAGGATGTCAAGACAGAAGCGCCTCTAGGTCCTCGAGGTCGAACAGCATCCAGGTGTCGTCAAGATCGCCCTCTAGCCCATCGACGAACCCACTCTTCGAGAACAGCGCGAACTGTTCCGTGCGAGAGGCGGGCCCCCACTGGACCTCCGCGGCTTTTGACCGGAGATCATCGACCAGTCCTCTCCCGACCGGCTCACTCGTCCACTTGCACTCCGCGAGGAGGATTCGGTCGTCGTCCGGGGCAAGTCCGACGATGTCGATCTCCTCCTCGCCGTACCACCAGGGGCCGACCTCCGAGTAGGGGGCGACGGTCCCACGACGGACGGCCTCCCAGACGGCCTCTCGACAGACGGTCTCGAACGTATCCGAGACGTGGTCCGGGAGACTCGGCTCGATTGTCCCCTCGAAGACGACATCCGGAGCCTCCTCGATGCTCGACCGGTTGGGCTCCACGTATCGGAACCAGAACCGGAGGAACTGGTCGGCCACGCGGTATCGCGACCGCTTCGACTTCTGCTTCGAGGCGGTCACCGGAACCTTGCGGTCGATGAGCCGAAGCCGTCGGAGCGTCTGCAGGTACTTCGAGAGCGGGCCCGAATCGATACCCGTGGCTCCCGCGATCTTGTTGGGTGTGGTATGACCCGTGGCCACGGCTTCGAGGATGCTCATGTACCGAGCAGGGTTCCGTAACTCCGTCCGCAACAGGAACTCCGGCTCCGAGTGAAGCACCGCTGTCGGGGAGAGTATCTTCGACCGGATGTTCTCGGCAAGCGAGAGCCCGAAATCGAAGCGCAGGAGATACATCGGGGTTCCACCGCTGACTGCATACGATCGAATCGCCTCCGGAAATTCGTACGAAATCGCTTCGAGGGCCTGGCTAAAGGAGAACGGCCCGAGGTCGATCTGCCCGGTTCGACGACCGTAGAGCGGACTCTCGTGGCCGAGCACCTCGGACTCCATCGTACTCACGCCCGATCCACACAGGACGACCATCGACTCGGTGTCTGCCAGTTCCTCGTCGACGAACGACTGGAGGTACGACGGGAGCGAGTCGTTCTCCGCGACGAGGTACGGGAACTCGTCGATGACGACGACGGTGGGCTCCTCGGAGAGCTTCTCGCTCAAGTAGCCCAGCGCCTCGTCCCAGCCGTCGATGCGAGGCACGCGGTCGTCGAAGTGCGATGCGATCTGCTCGACGAACTTCTCTCGCTGTCGCGTCTCTGCCTCCTGGGCCGCGAGGAAGTACACGTGCGGCCGGTCCGCGCAGAACTGCTTGAGCAACTCCGTTTTGCCGACGCGGCGGCGCCCATAGACCACGAACAGGTCGTGCCCGCCCGACACGAACGCGGACTCCAGCGCCGCGAGTTCGTCCTCGCGGTCGTAGAAGGTCATTATCTGGATTATGATTACTGCGATAATGACTAATCGTTTGCGGCGAGCAGTCTGGGCTGACACGTGCTTCGAACCGAATCCGGAGATGCTCCCCTCACCCGGAATTCATAGAGGTGTGGGTCCTACGCAACGGTGAGATGACTGGGGAGGAGACAACGGTCGAGTTCACACCAGCGCTTATCGCAGCTGTCGTCCGCCGCGAGGAGGACGAGGACATTGAAGTCTACATCGAGCGCCATGGTCTCGACGGACTTGCCGTCGCACTCGAGTACGCCTACGAGTACATCGACGGCACTGTCAATCATCGGATTGCAGCCCGGGAACTCGACCTCTCACCGCTTGAGGCCGAGATCATCCTCCAGGCGCTGGAGCCAGTTGCGACCCAGTACGACAACGCGGTTGCATAACCACGCCGGTGGCTGGCGCTTGCTCCCATGTTCCCGGCGCTGGCCACTAGCGTCGTCCTAGAAGCCTCCCCTAATCTCGCGATGCCAGACACCTCCGTGAGTGGTTCAGTTCTCCCCGGGGGGCGTCCCACCGTCCCCGACCGCCTCCTCAGCCTCATCAGCTTCCTCCAGCATCCCCTCTGCACTCGGCGGCGCCACCGACCCGACCACGTCCTGCACCACCTCGCGAGCGGTCACGTCGCTCAACTCGGCGTCCGTACTCAGGACGAGCCGATGCGCGAGGATGGGCTCGGCCAGCGCCTTCACGTCGTCGGGGATGACGTACTCGCGACCCTCGATGGCGGCCTGCGCCTTGCCGGCGTTGAGGAAGGCCAGCGTGGCCCGCGGTGAGGCGCCGTGGGCGGTGTCCGGGCTGTCACGCGTCGCTGCAACGAGGTCGAGAATGTACTCCTTGACCGGCCGGGCGACGTGGATATCGGTCACGGTGTCGCGAGCCTCCTGTAGCCCCTCGGGGTCGACGACCTGCTCGACATCGTCCGGGCCGAGCCCAGGGTCGCTGTCGAATCGGTCGAGAATCGTCGACTCCGTCTCGCGGTCGGGCAAGTCGACGGTCAGCTTGAACTGGAAGCGATCACGTTGCGCCTCTGGTAACTCGAAGGTCCCCTCGAACTCTATTGGATTCTGTGTTGCAACGACGAAAAAAGGGTCGGGGAGCGAGTGAGTGTTGCCTTCGATGGTGACGGTACGCTCCTGCATCGCCTCCAACAGCGCGGACTGTGTCTTCGGCGTGGCACGGTTGATCTCGTCGGCCACCACCACGTTCGCGAAGACGGGTCCCTTCTGGACCTGGAAGTCGCCGATGTTCTCGCGGTAGACGTTCGTGCCCGTCACGTCGGCGGGCAGCACGTCCGGCGTCATCTGGATGCGGTTGTAGTCGAGGCCGGTCGCCCGGGCCATGAGGTTCGCCATCGTCGTCTTCGCGACGCCGGGGACGCCTTCGAGCAGGACGTGACCGCGCGTCAGCAACGCGATGGTCAGCCGGTCGACGGTGTCCTCGTTGCCGATGAGCACCTTGCTCACTTCCTCGCGGACCGACGCGGCCACCGACGCGGGGTCAGTCATCTGCGCCACCTTCGCCGCGTTCCGTTGAAATCCCTTGTGCAATCCGCCGGATTCGCGACTCCTCCCACTCGGGGTGTCGCTCGCGGAGGTACGCCACGAGGTCGGCCTCCGTCACGGGCGCGGCGTCGGCGGAGCGGCCGTCCCCGCGGACACGCCCCAGGAGCCCCCCGAACCGACCGAACCAGCCAGCGCCCCACGCGCCGACGAGACCGACCGCGAGACAGCCGACGAGTGTCTGCAGTAGCGGCGTGTTGCGGACGGTGACCACCGCGAGGGTGAGTGGCGGCAGGTCGGCGGTGTGGGAGAAATCGAGCAGCAGACGCTCCTCGCTCCCGAGCAGGTTCCGGGCGAACCGTCGGTTTCCGGACCGCTCCAGCATCGTGTTGATGAACAGGCTGGGGTCCGAGACGACCACGACGCGTCCCTGCCCGGCACGCTCGACGGTCGCGACCGGGCGCGAGGCCAGCCGCTCGCTATCGTCGAGTTCGCCGTTGTCGTTGGTGTCCAGATAGGCGAATCCGGACGAGCGGACGAGGACGGTCGTGTTGTCGTCGCCCGGTTCGACGACGCTCGCGTAGTTGAGTGTCAGCCGATCGACGCCCCGCGTGAGTGTCTCGTTGGCGGTCACGTTCCGCGCGAGGGGCATCGCGGGCGAACGGTAGTTGAACCGCTCGTCACGCAGGAGCGTGCCGTTGACGCGGGCAGATGCGCCGACGGCGGCGAGGAGCTCGTTCCCACCGGTCCCGACGTCCTCGGCGACGACGAGCGTGCCGCCACGGTCGAGGAAGGCACGGATTCTGGCGGCCTCCCGGTCGGTGTAGCCCCGGTCCGGGGCGAGGACGACCGCGACCGAATCCGGGCCCGCGCTCCGGTAGCCGGTCGTATTCTGGATGACCGTCGTCTCGGTACCGGTCTCGTCGGCCACGGCTCGGAGCTCCGAAGTGCCCTCCCAACCCGGGTTGTAGAGTCCGAAGGCGGCCGAGGAGGTGCTCGCGGCGACGACGAGGCCCAGCAGTGTCGCAGCCACCAGCGCGACCAGAAGCACTCGTGGCACGTCCCACTCGATGCCCAGCAGTTCCCGTGGCACTCAGCCGAACACCCCGGGCGGCAGGATAGCGAGGATGCGCCGGACGACGATGTAGCCGAAGACGACGAGGCCGAGGCCGATGAGCCACTTCAGCCGTGAGCGCCACTGCGGCGTCACATTGAACGGCGCGGTCAACTCGACGACGACGAGGAAGCCGATGAGCGAGACGACGAAGAACAGCTCGTACGAGAGCGAACCAAGCAGCGACAGGGCCAGCACCGTCGCCAGCATCCACGCCAGCTGCGCGTGGACGAACCGCTGTCGCCGTCGGGTCGCCATTGTCGATGTGTTCGGGGGAGGGCGTTAGAATGTGTCGGGATACCGGGGCAAGCGAACGACCTATCCACGTGCCCGCGATACATCCGTCCGAATGTGGCCCTGGGCCCACGCCGCACTTGGCTACCTCGCGTACACGCTGTACCTGCGCGGCCGTTTCGACACGCGACCGGTCGGCCTGCCGGTCGTCGCACTCGGGCTCGGCACCCAGCTCCCGGACATCATCGACAAGACGCTGGCGTGGTACGTCGGCGTCCTTCCGTACGGCCGGTCGCTGGCCCACTCGCTGCTGACGGGGACGCTCATCATGCTCGCCGTCGTCGCGGTGTTCCGCGCTCGGGGCGCCGACCGCTCGGCGACGGCGTTCACCATCGGCTACGTCTCGCATTTCGTGGGTGACGCGTTCGGCTCGCTCGTCTCGCTGAGTTTCGGTGATCTCGGGTTCCTGGTGTGGCCGCTGGTCCCGCCGCCGGCGACCGAGACGGTCGGCCTGTTCGCACACCTCCGGGATATCGAGGGCTCACCGCTGTTCCTGTTCGGCCTCGGGCTGACGGCGGTCGGCCTCGTGCTCTGGTATCGACACGGCCTTCCGGGGCTCCGGGAACTGGCCAGCCTTGCCATGCGTCGGTCGGAATCGGACCGCTCGCGAACCGACTGACGGCCGTCACAGGCGGCTTCGACGAGCCCCCTAGGGCACCCTCAGCGATCGCGGTTCTCGGCCCAGGCGAGCGTCGGGTGCCCGTCGGTCGTCTTCCAGACCGAATCGAACGAGAGGCCCGAGAGCGCATCGCGTGCTGCCTCCCCGGTCGGGTTCTCGACCGGCGTGATGGTCCAGGCGGAGCGGTTCGCGGGTGAGTCGGCGATGCCCTCGAGCGAATCGGTCCGCTCGCCAACGGCCTGGTCGACATCGTACCGGCCGGCGTTCCAGTACGACGCCTCCACGCTGCCGCGGAGCGACTGCCCGGCGATGGCGCCGACGGCGGGCACCCTGTTCCCGACCTCCAGTCGGCCGTTCGCGTACGAGCGAACGATGCGGCCCTCGCGATGCGTGCCGACGAGTCCCCCGACGCCCTTGTACGTCGCCCGGACCGTTCCCGTGGCGTACGTGTCCGCGATTGTGCCGCGATAGTGCTCCCCGACCAACCCACCGACATTACTCGCCCCGCTGACGGTGCCCGTCGCGAAGGATTCCGTGATGCGACCGGCGTTCCCTCCGGCCAGCCCGCCAAGCTCGGAGGGGCTGTTGTAGAACGCGCCGGTGACGTTTCCGGTCGCGGCCGACCGGGTGATGCGGCCGTAGTTGAACGCCGTGAGACCGCCGCCATCGACGCCCTTCACGTCGACATCGGCGGTCGTCAGCGCGATGGTCGCGTCGGTCGGGAGGTTCCCACGGTTGCCGAGGCCATCGCCGTTGATGGCCACGACACCGCCGATGGCGTCGCCGCTCTCGACGCCGCCATCGACACCGCTGACCGACCCCGAGATGGTGACGTTCCTGATGGTTCCCCGGTTCTCGGCGGCCAGGACGCCGACGTAGCTCTTCCCGACGACATCGGCGTCGGTGATGCGGAGGTCCAGGACCGTCCCACCCATGATGTCGAACAGTCCGACGTACTTGCGGTTCTGGTGGCGGAGTGTCAGCCCGGAGATGGCGTGCCCGTTCCCGTCGAGCGTTCCGGTGAACGGCGCCCCGGCGAGTCGGTCACCGACCGGGTCGAACCCGCGGCGTCCGGTGGCGTCGATGTCCGCGACGAGTTCGTAGTTCGCGCTCAGGTCCGCGCGGATGCAGTTGAGCTGCGTCACGTTCGCGATCTCGTACGGGTTCTCCGCGCTGCCGCTCCCGCCGGCGAAGGTGGGGTCGACGCAGTCGACACGGACCCCTCGCGTTCGGATCGGCTCGTCCATCCGCTTCCCGACGGTCGCCCAGTCGTCGAACGACGACCCGTTGCCGGTGTAGCCGTAGTAGTCCGGCGGCGAGTTGTAGTTCATCATGCTGGGGTACTGCTCGAACGGGACCGTCGTCGAGTCGATGCCACGGTAGACGCCACTCAGGCCGAGCGAGTGCCCGAGTTCGTGCATGAACGTGGTGCCCATCCGTGTGTCATCGACCGACCCGGAGACGTGGAACAGCCCGGTTCCGGGGGTGGCCGCTCCGTCTACCGTCTCTCGTTCCTCCGTCGCGGCGAGTCCACTCTGGTCCACCAGAATCGCGTAGTGGTAGCCCTCTCGAGCGTGGTCGAAGTACTCGGACTCGATCTCGTCGGACCCGCGATCGTCCAGCACCTGCCGGTACGGCA
Source organism: Haloglomus litoreum (assembly GCF_029338515.1). Taxonomy (GTDB): domain Archaea; phylum Halobacteriota; class Halobacteria; order Halobacteriales; family Haloarculaceae; genus Haloglomus; species Haloglomus litoreum. The sequence goes on along the minus strand of NZ_CP119988.1, from coordinate 3,103,466 downwards.
CCTGCTCGCCACGCTGGAGATGCAGCGTGATGCCGGTCGTGCCGTCCGGGTTCTCGACGGGCGCGTTCGCGAACTTCTCGACGATGAGCGAGCGCTCCTCGGCCGGGAGGGCGTAGTCCCGCATGTAGTCGATCTCGACGAACACGTCCTTGCGGAGCGGGTCGGCACCCGGATAGCGGTCGGTCCGGACCACCTCGTGTGCATCCGAGAGTCCGTCGCCGTCGGTGTCGGCAGCCGTGGGGTCCGTCCCGAGCGCCAGTTCGCGGGCGTCGTTCAGCCCGTCGTCGTCGGTGTCCCAGCGAACCGGACTGCTCGACCCGTTGGCCACCTCCCGTCCGTCGTCGAGCGTATCGCGGTCGGTGTCTGCCCGCGTCGGATCGGTTCCGTACTCGCGGACTTCGGGCCCGTCCTCCAGCCCGTCGCCGTCGGTGTCGGGGACCGTCGCGTTCGTCCCGAGTCGGAGCTCGTGGGCGTCGTTCAGTCCGTCGCCATCCGTATCGGCCCGCTCGGGGTCGAGACCGAGTGACTGTTCCCGGTCGTCGACCACGCCGTCCCCATCCGAGTCGGGCGGCGGCGTCGGTGTGCCCGTCGGCGTCGGCGTCCCAGTCGTCGTCGATTCTGGCTGTATCGTGGGTGTCGGCGTTCCGGCCGGGGACGGATCCGTATCAGCCCCTCCCGGGGCGAGCCCGGAACACCCCGACAGAACCACCAGTACCGCAACCACCCCTATCGTGACCGTGTCGTTCACGTCGTGCGGTTGCTATCGCGGCCGGGATATACGCCTGTCCCTTCCCGTGAGTGAAAGAACAGGCTATCGAACTTGGCCTCGGCACGTAATTCCAGGGCCCGACGTGCTACGGAACAGACGTCCGAATCCTCCACGGTCGATTATTGCACTGGACGAACCCGCAGGAGGAAGAATCCCTCGAGATGAGTATCAGTATGATTCGACAGCTACGCCCCCGAACGTCTCGAAGTCGTCGACGTTCTCCGTGACGACGGCCGCATCGAGATCCCGGGCGACGGCCGCAATCAGCAGATCTCCCAGTACTGCATTTACCCGGTCCTGATTCGGAGATTCGGTTCGACGGAGGACTGCCTCCAGCTCACCAGCAACGAACGCGTGGTCGATATCGAACGGAACGACAGTCAGCCAGTCGAACGTCGCGAGGATTTCTTGCCGGTCGAACGCACCCTGCAACTGCCGTCCGACAGCGATCTCCTTGAGATTGAGCGTCGTCGTCAGGAATTCCGCTTCCTCCTCGTGAGCCTCCAGATACCGTTCGGCCCGTGGGTCGCCACCCCAGTAGTGGATCAGGAACGTGGTATCAAGAACTCTCCTCGTCATCAGACTCCACCTCCCGCAACGCCGTCACGGCTCTCGATTGTCGGTCTGCCAGTCCTGCTCCGAGTCCTTCGCGGGATTCTTTCGCGAACTGTTCGAGATCAGTAGCTTCGTCTGAGGGGAGTGTTCCGAATCCCTCTCGCCAGTCAGCGGTTGATTCGTCGAGAAGTCGATTCACCAGGTCCGTGAAGCTCTCGTCATCCCGTTTCCGGGCTTTCAACCGCTCGTACGCGTCTTCGCGAAGCCCGATTGTTTTCGTTCCCATGCATATGTGTTTGTGTACACAAACACAAGTACTCTTCCCCGGGCGGTATCCTGGCAGAGGCGGGAAATAGTGGCGACGGTATCTGTCGTCGGTCAATCCGAACCAGTCGATGCTGGCACATCTTCGAGTACTTCCCCGTCCCGTAGCGTCACGACCCGCTCGAACCGCTCGCCCAGCGCTCGGTCGTGACTCACGACCACGAGCGCCGTCTCGCGGGTCGCCTCGTCGAGCAGGTCCAGCACCCGCTCTTCGGTGTCGGGGTCGAGTTGCCCGGTCGGCTCGTCGGCGAGCACCACAGCGGGCCGATTCGCCAGCGCCCGCGCGATGGCGACACGTTGCTTCTCCCCGCCCGAGAGCGACGCCGGGTACTGGTCGGCGAGGTCGACGATGTCCAGCCGCTCGAACAGTTCGTCCAGCCATTCGCCGTCCCGGTCGCCGCCGTGTTCCTGCGGAAGCGCGGCGTTCTCGCGGGCCGTCAGGTCTGGGACGAGCTGGAAGTCCTGGAAGACGATGCCGACGTGGTCGCGCCGCAACGCCGCCCGCTTGCGCTCCGGGAGCGAGGCGGCGTCGGTCCCGCTGACCAGTATCCGCCCTTCGTTGGGTGGTTCCAGCAGCCCGAGGACGCGGAACAGCGTGCTCTTGCCGGCGCCGCTCGGCCCGCGGATGAGGATGCGGGCCTGTGGCGGCACGGCCAGGGAGACGTCCGTGAGAACGCGTGTTCCTCCCCGGTCGACCGAGACGCCGGCCGCGGCCAGGACCGGCTCCGCGGTGTCGGTCGCGTCGGTCGATCCCTGCCTCTCCGTTGCCATGCCTCCCCGTTCCGGGGTCGGGGGCCTAACGCTGTCGGCTTTCGATCTTCTGGAGCGTAGCCGCTCGAAGTCGTGGTGATGCCCAGCCGATGTGACCGTTACGCGGCATCGGTCGAGTCAGTCCTGCTGGAGCCTGTCCGCTCACTAACAGGTGGTTGCATTCCCTCTCGGCACCACCAGCGCGTGCGGATTGCCTCCGCTCGATTGGTAGATCACGTTCCGTTCGGCGAGGAACCGGTTGTATTGTTCCCGAGACAGCGTCTCTGGCGCTGCCGGATACAACTGGGCACCAGTCGTCGTCCAGTCGCGGGGGAGAAGTACGGGACAATCGGGTGGCGCACCGCCCCGGAGCCAACTCCTGATCGGACTGACCTGCGGGCTCGCGTTCGTCTCCGCGTAGTAGTGGATCCCGATTCTTGACGGCCCGTGGTCGGTCGCGTACGGACCGTTCAGACTGCGTTCGGCGAAGGTGACCGCCTGGAACTCCGCGGGCGGCGTCGTGCTTGGAATCGACCCAGTGGTGAAGTCGACGTAGCCGAGCGGGAGTGTGGTTGCGAGCGCAAGTCCGAACAGGAGGACAACCACCACCCGCCCGATAGTCGCGAGGCTCGCTGCTGAGACGAACAGCGTGCGCGTGCCCGTGTCGCCGCCATCTGGCTTCGCCAGTGACCGAGCAGTCTCTCCCTGGCCCCTGTGGACCAGTATCACTCCGAGTGCGACTCCGACGAACACGAACGCCGGCAGGTGGGCGAACGACTGGACACGGACGATTAGGCCGAAGAACTGCGGCGTGAGCGTCGCGGTGAGGGCGTAGTAGGTGAGCGTGACGGGCGCGAGAAGTGCGGCCAGTGCCGGCGTCCCACTCCCGCCGCGGCCCTCGGGAAGCCCGACGCCGACCAGCACGACAGGAACGGCGTACGCACCGATGAGCAGCGCGATGAGGTTCGGTGACGGAACGGTCCCCGGATAGATGGTCACGACCGTGTTCACGCCGACGAGGACGAACCAGCCACCCACTGGGAGCAGCCAGGCCAGCCGGAGTGCCGTGGCCGATGCCGACCGACTCCACACGGCGATGATACCGACCGCGACGACCCAGGCGACGAACAGGCCGAGCGTCCCGCGCAACAGGCCACTGTACGTGAGTTCCAGTCCCACCGCGGGCGCCGTGAGCGCGTAGCCGAAGTACACGGTCCAGTATCCCAGCCCGACCGTGCTTGCCGCGACGACGTCCCGTCGATTCCGGGCACGAACGAGGGCGACCGTCGCGATGCCGGTCAGCGTCATCCCCGCGACCAGCCCGCTCATGTTGTGCAGCGGCGGCATCGTGAGTGCGAGCGCGACGGCCGGAATCCACCACGCCGGGCGTCGCGTCCGGAGTGCCTGCCACGCGGCGAGTGCCAGCAGCGGGACGATGAGCAATCCGAACGCTTCCTCGTCGGGCACGCCCGAGCGTCGGAGGTAGAGCCCCTCGACAGCGATACCTAACCCCGCAGCAGTGGCCGCGACCCGCACCCGACGGCTGGACCACCCGCGCTCGCGGCCGATGCGAGCCACGAGCGCCACCGCGGTCAGGCAGGAGGCCCCACCCGTCACGGCGACCATCGGCTGGGCGATACGCAGCGTCGAGACGCCGGTGACGGCCGCGAGGAACCCGTGGACCATCGTGAAGACGAGCTCGTCGGCCTGGAGTGTGGCGACCGGGAGCGCACCCTCGACTGTCGCCTCCGCGAGTCGTGCGTACCGGAACGCGTCGAGTGTCGCCGGGTACGGGCTCCAGTAGAGCGGCCACGCCCGCGTGGCGATACCCACGGCGAGCGTCGCCAGCGCGACGAGCACGAGTGTACGGCGCCGGTCAGTCATCGTCACCACCATCGATTGAATCCACACCGAGGGTCGCCCCGGACGGGCGAGGCTGCCGGTCCGAGCTTCGAGTGGCCGCGTCGGGGGGCTCCGGACCGCCGCCACCGAGTAACGAACCGGGCGGCGCCCGGAGTGGCCCGACCAGCGCGAGGCCGGCAGCCACGAGCGTCAACAGCACCGCGCCCGCAGCACAGACGGCCAGCACGGCCGGCGTCGGGAAGCCGAGGCGGACGCCGAACACGACGAGCAGATCGGCAGCCCCGAGGCCGGCGAGCGCGACCGATGCCAGGGCGACTGCGAGCAGCGCCGCGACGACACCGATTCGCAGCGCGTCGGCCAGCACCAGCCGCGCGACACGAGCGGGTGTCGCCCCCGTCGCACGGAAGACACCCAGTGTCCGGCGGCGCGCCGCGACGGCAGCCGCGAACGCGGCGGTCGTTCCGCCGACGGTCATCAGCGCTGCGAGCCCTACGAGCGTCCCGACGAGCAGCCCGAAGTTCCCGAACGCCACCTCGATCGCCTGGCCGATACCGCTCGTCCCCGTCCGGCCACTGGTCGCCAGCGCCGCGACGATGCGGTCGTCACCGGTCACGCGGTAGGTGGTGTTCAGCGCCGTCGCGCCGGTCCCCGACCCGACGGTCGCGGTGACGGTGAACTCGCCCGGAGGCTGCCGACCGAGTCGTGTCTCGAGTGCCGTCCGCTCTCCGGGTGCCAGCCGGAGTTCCCGGCCCCGTGTGACTCCGGGACCTGTCAACTGCACCCGACGCGTCAGCGTCCGGTTCCAGGGGTTCGACAACCGGAGCGCCGCCGTCGGCCGGACGAGCGTGCTGGGGGCGTCCGGGCGGACCGTCAGTCGAGTCACTACCTGCCGGGTCGCGTTCGTCGCGACGGTAACCGTCGTTTCCGCGGCCGTCGCTCCGTTCGCTGTCGCCCGCACGGTGTAGGTGCCGGCCGTGGCGGGCAGCGCGAGGCGTGTCCGACCGTTGCCACCCGTGGAAACTGAACGGTTCCAGGACCCGTTCGTCACCGTCACCGTCGCTCGTGTCGGCGTCCCCGAGGCGTTGACTACCCGGACAAGCGGCTCGGACCCGGGCGGTGCCCGCCCTGGGACGCCTTCCAGTACGAGTGCATCCCGGGGGACGACCGTCACGCTGCGGCTGGCGTCACCGGCTTCCACGGTGGCGGTTCCGGCTGCACCCGCGGGGAAGGTGACGGTTCGGGTCGTCGAGCGCAACGGTGCCAGCGTCACCTCGACGGTCCGCGTCGTGTTGCGGTACGTGACGGTGATCCGCTCGGTCCCCTCTTCGGGTGCGTCGTTCCGAACGGTCATACCGACCCGCAGCTGCCCCTCGGCGGGCACTCGGTCGGGCGTCGAGAGCCCGATGACACCGATGCCGCTCTGGATGGTCGGGTCCGTAGCCGGGAGATCCGTCGTCCGGATGAGGTTCGCCCGATCTGCACCGACGCCGGTCAGCGACCGCGCCGTCGCCAGCGGCACCACGACCTGGTCGTCGAACGGGCCCGCGGCCTCGAAGGTCCCGACCAGCCGGACCTGCGTGACCGCGGGCTGGGTGCTCCCACCTAGGAGCATCCGGTCGCCGACCGAGAGGTCGAGCGTCGCGGCTGCATCGGCCCCGATGACGGCCTCGGAGGCGTTCCGTGGCGCACGCCCGGTGACCAGGTCGGCGTCGGTCACCCCCGCGAACGCTGTGTAGTTCGCCCCGCGGGCGGGGACTGGTTGGCCGTCGACGACCTCGAACAGGAGGATCTCGGGACTCGCACTTGCCCCGCGTGCCCGGAGCGCGTCGGCGTATCCGGCCGGGAGCTGACTACTCACCGGATGGGTGCTCCCGGGCTGGACGATCGTCGTCGTCTCGACGGCGGTCCCGCTGTCGACCAGCCCCGCGAGCGGTCCGGCGCCGCCCGCGATCGGCGCGGCGACGCCGGCCAGCCCCGCGGCCAGCCCGACGAACAGGACGAACGCCGTCAGTGTCGCCGCGGTCGGAATCAGCGGCTGCCAGCCCAAGATTCGTGGCCGTGCGGCTGCCCGAAGCCGCGCCACGATTCCCGTGTCAGCGTCCGTGCTCGGGCGTCCACTGACTGGGTCCGTTAGCGACCCGGGCGGCGCCCGAGCTGCGCTCCACGATGCGACGATGCCGCTCCCGATGCCGACGCCGACGAGGGCGGCGAACAACGGAACCAGTACCCGGACCGCCCGTGGCGACACCTGCACGGCGAGCGATGTCGGCAACCCGGCCATGACCGCGACGTTCACGGCCGCATTCGTCGCGATGACGCCGATCGCGTAGCCCAGCGCCACGCCGACGCCGGTCAACAGCCCGGCGCGTACCGCGAACAGTCCGAGGACGGTCCGTGGCCGCCCGCCCGTGGCTCGAACCACCCGGATCGTCGGACGTCGGTCGCGGACGCTCATCCGCGTGACGCTGTAGGTCGTCACGCCGACCAGCAGGCCCCCGCACGCCGCTGCCACGCCGACGACGACGAGTGCCTGCTGCGTCCCGGCGATGAAGAATGCCAGTGCCGACAGCAGCGGGACGCCCTCGTTCGGCACGGCCCTCGCGATGGCCCCGCTGGCGCCGGTCGAGTTCGCTCCGTCCCGTGCGTCTGCACTCCGTCCATCGGGATGGACGGCCAGCGCCGCGCGTGGCGACTCGACCCCGTCCGGTGTGACGACCTCCCAGTCCGACGGCACGGCATCGCGGAGCGCAACGCCACCGACGGAGGCGTTCTCGGGGATGCCCACGACGGTCGTCCCGTTCGACCGGCCGAGCGGCAACACGACCGCGTCCGGGTCGCTCGCGGCCGCAGCCGCGGGTGAGTCGTGGACCGTCACCGACCCCGGTGAGTCGAACTGTGCGGCGATGGTGGCGGTCTGTGTGCCCGCGGCGAAGACCAGCAGCGTCGTCCCGACGAGAAAGGCCACGGTCACGGCCACCACCAGCACCGCGAGCCGGTCACGGCGCGACCAGCGCGTGAGAAGCGCGCGACGATAGCTCATCCGCGCACCTCGATGGCTGTGTCATCTCTACCGTACATCTCGTACTGGATGTCGTACACTGACCGGCTGGTGTAGCACGATGTATCGCGTTCGCCCCATGCCGTTCGCCGGCCGTCGTACGACGAGGTGGCGCGGTGAGTGTCGGAGCGGATCATTGTCGAGAGAGGACGGCCAGCGGGTCGATACTCGCGGCTCGCCAGCCGGCGACGAGCGAGCCGAGCGTTCCCATCGAGAGCGCGAGCCCCATGCCGACGCCGTACAGCCAGAGCGGGGTCTTGATGAGCTCCGTGAACCCCGTCAGGTCGGCCACGAACCCGTTGACGACCCCGACGAGTGGCGGTACCAGCAGGCAGCCCACGGCGCCCCCGACGAGGCCGAACAGGATGCCCTGTGTCCCGACCATCACACCCAGCGTGCGGCCTCGCATCCCGACGGCCTTCATCGCGGCGAGCGCCTCGCGCTGGTGGTAGACGACGAGCGCGAGCGTGTTCAGGACCAGCGCGATGCCTGCGACGACCGCCAGCAGGACGAGCGTTCCCGCGCCGGCCAATACGGATGCCTGCCGGCCGATGATGGCGCCGACCTGCTCGTCGTTGGTCCGGAACTCGAAGTCGGCGTACTCGCGCTCCAGTACCCGCTGTGACGGTTCAGTCTCGTACCCCCGGGCGAGACTGACACCGATGATGCTGGCCCGGTCGCTCCCGGTCGTCCCGGAAACCTCGTGGAGCTCGCTCAGATGCATCGCGACCGTCGGGACGCCGAGGAACCGTGAGAACGAGCGTGTCACACCGACGATGCGGAACTCGTTGCGTTCGGCCTGGTAGATGGTGCCACCGACGTACAGTGTGTCGTTCACACCCACGTCGTAGCGCTCCGCCGTCCGCTCGTCGATGAATATCTCGTGGGTCATCGGGCCATCGTAGCTCCCGTTCGCGTAGTGGACATCGCCGGTGGAGAACCCACCTCCGCCCACTACCCGCGATCCGTTTCCGGTCAGGCCGACACCGGCGATGGTGTCGAAGTTCGACGGCGACTCGCTCACGTACACCGTCTGGAAGGCGAGTGCCTGCGCGTCCCGGACGCGACGATGCGACTCGAACTCCTCGGTCGTCCGGTGGGCCTCCGGGATGGGGTTGGCGACGCTGCCGACGCCGGCTGGGTTGAGTTCGACCTGCCCGCTGGTCGCCCAGAGGTCGTGGTCGAGATAGTCGATGGCCTCGTCGCCAGTCGTCGTCAGCCCGTAGCCCAGGCCGGCGAGCGAGACGACCAGCACCACCCCCAGCGCGATGCCGACCACCGAGAGGATCGACCGGATGCGGTAGTGCCGGACCTGCGATAGCGAGATACCGACCGCCGCGCGGGCACGCGTCCCGGGCAGCCACGACGGGCCGGGCGGCTCATCGTCGGTGGGCTGGTTGCCCAAGGACTCATCGCCCGGGGAGTCACCGTCCGACCTCATCGCAGCACCTCCCGGACGGCTCGCGTCCGACGGCTCACCACGACCAGCGGCGGCAGCGAGACGAGGCCCACACCGAGGGCGACCAACAGCCCGTACAGCCCGAACACCGGCCGGACCGCGAACGGAATCGCGGTCCCGAACTGGCCGAGCACGGCGACGATACCAGCGGCGACCAGCCAGCCCCCGATGCCGACGAGCCCGCCCACGCCGGCGGTCGCCAGCGTCTCCCCGGCGACGAGCGTCGCCCGGGAGGAGCCGGAGACACCGATGGCGGTGAGCACCGCCCGTGCCTCGGCGTCGGCCAGCACGGAGAACCCGACCGTCGTCACGAGGAACAGGGTGCCCACGACGACGGCGACGACCAGCGCCGCGGCGGCCATCGCGACCGGGAGCCCGCTCGACTGCGCCCGCGAGGTCAGCAACTCGCCGCGGGTCAGGACCTGCACGTTCGGGTAGACGCCGGCGAGGTCCTCGGCGGCGACGGAGCCGTCGGTCGCGACGAGGATCTGGTCGGCCACGTCGCCCCGCGTCCCGCCCGTGAGCGTCTGCAGTTCGGCGAGATGCACCACGACCACCGGCAGCTGGCCGAGACCAGGGCCGTCGGATTGGGCCACCGTTACGGCGGTGAACCGCTCCCCCGTGTCCTTCCCTGGAATCGCGAGTTCCGCACCGCTCCGGAGCCGGCCGTCGCCGGGGACGAACGCGTCGGCGGCGCTCTCGGAGACCACGGCCTCCCCGGTCCAGGGGCCGTCGTACGCCCCGTCCGCGTAGTGCGGGTCACCCGGCGACAGCGCGCCCGTCGGGAGGCCGGCGACGCGCTGCTCGCTCGCGCCAGGGATGACACCGAGGACGAGCGCGTACTCGGCCTCGGCGTCGCTCCCGGCCGGGCGGAACCTGAGGACCCCCGCGAGGACGGGCGTGGCGTCGGTCACGCCCTCGCGGTCGCGGAGTCGCTCGCTGACGGGATGCACCTGGCCGAGCCGCTGTCCCTCGACCGCCGTCACGGCGCTCCCCGAGGAGCCCTCCGGGACGATCCAGTAGTCCGTCTCGTCGGTGCCGACGGTGCCGCCGGTGACGAGGCCGACGCTGACGCTCGTCACGATGAGTAGCAGTGCGACGGCCACGGCGACGCCGCCCACGCTGAGGAGGGTCTGCCCGTCACGGTCGCGGAGGCGATGGCCGAGTCTGGCTCCCGCGAGGCCGACGACGCCACGGAGCCGCCCGCGGCGCGTCCCCTCCGGGTCGAACGCCGGCTCGTCCTCGCTCATCGCTCCCCGGTCCGGGCCCCGTTGCCGTCCGGAGCGGCACCGGTACCACCCCGGCCGGCCCCGTCCCCCTCTCGGCCGGCGTCGTCGACGCGCCGGCCGTCGCGCAGTTCGATCACCCGGTCGGCAGCGGCGGCCACGGCGTCGTCGTGTGAGGCGACCACCACGGCCCGGTCGTCGGCAGCCTCGGCGAACAGCTCCAGCACCCGCTCGCCGGTCGCCGTGTCGAGTTCGCCCGTCGGCTCGTCGGCGACGACCACGTCCGGGTCCAGCACGAGCGCCCGCGCGACGGCGACGCGCTGGCGCTCGCCGCCGGACAGCTCGTCGGGCCGGTGGTCGAGCCGGTCGCCCAGCCCGACCCGGTCGAGCAGGTCGTCGGCCCGGGCGTGTCGTGCGTGTCGGCCCACGCCGGCCTCGACCAGCGGCAAGGCGACGTTCGACCGAGCCGTCAGCGACGGGAACAGATGCATCCGCTGGAAGACGATGCCGATGTGGTCGCGGCGCAGTCGGGTCCGGCCCCGGCCCCCGACCGACGCGGTGTCCGTCCCGGCGACGGCGACGTGCCCGTCGGTCGGCGTATCGAGCGCGGCCAGCAGGTGCAACAGCGTCGACTTCCCGCTCCCGCTCGCGCCGACCACGGCGACGAGTTCGCCGGCCTCGACGGTCAGCGAGACGCCGTCGAGTGCCGTGACGGCCGGGCCGCTGTCGCCGCGCCGGTACTCGCGGCGGGCGTCGCGACAGACGACCGGCGGGTCGGTCGGCGGGTCCGTCTCGGCAGGTGGAGGGGTGCTCGTCGACTGGCGGGGACTCGACATCGATGTCTCTGCCGACTATGGGTACAGTCCGGACAAAAAGCCACCGTCAGCGGTATCGAGAGGGGAGCGCCGTGTCCGCGATCAGGCGTTCCCTTCCTGCGAGAGGTAGAGCGCCGCGCCGGCCGCGGCGACCAGCAGGATGATGATCAGTGCCCCGAGAGCCAGCCCCGCGGGCGGGATGCCGCCACCACCGGGCGTGTCGGTCGGCCCCTCGGGCGAGGCCGTGTCGGTCGGCGTGTCGGTTGGCGTGTCGGTCGGCGTGTCGGTCGGTGTCTCCGGCGGCGGAGTCGGCGTCGGTGTGGCCGGCGTCGGCGTGGGTGTCGGCGTCGCCTCCTGCCCGGTCACGGCGAAGAACGAGAAGCCCGGGGTGTCCGCCGCGTAGATGACCTTCTCGTCATCCTCACGAACGATGGTGGTGTTGAGCTGCTGCCACTCGCCATCGTTGAAGCGGTACATCCGGATGCTCTCGGCGTCGATTCCGAGGTCCGCGAGCTGGGTGCGCTGGACCTCGAACTGGATGGTCGCGCCCTGGCCACGGAGTTGCTCGGGCACAGTGATGTCCAGCATCGTCACAGAGCGACCCGGCGCCGCCGGGACATCCTGTGGGAAGCGGTCGAGCTCGTCGACTCTGGCCTCGCCGGGGACCGCCTCGGGGAAGGTGATCTGTCCGACCGAGGTTCTCGGGAACCGGACCTGTACACCTGGGATGCGACTGTTCTGGTCGAAGACTCGGGAGACACTCCGGTCCCGGACGCCATCCGGCAGGACCGTGACGAGGCCGGCGGGTCGGCCGTTCACCCCGACCGTGAACCGTCCCTCCTCGGTGAGGGTGATCGGAATCTCCAGCGTGCGGCGCTGGCCCGGATTCAGGGTGATCGTCCTCGTCGCCACCCGCTCGTCGCTCACCGTCACGATGACGTTGCGGTTGACGAGCGGCGTCCTCGGTCGCGTGTTCTGGACCGTCACGGTGACGGTCGTGGTCTCGCCGGGTGCGATGCGGTCCGGATTGATGGAGGCCTCGCTCACGACGAGCGGCGAGGTGACGCCGGTGCCGCCCCCACCGCCGCCAGCGCCGCCACCGCCACCGTCGTCGCCGTCGTCGTCACCGTCGCCGGGCGGCGGCGTCGGTGTCGTCGGCTCCTCGATCGTCAGTGTCCCGGCGTCGGTGCTGAACGAACCGAAGCCGCCGCCCTGCTGGGCGAGGTAGACGTACTGGTACGTCCCGGGCTCGAAGTTCTCGTTCGTGGCGACGTTCACCGTCCCCGGACTCTGGCCGCCCTCGAGGGATGTCGCCGAGGCGTTGACGACGGTCATCGGGGAGACGCCCTCGACGAAGTCCTCGCCGGTCAGTGACTGCGTGCCGGTCGAGGTCCCCGACAGCGTCAGGTCGATCGCCTGGCCGAACGCCTCGGTGTCGACCACGATGTCGTCCTGGAAGTCGAGCGTCCCGTTGACGGCCGTGATCGAGGTCTGGATCGTCACGTCCGAGGTCGAGGTCGAGAGCGCGAGGACATCGTCGACCGTGGTGTCGGCGAAGACCTTCACGAGGCCGCCCTGGACCGCGTCCCGGTCGTAGATTCCGACGACGTGGCTCGTGGTGCCGCTTCCGAGGTTCGAGTTCGGCTCGAACTCCACGTCGTCGCCGGCGGTCACCGTGCTGGACTGCAGGCCGGCATCGCCGGCGGCCTCCTGGACCGGAATGACGGTCGCGCCGATGACGTCCACACCGCCCTGGATGCTGACGGTCCCATCCCCGGGCGTGTCGTCGGTCAGCCCGTCACCGAACTGGGGTTGAACGACCACGTACGCGACGGGCCCGGGCGTCTCCGGTGTGTCGCTGATGGTGATAGAGCCACTACTGAGCGAGCCGGGTTCGAGGACGCGAGCGCTCGTCGCGGCGGTCGTCAGCGTCACCGCTCCGGTCTCGTTGCTGAACGAGCCACCCGTCAGGAGATCGGACTCCTGCGTCGACTGGATGTCCTCGAGGACGAGCACCTGAACCGGTTCGTCCGGGAACTGAGACGTATCGGCGACGCCGTCGACGGAGGAGTACTCGAGCGTGACGCCGTCGTCCTGGGTGTAGACGACCAGTTCGTCCCGGTCGATGCTGTTCGTCGCGCTTCCGGGTGCGCCGGCGCCCGCCTCGATCAGCGGGAGCGGAACGACCGTCTCGGCGGAGTCGGTAGTCCCGCGAAGCGGGAACGCGGCACGGTCCCAGGCACAGATCGGGAGCGCTGCCTCGATGGAGACACCGCGGATCTCCGTGGGGATATCATCCAGTTCCGAGGAGGCCGAGTCGAACGCGCTCGTGAACTGGCCGCCGGAGCAGACGTTCGCCTTGCCGAGCCACGGGTCGAAGAAGACACTCCCGCTGACTCCCTGGCCGTCACCGTTGGCAGTCGTTCCCGTCCGAGGATCGGAGATACCGCCGCTGGGGCCGCTATCGGCCGCGAAGTAGTTCTGCCGGGCGACGACCGCCGTCGATAGATCGTTGTCGACCGCGTTCAATGCCGTCGAGTCGGCTGTGCCATCCTGGAAGAAGTTGAACGCGAGTCGGATGCCACTCGGGTCGAAATCACTGGGACTACTCGAGAAGTGGACCCCCTGGGTGTTGTTCCGGATGAGATTGAGGTAGACGTTGGCCTCGTCTCCAGGGTCTCCTCCACTGAAGCCACCCCCTCTGAATCGGATGCCGACGGAGTTCGTCGCATCCTCGTCGTCCTCTCCATCGAGGACGTTCTCCGTGATCTTCACGCCACTGATGCTGCCAGGGACCGCGACGTCGATTGCGCGCCCATCGGCTCCGACGATACCGTTCCGCTTGATGGTTACATCATTAGGGTTGGTGAGCGCGATTCCAGTCGTGACCTCGCCGATCTTGTTGTCGGTGACCTCCGTCGTACCGGAACTACTGGTGTCATCCAACGAGATGCCTGTCTGGACATTCCCGACCAGATTGCTCCTGATTGCGACATCAGCGGAGCTCGACACGCTGATGCCGGTCCCACCGCCCCCGTCGAATTCGCCGATCTCGGAGTTGTTCACGGTCAGCCCGCTCACGCTGTCGGCGCTGATGCCGGTGCTGGAGTACCCCGTGATCGTGAAGCCCTCGTTGCCGGCCTGTGCGCCGGCTCCGATGGTCACGTCGTCGGCGGTCACGTCGAACGCCGTCCCCAAGTCCGACGGAGTGTTCCCGACGAGGTTGGCGTTGTCCTCGTAGGTGACGATGGTGAGCGACTTGTCCACCGTGACCGCCTCGTTGTAGTCACCGCTGCAGACGACGATGGTGTCGCCCGCCGCGGCATTCCCGACCGCCGCAGAGATCGTTGAGTACTCTGTACTGGCACCGGGTACCGTACAGTCCCCGTCACCATCGACTGCCAACGTATCCCCCCCACTCGTGGCCGCCACGTGGCCCGCGCCGAACGCGAGCACGCCAGCGAGCGCTGACACGAGCAGCAGGAAGGATAGCGTAACTGCTCTCAGCCGAGACATTATCGAAAGATAGGTCAGAACGCTAGTAGAAAACAGTTTGGGTACGACAGGCGCACACTTGTTCTATCAACGCCACGAAGGCGGATAATGGAAGATTTGAGGCTAAACCCCGCCCTTCAGGGCGGGGAGGATTTCAATCCAGTCAATTACACCATTCCCGACGGGTGACAGAGAGACTTATGCCCCCGACGACACGCAGGAACACGTGATGAGACGAGTCCCCGTTCTTCTCGCCGTGGCGGTCGTGGTTGTCGCATCGGGTGCGGGAGCGAGCGCCGCGCTCCAGCAACCGGCCGCCCGGAGCGACGCGATGCTGGACGTACAGTCCAACGGCTACGACATCGACATCCCCGGTAGCGTCGCCATCCCGTCGCGCGAGGTGACGGTCGAGGGAACGACGTATCAGGTCGACGCCATCGCGAAGCAGGACTCGAACTCGCAGTACACCGTCTCCGTGACGGCCCCCTCGGACGCGACGTACGACGTGCTCCTGAAGGACCGGAACGGTAACACCCAGCGGATTATCGAGCGGCAGGTGACCGGCAGCGGGGACTACTCGTACGACATGAGCGATTACGACCCGTCGACGTACTACATCGTCGTCGAGAACAGCGGCGTCAAGACGATCCACCCGCTCGTCGTGCGTGGTTACAGCGTCTCCGTCTCCTCCAGTGAGGCTGCGACCCGAGGCGACACCATCGACGCGTCCGTCTCCATCTCGCAGGTCGACGCCGACGCCTCGGACCCGACGAAGGTCCAGGTCGTCCTCGGCAACGAGACGGACATGGTCCGGGTCGACGCCACGAAGACCGGTGACGGGAGCTACGAGGCCTCCCTGCCGACAGACGATCTCTCGTCGGGGTCGTACGCGCTGTACGGCGTCGTCCGGGGTCCGGAGACGACCAGCTCCGGCGATCAGGAGGCGCTCGGCATCAGCGACCGCCAGGACGTGACCATCGAGTCGGCCACGACGCCGACGGATACGCCGACGCCGACGGATACGCCGACCGACGCGCCCCCGTCGGACGGCGGCTCGGACGACCCGTCCGACGACGGTGACTCCTCGGACGGTGGCTCGTCGAACGATGGGTCGTCGGGCGGCAGCGACCCCGCCCCGACGCCGACCGCGACAGCGACGCCCACCGATACGCCGACCGAGAGCGCAACCCCGACTCCCACCGACACGCCGACCGAGAGCGCGACGGCCACGTCGACCCCGACCGACACGTCGACCACCACGGCGATCCCGACCGTGAGTCCGACCCCGACGGCCACCCCGACCGACGAGAGCGTCATCACGCCGTCGACCCCGACATCGCCGGGCGGCCCGGAGACCACGACCGGCACCGGTGGCCAGGCCGGCTTCGGCGCCGTCGTCGCCGTCGTCGCACTGCTCGCCGGGGCACTCCTCCTGACCCGCCGACGGCGGGCGTAGGTTCCGTCCCAGTTCGCCCCGGTCGACGTCCGGCTGATACCGCCTTCCCCGTCTGTGGGAGCTATCGCTCAACCGAGAATTCGACTGCGGTGTGGTGATTCCTGACGTGCTCCGAAGCCGGTCCACAGCTCTCGAACCGCACGAACTGGCGTACGGGACGGAATCGGTCTCCTCGCGCGAAGATATAATAAATATTGAATAAGTGTAATATACCACCTTCGTAGATATCACCTCATGACCGAGGAGGGGGAGTCCGGGCTACCGGTCTCACGGCGGAGTTTCGTCACGGCGACCGCAGCTGTCGCGACCGCGACGGCGGGGTGTGGGAACCCGACACAGCAGTCGTTCGAGGCGTCGGCCGTGGGGCTCCCGGACGAGACCCACGAGCCGCTGGAGGTGACCGAGACGGCGCTGGAGGAACTGACGCTCTCGTTCGACGGGCCCGCCGGGAGCCGGGTCGAACTGACGAACCACGCCGGGGTCTACGACCGCACCGTCGGGACCGGGGGACAGTGAGATGGCGGACAGACACGGCCCGCTCCGGACGGGTCGGTTCGTGGTCGAGGTCGGCGGCGTCGAGGTGGATGGGTTCCGGGTCGTCGACCTCCCGGCACGCTTCACGAAGGAAGTGGAGTACCGGGAGGGTTCCGACCCTGACGACAATCGCCAGCTCATGGGGCAGACGGAGTACGAGGACCTGACGATGAAGCGTGGGGCGAAGAAGGGGGATACGACGCTGTTCGACTGGCGCAAGTCCGTCGACGAGGGGCGGATGGAGGAGGGCCGGAAGGACCTCGCCGTGGTGCTACAGACCGAGACGGGCGAGGAGGCGATCCGCTGGGAGTTCACGAACGCGTGGCCCAAGCGGTACGACCCTCCGACCCTCGACGCGACCAGCGAGGGCGGCGGCGTCGCCACCGAGGATGTCACCATCGTCTTCGACGAGATGACGCGGGCGGAGTAGGGAGTCCCGTGTCCACCCACCGCCCACGCGCGAGGCCCGAGCGCAGTCACATTCGAGACGGTCCGGCTATCGCGGGACACGACGCCGGACACACCAGCACGAACGATACCGACACGGAGCAGGTATGACCGAGGACCCAGACCACCGTCGGACCATGCAGGCGTCCGGAGCCGCACCGTTCGTCGGCCACGCCGCCGACAGGCCGCGGGCGGAGCGGGCCCGGTCGCTCGAAGCGCCGGACAGACACGGCCCGCTCCGGACCGGCCGGTTCGTGGTCGAGCTCGACGGCGTCGAGGTGAGTGGCTTCCAGGTCGTCGACCTCCCGGCACGCTCGACGGGGCTGGTCGACTCCGGCGGCGAGAGCGGGGGCCAGCGCCGGACCATGGGGCAGACGGAGTACGAGGACCTGACGATGGAGCGCGGGATGCGGAAGGGCGACAGTACACTGGACGACTGGCGCACGTCCGTCGACCAGGGGAAGATGGACGAGGCCCGGAAGGAGGTCGTCGTCTCCCTGCAGGACGACGCCGGAACGACGATGCTCCAGTGGCGGTTCACGAACGCCCGGCCGCTCGCCTACGACCCGCCGACGCTCGACGCGACGACGGGCGGGAGCCAAGGAGCCATCGCCACGGAGTCGGTCACTGTCGACTTCGAGGACGTCGAGCGTGTCGCCGATACCGGCCCCGTCGAGCAACGGCAGGGTCGGGGCGACTCGGGCGTGTTCCGGTACGTCCGGACGGCGAACGGCGGCCGGGTCGGGAACGGCGCGGCCCTCGTCGCGGGCGCCGATGTCGGCATCCAGGGCGTGACGCTCGACTGGCTCGACGCCGCCGCGACCGCTCCCGGCCAGCAGGTCGGCCTGCTCGTCCCGGAGGGCGCCAGGGGCGACGGTGACGCGGCCGCCCTCTGGCTCCTCCGGGGCAGCGACCTCGAACAGGGGGGCACTCGCACGGTGAAGCAGGGTGCCGCGGGGCGCCTGTACTGGGTTCCCGGACGGGCGTTCTTCCACGACCGCTCGTGGCACGTGGGGGGCGGGGAATCAGAGGACGGTGCCGACTCGCCCTCGGACCCGGTTCCGGGCTGGCCGACGGGTGACCGGTCGGCCGTCCAAGTCCTCCTCGACACCGGCAGCGGGTCCCTGGAGGACGCACTCGGGGTGGCTGCGGGGTCCGACGCCGCCGCTGCTGCGGGTGTTCAGCCAGCCACCGCGGGCGACACCGTCGACCCGGCATCGACCGTGTTCGCGGTGGTCGGGCCGGCGACCCCCCCGTTCGACGGGCCCTCGCTGCAGGTGACGGGCTCCGGCCCCGGTGGGGTCGACGACCTGCTCGACGCGGGTGCGCCCGCGCCGCTGGCCGGCGCGACATTCGGGCTGGGGACCGTCTCGACGCCGGACGCGTCCATCGCGGGCCAGTCGGTCAATCCCCTCGTCGGGATGAACGCGACAGCGCTGCTCGAACACGAGGTCGCGCGGCGGGTGCTCGGTCGGGCCGGTGTCACCGACGCTGGGTCGGTCGAGTGGCTGGACGGGCCCCGCTCCGCGGGTGCCGATGCCAGTACCTCGGTCCAGATGCTCGGGACGGAAACGACGGTCGAGAGCTACGAGGGCGTCGTGAGCGGGCAGGACGGCCCGTGGGCGGTCGGCGTCCACCTTGCCCCCATCACCGACGACTCGCACGTCATCGCGGCCGGGGTGCATCGCCAGCCGCTCGGGACCGCAGCCGGCCTCTCCGACTCGTCGGGCTGGCAGCGGGCCCTCGGCCGGGGCCGGCAGTTCACGGCGGAGACGGCCGGCCGACTCGAGTATCTCTGAGGTGGCCGTACGCGCCCCGCCCGACCCAAACGGCTATCCTTTCAGGGTCCCCTTCTCGGGTATCATGGTAGCCAACGACACGGAAGAGTCTGGGCCCGTCGCCCGTCTCGGTCGCCGGCGCCTCCTCGCGACGCTCGGGACGGCGACGGCGGTGTCGCTCGCGGGCTGTGGTGGTGTCACGTCGCAGTCGTTCGAATCCTCGCCGACGGGGCTCTCTGCGACCGCCCAGGAGGAGCTCCGCCTGGGAGAGGAGTCACGGGAGTCCCCGACGGTCGAGCGGAGTGCGGCCGGGGGGAACGTCTCGGTGAGCGTCACCAGCCACACGGCGGTCTACAGCCGGGCGGCCGGACTCGGGGGCCAGTGAGATGGCCGACCGACACGGGCCGCTCCGCACGCCGATGGGTCGCTTCGTCGAGCAGGCCAACGACGGGTTCATCAGCCGGGGTGCGGTCGTCGCCCCCGCATCGGGCGCCGGCCTCGAGACGGTGCCGCTCGGGATGTTCGAGGGGAGCCCGGGTGCGGATGGCGGCCTCGTGAGCCTCGCCGTCCCGGGCGGAGCGGCGGACGGGAAGGTCGAGATCAAGATCGCTGCGGCCATGCGAAGCGACCCCGACGGAACGATGGTCCTGGTCCCCGGAGAGGCCATCGACGCGGACGAACTCGTCCCCGCGCGGGACGGACCAGTCGGGGTCGACCGCGTGGTCCCGGTCGCGGAGTTCCTGCCGGACGAGAGCTGGGTCCCGACGGACGAGGGGGGTGGGCCGGGCCAGCGCTGGCTCGCGCCCGGTAAGTCGCTGGCGAAGGTCGAGATCAAGATCGCCTTCACCGGGGGCGAGGAACCCCGCAAGGCGCTCGTCTCGACGGGCCAGCGCACGTGGGCGGAGGTGTTCGGTGACGACGACCCCCCGGGGCGCCCGCTCGAGGACGGCGAGACGTTCGACCCCTCATCGGTCCTCGTCGCGGCCCCCGGCGACGCCCTCGTCGGGGCGTGGCCCGAGGGGGACTCCCCGCCCGAACGGTTCGAGTTCCGCGATACCGTCCCGCAGCCAGCGCCGATGGGCGGTGTCTCGTTCGGCGTGGCCGTCCTCTCGACGCCGACGGCCGAGGTCGCGGGCCAGTCTGCCAACCCCCTCGCCGACATCGAGGCGGAGACGCTCCTCCAGCGCGAGGAGACCCAGCGACTCCTCCAGGAGGCCGGCTTCGGCGAGGGGACGGAACTGGAACTGGTGGAGGGCCCCGAGCGCGTCCGGCCCGACGAGGGGCCGCAGACGGCGACGCTGCTCGACACCGAGACCGAGATCGAGAGCTTCGTTGGCGTCCTCGGGGGCGACGCTGAAGGCTGGGGCGTGGGCCTCCATCTCGTCCGGGCAGACGCCGACGACACGGTGGTCGTCGTCGGGCTCCACCGTCACCCCATCGGGCCCGTCGAGGGGGCGCTGGAGGTCCTCACCGAGAGCGGAACGCTGGTCGAGGCCAGACGACTCCTCGCCGAGACGGCCGCGCAGTTGACCAGCGGTTAGCGGCCCCCGCTCCCGTCCCCGGACCCACGCTCACGTCCCTTTGTGTGCGACCAGTCCCATCCCGTGTGTCGGCGGCCGGACGAGCGTCGCGTCGGTGAAGCCGGCCGCCAGGACCGCCCCGAGCAACTGCGGAACGCCGAACTCCCGGACCGACGTCGAGGTGCCGACCCGGACCGTCTCGTCCGTTTCGTGGTCCGTGATCTCGTAGGCGAAGGTGTACCGGCCGGTCCCCCCGAGGGCGGTCGTGCCGTCGGGTTCGCCCGTGGTGATGACGGTCCGCTCGACGTGGAACCGATCCGACTCGAACGTGTCCGTCACGACCGCTCCGCTCTCGAGGGCGCCGCGCTCCATGAAGTCACACAGGAAGACGCCGCCCGGCCGGAGGCTGTCGTGGATGCTCCCGAGCGCCGCTCGGACGCTGTCCTCGTCGTCGACGACGGGGAGGTGTGCGATGGAGCCACCGAGGATGGTGAACGCGTCGAACGCTCCGGGGGCGACGACGCTCCGCAGGTCCGCGCGGACGACCGGCGCCCCGGTCCGTTCGGCGGCCAGTTCCAGCATCGCCGGGCTCAGGTCGAATCCCACGGCCGTCTCGAACCGCTCGGCTAGTTGCTCGAGCACCAGTCCCGGGCCGCAGGCCCCGACGCCGACCCGCCGGGTGTCGGCGGGAACGTGCTCGCCCACGAACTCGGCGACGGCCGGATAGTCGCGCATCCGCTCGCGCTCAAAGGCGTACAGCGGCGCGAGGTCGTCGTAGAGGGTCCCGTGGATCGGGCCGTCCCCCTCGGCCCGGGCGGCGGCGACCGCGTCCATCACGTCCCGGAGGGTTCGCATGCGCTCCCGGACGCGAGCGCTGTCGAAAACCCTGTCGGCGACGGCCCTGGGCTGACGGAACTCGGCCCCGGGCCGGCTCAGACGGCGTCGACCTCGGCCAGCGCGTAGGCGACGAGATGCCGGTAGACCCGCTCCTGCCGGGTGGTCGGCCGGTCGAGGTCCATACGTTCGAGATACGGACCGGCGGCGTCGGGCACCCGCAGTCCCTTCCACAGCGGGCCCAGACTGCCGGCGGCCGCTCCCAGTGACCGCTCGCCCGTCGCCAGCGACCGGACGGCACGCGGAAGCCCCGCGACCTGCCGCTGGACCGTTCGCAGCCCCTCGGCGAGCGCCCGCTCCTCCTCGGTCAGCTCCGTCCCGAACGGGAACGACGGGAGGTCGTCCTGGTAGGGTGCCAGCGCGGATTCGATGGTCTCCGGGTAGTTGTTCCGGTACGCGGGCGGGACGGTCCAGTCCTCGGGGAGCTTCCCGGCCGCCTTCGCCTGCTCGACGAGGTCGTCCTGGAAGCGCGAGTCCGCGATCTTGATCATCTCCTGGATGACCTCGGCGTCCGAGCGGTCCCGGAGGTCGGCGACGCCGTACTCCGTGACGACGATGTCGCGCATGTGGCGCGGGATGGTGATGTGGCCGTAGTTCCAGATGATGTTGGACTCGACGCCCCCGTCGCTGGTCTCCCGCGTCGCACGGACGAGGATGATCGACCGGCCGTCCGGGAGCTCCTGGGCCATATCCACGAAGTCGAACTGCCCCCCGACCCCGCTGACGACCTGGTTGCTCGCGAGCCCGTCCGAGACCACGCCGCCCGTCACGGTCGCCTTCATGCCCGTGTTGACGAAGCGTGCGTCCCGACGCTGGAGCCGGGCGAGGTCACGCTGGCCGCCGAGCTGGTTCGTGAACTGGACGCTCCGCATACTGAACCGTCGGCGATCGGCCTCGTCCATCTCGCGGAGGGCGTCGTAGAACCCCTGCGACCCGAGGAAGAACCCGCCGTGCAGCACCTTCCCGCCCGACAGCTCGTCGCCGAGCGCGTGGGCCGCGATGGCCTCGCGGGCCGCCTCGTCGGCGAGGTCGGCCGGGAAGCGTTCCCCGTCGACGTGCAGGGTACCGGCATCGCCGCCGTCGTCCTCGTTCCCGTCGTCCGCATCGTACTCGACGGCCTCCCGGAGGAGGCCCCACTCCCGGAGGTAGTCGACGTCCGCGGCGGTGAGCGACTCGTCGATGGCGGCCCACTCGACGAGCGCGTCGAGAGCCGCGAGGCTCGGGCCCTCCGGGACGAGGTCCTCGCTGGCGAGTCGCTGGACGTGGATGTCGTCGTAGGTCTCGCGCCGGAGGACGCCCGCTTCGTAGAGGTGAACGAACGCCTCGACCACCATCTCGGAGGCGGCGTACAGTCCCTCGTCGAACGGGTCGAGGTCGCCCCACTCCGCGAGCAGGTCCGGGCAGTCCTCGGGGATGCCCAGCGCGTCGGCGATGTCGGTGTAGCGGTCGTTCTGCCGGTCCCGCAGGGCGATGGCCGCGCCGATGGCGTCGCCCAGCGAGCCGATGCCGATCTGGAGCGTCCCCCCGTCCTTGACCAGCGCGCTCGTCCGCAGCGCGATGGCGTGATCGGCCGTCGAGATGGGGAGGTTCGGCGGGCCGAACAGCGGGAACTCGTAGTCGGGGTCGTCCAGGACCGCGTCGAACGCGTCGCGCTCGATGGGGGCCGCGCCGTACATGAAGGGCATGTTCCGGTTGACCTGCCCGACGACCATCGCCTCCTCGCCGTCGGCACGCTCCTGCCGCAGGGTCTCGAGCACCTCGTGGGTCAGGTCCGGGTTCGACCCCAGGTTGAGGACGGGTTCGTCGTCGAGCTCGCCGGCGCCGACGAGCTGGACGAGCAGGTTCACGTCGGCCTCCTCGATGGCTCGGGCGACGTGCGTGTAGTTAACGCTGTGGTGGTGCTGCTGGGCGTCGGGGTTGCCGAGGAAGTCGCCGGGTGGGAAGTAGAACTGGTGGATCTCGATGTTCTCGGGGAGGTCGCCCGCCCGGAGCAGCTCGTCGTAGCGGAGCGTCGGGTAATCGCCGAACAGGCGGTCGGCGAGCGGCTCGACCAGCCGCCGCTCCAGGTCCGAATCCCAGTCGGGCTTCGAGAGCGTGAGTGCCGTCCAGACGGTGAGGTCGAGCGAGGGGTCCGCGAGTGCCCGCTCGACGAGTTCGTTCAGCAGGTGGTTCGGCTTCCCGACGCCGAGCGGCGCCGCGACGGTGATATCGTCGCCCAGTCGGTCGAGGATACGGTCGACGCACGCGGAGACGTCGTCGAACTCGGAGGGAGCCATGGTGCGATGGGTTCAGCCGTGGCCCGTATCAATGCCCGGCCTCCGTCGCGAGGTCGTCTGGGTCCACCCTTGTCGCTCCGACCCGGCCGTCAGTCGTACATCCGGCCGTCGAAGTCCGGGAAGTCGAGGTCGCCGCTGCCCATCCGCTCGCGCATACGGCTCTGGTACAGCGCCATCGCGACCTGTGGGACGGCCTGGGGCGGCACCGGCACCTGCTGGTCGAAGGCGTCGTCGGCCCATTCGTTATAGTCGGCGACGATATCCATGGCGTCCTTGAAGCTACGGAACATCAGCTCCTTGTGGGTGTCCTGCATTGGCCGCCTTTCAGCCTGCAGGCTGGAATACCTAGCGACTTCCGGCGGTGCGTGGCGGCCCGCTGATTCAGACGACGCCCACGAACACGCCGCCGACGATGGCGAGCGCGCCGAGCAGGAGGCAGACGAGCCAGAACGCGACCCGGCGGACGAGCCGCATCAGCCCGTCGATGGTGGCGTAGCCGACGACCGCGCTCGTCACGAGCGCGATGGCGGCCGGCAGCGGGCCGATGGTCGGGACACCCGTGTCCAGCAGGACCAGCGCCGCCGCACCCAGTGCCGCGGGAATCGACAGCAGGAAGGAGAGCCGGAAGGCTACCTCCTCCTCGAAGCCACGCAGCAGGAGCGCCGAGACCGTCGTCCCCGACCGGGAGACGCCCGGGAGGATGGCGAGTCCCTGGAGGACGCCGACGAGCAGCCCGTCCGGAACGTTCGCGACCTCGCGCTCGCCGAACGCGGTGTCGAGGCCGCCCCCACCGACGGTTCCGGCGGTGGCCGTGCCGCCGTCGGTCTCGGCCCCGGCCTCGCGTCGCGTCGCCGCGAACTGGACCACGCCGGTCCCGACGAGCAACACGCCGATGAGCGCGACGAACGCGCCCCCCGCGACGGCGGAGACGATGGCATCCAGCGCGAGGTAGGCCGCGATGCCGACGACCCCCGAGGCGACGGTCGCCACGAGCAGGAACGTCACGTCCGCGTGGTCGTGGTCCGCGAAGGCCATCCCGGGCCCCCAGTCGGGGAGCGTCCGGAGGACCGTTCCCAGCTCGTCGCGGTAGTAGACCGCCGCGGCGAGTGCGGTGCCCGCGTGGAGGAAGAGCGCGTACTGGACGGCGGCCCCCTCGGGGAGTCCCTCGACCACGGTCAGGTAGAGCGCGACGTTGCCCTCGCTCGAGACGGGGAGCCACTCGAACACTCCCTGGAGGATACCGATGACGACAGCCAATCGAAGTGCCTCTCGCATTATCGAGTGCTGGCCCACGGGCTGGTGTAGGCGTTCCGGTCCGGGGCGCGGATGGGTGACGGTCCCGAGCGACAGAACGTACTTGTAGTACGGTGTAGTAAGACGTAAACATGGGGTCGATCAGTGCGCGGATTCCGGAGGAGGACGAGGCCGACCTGGAGGCGGTGGCGGAGTTGCTGGGCGAGGACAAGAGTTCGGTCATCCGGAAGGCGCTCCGGGAGGGTCTCGGTGACATCCGGGTCCGGATGGCAGCGGAACGGTACCAGTCCGGAGAGGTGAGTGTCAACGAGGCCGCCCGAATCGCGGGGGTGAGCGTCGCCGACTGGCTCGAGATCGCCCGGGAACGGAATCTCACCACCCAGCTCACTCCGGACGACCTCGAACGGGACGCGGACGCCGCCCGTGAGCTATGAGGATTCTCCTCGACGCGACGACCCTCATCGGGCTCGGAACGGTCGGGGAACTCGACCTGTTGACGAACTTCGATGGGGACCTCGTCGTCCCTCCCGTCGTCCACGACGAGGTGACGACCGAGCCCGCGCGGACGAATCTGGAACGCCTCTGCGAGAGTCACGACATCCTCATGGATTGCCCGAGCACGGGGCCACAGCTGGACCGTGCCCAGGAACTCCTCGGGGACGAGGCGGTCACGGGTGACGTGCAGCTCGTCGCTACGTTCCTGGCCGCACTCGACGACGACCAACCTGTGGCGCTGGTCTCCGACGACCGCCGGTTGCGGACCGTCGCCGACGGGTTCGACGTGACGGTCACCGGGACCATCGGTGTCGTCGTGCGTGCCGTCGAGGAGGGGCGCTCCCCATCGTCGGGGAAGCGACTTGTCCGACAACTCGACGAGCACGGTCTACACATGACCGGCGAGTTGCGCGAGCGTGCGGACGAACTCATCGAGGAGGCGGCCGACCGGCGAGACTGACGCGGCTCCGGGCTCCGCACCACCAGTCGGAAGGCACAAGCGCCGGCCACGACCACCATCGGGCATGACCGACGCGGACGCCGGCGACGGGACCGATGCCGGCGAGGACGTGGACGTGCTGGCGGTCGCCCGCCGGGCCGTCGCCTCGGGGCCGGTGTGTGACGCCTGCCTGGGCCGGCTGGTGGCCGACCGGAGCTTCGGGCTGCGCAACGAGGAGCGCGGGCGGGCGCTCCGGACGACCATCGCACTCCAGGACGACGAGCCGTACGAGTCCCCCGACGTGGCCGACTGCTGGGTCTGCGAGGGGCTCTGCGGCGAGTTCGACGCCCTCGCCGAGCGCGTCGTCGCGGAACTGGACGGCATCGAGTTCGACACCTACCAGCTCGGGAGCCGGGTGCCGGCGCTGCTGGAGGAGAACGAGCAACTGCTCCGCGAGGAGGTCGGCCTTGACCCCATCGACGCCGCGCACGGCGAGGACCTGCGCAAGGAGCTCAACCGCGAAGTGGGTCGGCGCGTGGGCGCCCGGACGGAGACCGAGGTGGACTTCGGGCGCCCGGAGGTGCAGGTGACGCTCGACGTGGCCGTCGGCGACGGGACCGAGGTGGAGGTCGATATCAACTCGCTGGCGGTCTACGGGCGCTATCGCAAACTGAAGCGGATGGTCCCGCAGACGGAGTGGCCGTGCTCGGCGTGTGGTGGCTCGGGCCGACAGTACGGCGTGGGTCCCTGCGGCGAGTGCGACGGGACGGGCTACCGGTACCGAACCAGTGTCGAGCAGGAGGTCGCGCCCACGCTGGTCGAGGCCCACCGCGGCCGCGAAGGGGTCTTCCACGGCGCCGGCCGCGAGGACGTTGACGCGCTGATGGTCGGCACCGGCCGGCCGTTCGTCCTCGAGGTCGAGGACCCGCACCGCCGACGCACCGACCTCGCCGAACTGGAGCGCGAGATCAACGAGGCCTCCGAGGACATCGAGGTCGTCGGCCTGCGCTACGCGACCCACGACATGGTCGAGCGCGTGAAGGAACTGGAGGCGACCAAGACCTACCGGATGGTCGTCGCGTTCGACGAGCCCGTCGCGGAGGCGGACCTGCAGGCCGCGCTCGACGAGTTGCGGGGGGCGACCGTCGAGCAGCGCACCCCGAACCGCGTCGACCACCGGCGGGCCGACCTCGTGCGCACGCGCACGGTCCACGATATCTCCGGGTCGACGACGGACGCCGAGCACGCGACCATCGTGGTCCACGGCGCCGGCGGCCTCTACGTGAAGGAACTCGTCAGCGGCGACGAGGGCCGCACCGAGCCGTCGCTCGCTGGGTTACTGGGCGTCGATGCCGAGGTGACGGCGCTGGACGTGATGGCCGTCGAGGGTGTCGAGGGGCCGTTCGAGCACCCCGACTTCCTCATCGACGAGGACGCCCTCGACGGTGCCGGCGGGCGCGACCCGGACGCATGGACCGAGGGCGTCCCCGACGGCCGTGCCTCGGCGATGGTGACCGAACGGGCGAGCACCGAGGACGCCATCGCGCCGGTCGAGCCCGGCGAGGAGGGGGCCGAGTAGGCGGGCGGAAGCGAGGTCGGCCGAGGCGCGAGTGCGAGGAACCGATGGCCTCCGCCCAACCCTTTTCTCCATGGCACGTGTTGGCCTGGCATGGAGGGGACCTCCCCATGTACAAGTATGTAGCAGCCAACACCTCCCTCGACCGGACCCGTGAACGGACCCAGGAAGCCGAGCGCGAGCCGGCGGTGCCGGCGTACGAGTACCCGGCGTCGACCGACGACTGAGTCGACCTTCGCCCTTCTTTCGACCCCGCCGACCCCGAGCGCCCGGTAGCTCCGGGGCCACCCTGGGGTACGCGAAAGGTTGATTAGCCGACCGGCCCCGCTCCGGGCATATGCGCTTCGGGGTGGACGAGGCCGGCAAGGGACCCGTTCTGGGGTCGATGTTCGCCGCGGCCGTCCGGGCGCCGGCGGTCGCCATCCCGGCGGGGGTCGACGACTCGAAGCGGCTCCGCCCCGAGCAGCGCCAGGACCTCGCGGCCACCCTCCGCGAGGACGACCGCGTCGACGTGGGTGTCGCCGAGGTCACGGTCGAGCGCATCGACGGCGACGAGGACATGAACACGCTGACCGTCGCGGCGCAGGCCGAGGCGCTCGCGCAGGTCGTCCGCGACGGCGACGGCGGCATCTGCGACGGCGGCGACACGGACGCCGACCGCTTCGCGCGCCGGGTCCGCGAGCGACTCGACGTGGATGTCGACCTCCGGGCCGAACACGGGGCCGACGAGACGTACGCGCTCGTGGCGGCCGCCTCGGTCATCGCCAAGGTCGAGCGGGACACGCACGTCGCGGACCTGGTCGACCGCTACACTTCGATGGGCTTCGACGACCTCGGGTCGGGCTACCCGTCGGACCCGAAGACCCGCGAGTTCCTGCAGGCCCACCTCGAACGCGAGGGCCACCTCCCGGACTGCGCCCGACGGTCGTGGGGCACCTGCGACGACCTGCTGGCGAAGCAGGAACAGGCCGCGCTGGAGGATTTCTGACGAGGTCGCGGAATATCTCTCGAACCTGCAGATCTCTCTGGCTGATCGTCAGGTTCTCCTCGAAATCACTCCTGGAGCCCGGCCTCCCGGAGCGACTCGTCGAGGTCGTCCCGCACCCGCTCGCCCATCTCCCGGCTCCCGGCCGTCGTCACGACGCGGTTCTCCTGTACGGAGGAGCCGTCCCGCACGAGCAGTCGGACGTTGCCGTTCTCGTCGGCGCGGGTGGCCTTCGCCCGCAGGCCGGAGCGCGACCCCGACCCGCCCGCGGAGATGGGGCCGGGAAT
This sequence comes from Haloglomus litoreum, assembly GCF_029338515.1. Lineage (GTDB taxonomy): Archaea > Halobacteriota > Halobacteria > Halobacteriales > Haloarculaceae > Haloglomus > Haloglomus litoreum. The sequence goes on along the minus strand of NZ_CP119988.1, from coordinate 3,075,211 downwards.
CACCTTCTTGACGTGTGGGTGCGCGGCGACGGTGCGGACGGCGGTCATCCCGTCGCGGCCGCCGACCAGCGTCGAGTGCGAGCCCCCGAGCTTCTCGTCGGGCGGCGTCTCGACCACCTCCAGCGAGCGCTCGCCCGCCCGCTCCCGGACGGCGTCGACGACCGACTGGTCGCCCCGGGGCTCGACACGCCGGAGCGAGTAGTGCAGTTGCTCGCGGACCGCCTCCAGCACGTCACGGTCGCCGGCGGCGTACACCTCGTCGGGGCGCTTGCGGTGGACCTCGTCGGCGATGAGGCCCGCGAAGTTGCGCAACTCGACGGGCTCGCGCTCGCCGTCGTTCTCCGGGCGCGTGGTGACCGTGCGCTCGGCGACCACGTCGCCATCGAGAAGGACCGTCACGGTGGCGCGCTCGCGGTCGCAGTCGACCACGACGCTGTCCGCGTTCTCCGTGCGGCAGGTGAGACAGAAGTCGCCAGGGCGCGAGAGCGGCGTGGCACACTGGCGACACTCCATATCGGAAGGTGGCCGTGGGCGCGCATAAGCCGGGCGGTTCGGAGCAGCGGGAGAGAAAGGGCGGCTCCGCGCTCACGGCGAGTCCACTGCCGGCACCTCCGACCCAACGCCTAACTTCTTACACCTGTTCTTACGAAATATGAGCGGGACGGACGGCCCTGAGACCACGCGGGTCACGGACAAGGGGCAGACGACTATCCCGAAGGCGCTCCGCGAGAAGTACGGCATCGAACCCGGCGACGAAGTGGTCTGGGTCGAGGAGGAGGACGGCATCATGCTTCGCAAGAAGGGCGACCTTCCGAACTACGGCTTCCTCGCAGAGGACATGACCGAGGAGGAGGCACGGGCGGTCAGCGATGCGCTGAAGGAGGACATGGACGAGCTACAGCGCCCCAGCCTCGACCGATGAAGCGGTACACCGTCGACGCGAACGCGCTCGTCGACTTCACCCTCGGGATTCTCCCCGACACGGCCCACGAGCAGTTCCGGGCCGCCGCCGACGGGCGCGTGACGCTGGAGATTCCGGTCATCGCGGCTGTAGAAGCGATGTTCGTTCTCGACCGGCGCGACGAGCTCCTGGGGACAACCATCCCCTTCGACGCAGAGGACGCCCTCCGCTGGTTCGAACAGCTCCCAGCCACCTTCGTCGAGGACACCCACGCCGACGCACGCGAACTGCTCTCGCATCTCGGCACCTTCCCTGCGCAGATGCACGACGCGATGATCGTCGCCAACCACGCCAACAGGAGCACCGACGCCATCATCACCGACGACAGCAAGATGGCCGAGTACTACCCGACGCTCTGGGACTAACCGGCCCTCGACCACGAACGTCGCCGCACCCAGGCGACTACGTTAGCGCCAGCGGGTCGTCCTTCAGGTACTCGCGCAGCACGACCGTCGCGTACGACCCCTTCGGCAGCGCGAACCGGAACCACAGCGAGTCGGGGTCATCGTCGACGCGCTCGACATCCAGCCCGGTCCGCAACAGAATCGCCCGACGCGTCCCCGTCGACTCGAACGCGCCCGGCAGGTCGAAGTCGCCCGGTTCGAGGTCCAGCTCGTCCAGCACCGCCCGCTCGATGTCGCCCTGCTCCCCGTCCGCGAGTTCCGTCTCGGTCCCGACGAGCGGTGCCGTGACGAACGCCCGGCCGCGGGCGCAGTGCCGGTTGACCGTGTCGACGCGCCCCTCGTCCACGCGCTGGAGGCGGTCCGTGTCGGGGAGCGCGAGGTCGTCGGGCGTCTCCGGGGAGCGGTCCGCGAAACAGACCACGTCCCCCGCGACGGCCTCGGCGAACGGGAGCCCGCGCTCCAGGCGCTCGGAGAGCATCAGGTTGAACGCGTACGACTGCGCGGCGTTGACGAGCATCGTCTGCAGGTTCGAGGGCAGCGATTCGAGGGCGGCGCGCCAGTCCTCGTCGGTCGGCTCGCCCTCGCCGACCCGCTCGGCCAGGGTATGGAGCATCGCGCGTTCGTAGCGCAACTTGCCGGGCAGGCGCTCCAGCGCCGCCGACCAGTCGCGCGTCTCGGCGACGAACTCGCGGGCCTCGCGCGTGTCGGCGGGCTCCTCGGGTGCGGTCTGCGTGATGTAGGTCATGACGGCGTCCGCCCAGTCCTCCCGGACGACCGCGAGCCCCGCTCGGTGCGTGACCGGGCGGTAGGAACCGAAGCGCTGGTGGCCGAAGTAGTTCGGCACGCCCGCGGGGTCGTCGGCCGACACATCTTCGTCGCCGCCGCCCGCGGCGAACCGCCGGAGCGACTCGGTGATGGCCGCGGCGTTCTCGGGGCGGTCGGCGTTCCGCACGCGGATCTCGAAGGCGTTGCCCGCGAGGTCGCCGAACAGGACCGGCCGGCCCGCGCGACCCAGGACCTCGACCTCGGCGTCGTCGAGGGCGGGGAGCGTCTCGTCCTCGTACCGCACCGAGAACAGCTGCGTCGTCACGGCGCGTTTGTCCTTCGTGCCGGCCCAGGAGACGCGCTCGCGGCTCATCCCCAGCTTGTTCGAGAGCGCGCTCGCGAAGTCGTTGGTGTCCCAGCCACGCAGCGTCGCGCGGAAGACGAGGTGCGGGTACGCGCCCGTGTCGGCGTCGATGGGGTGGAGGTCGACGTTGAACCGCTCGCGCTCGCGGACGACGAAGTCCTCCTCGGCGAAGCGCAACTCGCCACCGGTCCCGTCGGCGTCGCTCACGTACCATGCCATCCCCATCTCGCGCTCGCGGGGGTCGGCCTCACGCATCGGTCGGGGCCCCGCTGTGCTGGTCGCTCCGGTCCGGGCTCGGGCGTCGCATACCCGGACGTGGCCGGCGACGACCCTCGGTCTTTCCGGTCGCCGTCGCGACCGGGGCTCGGCGCTCGGAAGCGACGGGCGCGGAAAAGAAGGGGAACGGGAACGGAGACCGCGGTCGGAGGCTCAGTCCTCGTCGCGGGTGATCTCGTAGCGGAAGTCGACCGCGTTCTCGGGCATGATCCGGGCGGTCCACTGGCCCGCGGCCGGGTCGTCGATGCGGTAGACGAACTCCTGCTGACTGCCGCGGCTGGTGTAGGGACCCTGGCTCTCGCCGCGCGGGCGGTCCTCACCGAGGCTGACGTGGCCGTCGTTCGAGACGCGGACCCGCTCGGCATCGACCACCGTGCCGTTCGGCGCGACGAAGCTCACGTCGAAGCTGGCCGGTCGGTCGTTGTGGGGACTCGCCGTCGACAGCGTCAGCGATGCGCTCTCGGCCTCCTCGCTGACATCGAAGGAGGTCTCGAAGGGGTCGTCCGGCTGTGCCCAGACCTGGAAGCGCAGGTCGACGCGCTGCCAGTAGTCGCCCCGGTCCGGTCGGGCCGGGTCCTGCAGGCCGAGGTCGATCTCGGCGTTGTAGTCACCGACGCTCGCCGACTCGGGCGGGCTGACGGTCACGCTCACGGTCGCGGTCTCGCCGGGTGCGACCTCGCTGGGCGCGTCGATCTCGAACCACGAGCGCTCGACGGTCTGCTCCGAGCCGTGGTAGCGACGCCGGGTGTCCTGGGTCTCCAGCGTCGGGTTCACCGGCACCGCCTGCTCGCCGGTGTTCTCGATCTCGATCTCGTAGGTGTAGTCGTCGCCGGCCTGGACCTGGGTGTGGTAGTACCGGTCGCTACTGATCCGGACCGTCGGCTCCTTGAACACGTCGACGTTGATGGTCGCCGCGTGGACCGGCCGCTCCGGCTGGCCCGGGCGGTAGGTGACGGTCTCGTTCGTGAACGCGACCAGCGCGCGGTACTCGCCGAGATCGGCATCCGAGGGGACCGCCACGGTCACCGTGAACGTGCGCTCCTCGCCGGCCTCGAGCGTCGTGTCCGCGCTCTCGATGCTGACCCAGCTCTTCGCGAGCGGGCGGCCCCTGACCTGCGGGAGGACGACGTGCGGGTCGAGTTCGACCGTCTCGTCCTCGCTGTTGCCGACCGTGACATTGAACGTCGTCGACTCGCCGGGCTTGACCTCGCTGCTGCGGTAGCCCTCTTCGATGTAGAGGCGCGTGTAGTTGCGCTCCTGGGAGGCCGCCGCGGCATCATCGTTCGCGGCGCCGTCCGTCGCGAGCGCTGCTGGTTCGCCCTGCTGTGCGGGCGTGCTGTCCACCGGTGCGTAGGCCGCCGCTGCTGGCGCGACCAGAAGCGCCACCAGCGCGACCGTGAGGAGGTTGCGTAGTTTCATGCGTAGCGGGTTCTCGGGCCTGGAGGGCCGATGGAACCGTCACTCGCCTCGTGGGTTGAACAATTATTCAAAGCGGCGAAAGCACAAACAGTCGGTTCAGTTTGGGCCGTGTTCACGAACGGCGTGGACGGTGTCAGCCCTCTCGGACGAACGGCGGTCTCCGGGTAGCGAGGGCTGCGCGGGCACTATCCTGCGAGCAAAATATGGCCGCCCGGACCGTCGTTCAGGAGGACAAGGGGTCACAGTGCCAGCCGGGGTCCTCACCCGTCCGACCGATGAGGTCGGACCGGCACGCCGGGCAGTAGTCCGGCGTCCCGCCCATGTTCCGGGGGACGTACACCGCACCGCCGCACTCCACGCACGCATCAGCAACGACCGTCGTGCAGTCCGCGCAGACGTTGAAATCGTCGACCGTGAGGTCGCGCAGGGGTTCGAGTTGTTTGTCGAGGATATACTCGTCGATGACCGCCTGACAGTTCTGACACGGTTTCATGGCGATGCGTCTCACCCCATGGGACCGGCACACATAGCCCTGTGCCCTACGGCGATGTGTGCAGGCCAGCAGTCGACCCCCGTCGCACCGGACGCCCCGTCGGGGGTCGTGGTACCTCGACCCTCGGAAGGGTTATCCCCGACACCACGTTACATCTATTCGCAATGGCAACCGGAAAAGTTGATTTCTTCAACGACACTGGCGGTTACGGCTTCATCTCTACGGACGACGGCGACCTGGACGACGACGAGGACGTCTTCTTCCACATGGACGACGTTGGCGGTGAGGACCTGCAGGAGGGCCAGGAGGTCGAGTTCGACATCGAGTCGTCCCCGAAGGGCCCGCGCGCCGCGAACCTCGTTCGCATCGAGTAACTCCTTCGCAGACAGTACCGACGGCCCCCACCGCACCGCGCGATGGGAGTGACCGTTCGCAGTTCCCGTTCTTTCACACCACCGAGCGAGCTCAGCGTTCGTGCCCGCTCTCGCCTTCCTCAAGCAGTTCCGCCTGTGCCTCGATGCTGGCCAGCTCGCGCTCGGCCTCGGCGCGTCCGGAGCCGTGGGCCTCCCGGACCGAGACATCGAGTTCGGAGGGGACGAAGCGGGAGTCCTCGACCTCGACATCGTCGTCACCGTGCCCGGTCAGCCGGGCCAGGATGCGACGGAGCATGTGGGTCGCTTGGGGCTGGAACCATTTGGAGCTATGGTACGGTCGGCGGCTCCCGTCGCGATGATCGGTGCCGGGTCGCAGGGAGTCTGCCAACGGTCCCCCGTCTCTGCAGAGGTGTGGCCCGACCGTCCGAACCAACGGACCAGCGTCGAAGCCCTTCGGCGAACCGCTCGAGAACAAACTATTTGCGGCCATTCCCCGAAACGCCGCCGAAATGGGGGGTCGCTACTGGCTGGTACTCGTCTGTATCGTCCTGATGCTGCCCGTTCCGGCTATCGCTGGCGGCCAACAGTCCGCTCAGCCCCCCTCGCCGGTTGCTGTCACCGTCGACGAACCGGTCGCGCTCGATACGAGTCACACGACGGCGTCGGTCGACCGGACGGCACTCCGGGACTGGCAGGCGTCGCCGAACGATGCGGCTGCGTTCTATCGCGTGACCGGGAATCGACTCTTCTACTACGACGCCACCAACGACACGCTCCATGCGATTCCACGGCCGAACGGCCGGACCTTCCTGCAGCGTGACCTGGTGTTTCCGTCCCACCCCGACTACATCCTCCCAGTGAGAGAGCAGGCCCGGTACACCGACCGCGGGACCATCGCCATCGGGACGACCTACGGCCCGATGATCTACGACGTGTCGACGCGGCGCTGGCTCACCGACCCCCGGACACCGCTTGAGGGCCACCCCGTGGAGCGGTTCACGGCGACGAATCCCTCGGCCGTCGCCACCGCCGACCGGTACTACGTGATGACCCGGAACTCGGAGCTCCTGCTCGGCATCGAGAACTGGACCAGTCACGTCGATGCGCCGCCGGGTGACCCCGAGCGCTTCCGGGCGAACGACACGCACGTCTCGACGAACGCCCGCGCGGTCACGTACTCCGCGCTCCCCGCGAAGGTCGGCTATCCCATCGTCTTCCGTGGGGCTATCGGCGTCACCGACCGGGAGCCCGACCGCCTCCGCTACCGCATCGGGGCCCCGGACTGGCCGGTCTGGGACCCATTGAACGAGGACCTGACGTACTTCGCGCCGGCGGGCGCCGGGCCGACGCAGGTCTTCGACGGGACGGGGTCGGGGACGGTCGTCATCCTCGGGGGTGACCTCGTCGCATACAACGTCACGACCGCCGCGGAGGAGTGGCGCCGCGACCGACCCGGTGGACGGCTGACCCGCCACGATGACCGGCTCGTCATGCACCACCGCTGGATCAACCTGACGACCGGGAACGCGACGTCGCTGTACGCCGGTGACCAGCAGAGCACGTACAACACCGAAGTCGACGGGGAGCGGGTGTTCGGTGAGTTCGAGACCGTCCACTCGGTCACTCCCGACGGGGAGTACGTCGTCGTGAAGATGGCGGGTGAGAGCCGCCTCGGGAGGTATCAGACTCGGGGCGTCCGGGTCGTGAACACCGAAACCCGGACGATTGCGGCACAACGCATCTCGGTGGGTCGTCACGAGGCGTTGAATCGGGAACTCGGATACCGTGTCGCGGCGAGCCAGGAGCACGCTGTGATCGCATCGCCGGTGGCCCTGTACTCGGCCACGTCGGATTCGGAATCGATGGCCCAGGTCGTCGACCTGCGAACCAACGAGACGGTCGCTGAACTCCCGTTCGCGCCGGGACGCGTCTCCCGGTTCCGTGCGACGGAGGACGGCCTGTTGCTCGTCCCACAGTTCGCGTCCAACCTCTCCCGTGACCGGGCCGCGACGTTCGGCCGCGTCACCGGGAACTACACCGTCTACGACCCCGCCCGGGAGGCTGTCGTCGGTCGGCTCCCGGTCACGCTCGCCGCGAACGAGACGATTGATTCGGTGCGTGTCAGGGACGGCGACCTGTTCATCTTCACACGCGTCGACGGGCGGACCGTCGTCCGCGAGTACGATGGCCTCGACGAGTCCCTCACCGTGACGGCCTCGACGAGCGACGACGCCGTCGTGGTGAGACTCTCCGAACTCGGCGGGGACCCGGTCGCGAACGCGACGGTCGAACTGGGCGACGAGCGGCGCACGACGAACGAATCCGGGCAGGCCCGATTCGTGCTCGACCCGCCGTCGACGGCCGGGGATGTCACCCACGAGGTCCGGGTCCAGGCCGGGGACGAGACCCATTCGACGCAGCTGACGGTTCGCTACGAACAGCCGTCACCGACGCAGGCGCCGGAGACCGAGTCTGCCGGGTCCGCCGAGTCCGGTGGGACCACCGGGACGGCCGCGTCCGGGCCGGGGCTCGGGCTCGTGAGTGGACTCGTCGCCGTCCTCTCGCTGGGCTGGCTCCTGTGCCGACGCGTCCCCTGACCGGTCCCCGACCCGCGAACCCGGAACCGCAAGACCCCTGACCACCGGGGGACAAGGGCGCGTATGAGCGACGCCGAACGTCGTCGGGCCCCCCCGACGGAGGAGGGCTGGTACGTACTCCACGACCTGCGCAGCGTGGACTGGGACGCATGGCGCGACGCACCCGAGCGCGAGCGCCACACGGCGCTCGACGAGGGAATCGACTACCTCGAACAGCACGCCGCCCTCGCCGACATCGATGGCGAGGAGGGCGGCACGGCCGTCTTCTCCGTCGTCGGGCACAAGGCCGACTTCATGGTACTGCACCTCCGCCCGACGCCGGAGGCGCTGGACCGTGCCGAGCGCGCGTTCGAGCGGACCGCGCTCGGCGGCTACACCGAGCAGGTCGACTCGTACCTCTCCGTGACCGAGGTCTCGGGCTATATGCACGACGACCTCGACGCGGGCCTGGAGAACGTCGAGGACGAGGGGATGCGCCGCTACATGCAACAGCGCATCTATCCCGACATCCCCGACCGCGACCACGTCTGCTTCTACCCGATGGACAAGCGCCGCGGCCCGGACCACAACTGGTACGACCTCCCGTTCGACGAGCGCGCGGACCTGATGAGCGCGCACGGCGACATCGGCCGCGAGTACGCCGGGAAGGTCACGCAGATCATCAGCGGGAGCGTCGGCCTCGACGACCACGAGTGGGGCGTCACGCTGTTCAGCGACGATCCCACCCAGATCAAGAAACTGCTGTACGAGATGCGGTTCGATCCCTCCTCCTCGCGCTACGCGGAGTTCGGGACGTTCTACTTCGGCCAGCGCTTCCCGCCGACGGACCTGCCCGCGCTGTTCGCAGGCGAGGCCGTCCCGAGCGATGGGGAGAGCGTTGACGCGGGACAGGCGGGCGCGAGCGCGGGCACGACCGGGACCGCGCACGCACACGGTGACGACACGGCGGCGCCCAGCCACGCCCACGGGGAGGATGGGGATTCCCCCCACGGCGAGGCGAGCGACGACGGCGGCCACCCCCACGCGGCGGCTGGTGACGCCGATGGCGAGGGCGACGCGTCGGGAGACGACCACCCCGACACCGGCGGCGGCCGGCCGGGGACGCCGGACGAGGCGCCCCACGACGAGATCGACACGGAGGCCATCGAGCGCGAGATCCGGAGTCTCGGCGTCCCGGTCGAGAACCACCTGGAGGCGGGCTACGGGCTCGTCTTCTACTCCAGTGCCGACGCCGAGGAGATGATGGCGGAGGTCGATGGGCTGCGGGGCAACTTCGACCACTACGACACGCACGTCCTCACTACCGTACGGGCGGACCAGGGCCGCTCGGCCATCATCAGCCTGTGGGCGAACCAGCGCGCCGCCGACACCGCGAGCGGCTTCCTCGGGGACCTCATGGAGGTCGAGCGCGGCGTCGGCGGGCCGCTCCCGGGCGGCGAGAACGCCGAGGAGACCGAAGCGAACGCGACGCCGAGCGACGAGGCGGACGACGGGGCCGGCGAGGACGGCACCGCCGGGACCGACGACGAGGAGACCCAGTCGCTCCGCGAGGAGCTCCGGGACCTCGACGTCTACGCCGGGCAGCCCCACGGCGAGGACGTCTACGCGGTCGTGCTCTACTCCGAGGCCGACGCCGAGGAACTCGCCGACGAGGTGTTCGGGATGCGCGAGCGGTTCGACCACTACGACACGCACGTCAAGACCGCGCTCTACGACGCACGTGGCGCGCCCGGCGAGGCCGGCGACGCCGGCGCGGGGACCGGCGACCGGACCGCCGTGGTCAGCATCTGGGAGACCGCCGACGCCGCCGACACCGCGAGCGGCTTCCTGGCCGAGCTCCCGGGCATCGTCGAGCGGGCCGGCGAGGAGTCCGGCTTCGGGACGATGGGGATGTTCTACACCGTCGAGCCGGACTACCGCGAGGAGTTCGTCGACACCTTCGCCGACGTGGGTGGGATGCTCGCCGACATGGAGGGGCACTTCGACACGGACCTGATGGTCAACCGCGAGGACGAGAACGATATGTTCATCGCGAGCCAGTGGCGCTCGCGCGAGGACGCGATGACGTTCTTCCGCTCGGACGCCTTCCGCGACACCGTGGAGTGGGGCCGCGAGGTGTTGGCCGACCGCCCGCGACACGTCTTCCTGGCCTAGGGGGGTCTCGGCAGACGCCTCTGCCGGGGCTCCGGGCACACTCGACGGACGCTGTGTCGCCCGATTCCGACGGCGGGACACGACTCCCGACGGGGATGGACCCGCTGTCTCAGGGGAGGAGACGCAGCCATATCGCATTTCCCACCGCGTCCCACGTGTGCGGGTATGTCCGGGCAGTCCCCCGACAACAACCCGCGTCGGATTATCAGGGCAGGCGGCCCGCCGGCCCTCATCACCGCGGCCATCGGTGTCGGCGCGACCGGCATCGTGGGTCCTGAAATCGAGTCGGAGACGGAGCCGGTCGCGACCGGTCTCGCGCGAGCCCTGGGGCTCGATCCGGGGCTCGGCCCGGCCCTGTTGCTGGCCCTCGCCGTTCTGGTTCTCGGGGTGGCCTTCGTCGTCCCGGGCCTGTTCGAGGAGGCCCCGTAGTGCTCGGTCCGTCGCTCGCGGGGGTGACGTATCTCCGTCCCGTCACGCCGCGTCCAGCTCCGACAGCTCGATCGTCGCCGTCGTCCCGTCGTCGATCTCGGAGGGGAGCGCCCCCGTCTCGCAGAATCCCGGGCCGGCGCCGAGGGTGGCGAGGACCAGTCCTGGCGGGCAGGCCACGTCGACGACCCTGGAGCCGTTCATGGCGACGGGTCAGTCCGAGGCGTGGGCGAGGCGTTCCTCCGGGTTGCCGGCCGTTTGATGCTCGGCATGGGTGACCAGGGTGTCGTCCTTGGGTCGTAACTCGACCGCGTCGACGACGATCCGGAACTCCTTCCGGTGGTGGCCGTCCGGATGGAGGCTCATCGTCGTCTCGACCAGTCCTGCTTCCTCCAGCCGGTCGAGGCGGCGATACACCGTCGGGCGCGACACGCTCGACCGGTCAACGATCTCCCGGGCCGGCAACGATTGATCCCCGAGAGTGGAGAGTATCTCGCGGGCGTACTCGTCACCGAGGAGTGACAGGAGCTCGTCGGCGTCGACCGCCGTCTCGGGGTCGGAAATCCGCCCCGTGGTCTCGCTCGCTCGGTGGAATGGAGGGCCATCGTCTCGCATCTTCGTCCATAGCAACCCACCAGGGCTCCCTGTAATCCGATGCTACCATGCGGAACTGCCGGCCTCCCTCGGCTCTAGTAATGCAGAGACCGGGCGGGACGACGACGCCGGGACGCCGAGCCATCGTCCCGTGGCCGTCGGTCCGGGAACAGGCGCACGGCAGGTACTGCGGTCCCGAAGCGGCCGACGGTGGACTGTACCTCTCGTGGCCGGGGATATTTCTAGGCTGGGTCCGTATCGGGCGACAGAATGGGCGAGGAGATGCAGGTGACGCAGCCGACCGTGCTGATGGTCGACGACGAGAAGCGTGTCGCGGACGCCTACGCGCTCCGGCTCGAGGACGTCGCCGACGTGACCGTCGCGTACGGCGGTGAGGAGGCACTCGATGTCGTCGACGAGGGGCGCCCGCCGGACGTGGTGCTGCTCGACCGACACATGCCGGGGCTGTCGGGGGACGAGGTACTCGAGCGCCTCCGGGAACGGGAGCTCCGGACCCGGGTGATCATGGTGACGGCCATCGACCCTGACCTGGGCGTACTGGACATGCCGTTCGACGATTACCTCTCGAAACCGGTCGAGCGCGAGGACCTCCGTACCGTCGTGGATCAGCAGTGTCGGGTGCTCGCGTACGAGCTGCTGGGGGAGTATTTCCGACTCGAGTCGAAGCGGGCGGTTCTCACTGCGGAGCTGCTGCCGGAGGAGACCGCGGACAGCGAGCGACTCGCCGACCTCGAGGGGCGCCTCGTGGAGCTCGAGGAGCGGGTCGGGAGCCTGCTCCCCGAGGCCGAGGAGCTACTCTCGTCGTTCTCCGAGCTCGACCGGTAGCCGGCGACCGGTCAGTGGTCGTCCGGGGCGGAAGGCTCCTCGTCGGTCGTGGCGGGCTCCCCGTCGGCCTCGAAGAAGGCATCGACCAGTTCCTGCTGCGCACGTCGGAGGTGGTACAGCATCGTCGACCCCGCGATATCCAGGGTGTCGGCCACCTCCTCCGACGTACTCCCGCGTGGCGAGGTGAAGTAGTCCGACAGATGGGCGGTCCGCAGGACCGTCCGCTGCCTGTCGGTCAACCGCTCGGCGAGCGCGTCGTGGAACGCCTCGGCCGTGTCGGCCGTCCGGGTGCGCTCCTCCTTCGACACGAGGGTGGTCTCGACGGCCACGCCGTCGACGGCCTCGACCATCCGACGGATATCGTCCTCGGGTGGTGCCTCGGCGACGAGCCGGGCCGACTCCGCGGTGTACTCGGCCGACCGGACCGTCGCACCCCAGGCGACCAGAGCAGTGACCGGCATCTCGCCGTCGACGGTCACCTGCACCAGCGGCTCCCCCTCCGACCGGATCGACCTGACACCGGTGACGGCCGGGTGGGCGCGTAGCGTCTCCGCGAGGTCCACCCCGTCCTCGTCGTCGCCGCCGTCATCGCTCTCGCCGTCGCCGGTCCCGAGGTAGCAGACGACCGTCCCGTCGCCGCGGGGGACCGCCCCGTCCAGCGACAGCCGACAGTCAGCCTCCCGGGCGACCTCGACGAACGGAATCGTCTCGTCGCGGACCGCGAGGGTCACCTCGGTGACGGTGTCTGCCACCAGCAGATCCTCCTGACGCAGCGCCCTGACCGCGAACCCGGCGATCCGCCCGAGCGTCTCGAGACCGACCCGCTCCTGCTCGCTGAACCCCTCCTCGCGGTCGGAGTACACCGACACGACGCCGTACACCGTTCCCTGGTACGCGAGCGGGACCGCGAGACACGACCGGAGGCCGTGCCCGAACGCCGCCCGGCGGACGGCCCGCGTGACGGCATCGTCCTCGGCGATCGAACCGACGAGTCGCGTCTCCCCGCTCTCGACGGCCATCCGTTCGGGCAGTGCCTGCCCCTCGTCCAGTGTCTCGTCGATCCGGTCGTGCAGGTCGGGGGCGTCTCCTGCGGCAGCGAGGGGCCGAAGCCGCCCGTCGGGGAACTCCCGCTCGCCGACCCAGACGAACCGGTACAGGTCCGTCCCGCCCAGCTCCTCACAGACCATCCGGCCGATGTCCCCTCGATCCGACGCGCCGATGACCTGTTGCAGCACCGTCACGACGAGCGTGTTGATGCGCTCGATCCGCTCCAGACGCCGCTCCAGTCGCTCGACCTGCTGTTCGCTCTCGTGGGACTCGGTGCGGTCGCGGACGTACACCAGTACCGTCTCACCCACCTGGACGTCGACCGCGAGCCACCGATCGAGCTCCGGATAGTACTCCTCGAACGACCGCGAGACTGCCCCGCCCTCGAACATATCGCGGAGGGTGCCGGCCGCCGACCGGGGGAACCGGTCCCGGAGATCGGTCCCGCGCAGCGCCCCGGGTGCGGTCTCGATCATCGTCGCGGCGGCCTCGTTGACCGCCACGACCGCCCCCTCCGTCGTCGTCTCGATGACCCCTATCGGGGCCTGTTCCAGTCGGTTGTCCATGAGTGGTCGTGTCCGTTCGTCGCTGTCGTCACGTCGATCGCACCTCGTGGAACTCGAACCGTGCGCCGCCGAGCGGGCCGCTCGTGACCGACACGGACCAGTCGTGGGCCGTCACGATCCGCTCGACGATGGGCAGCCCGAGTCCCGTCCCGTCTCTCGACCCGTGCGAGCTGAAGCCCGGGTCGAACACACGCGAACGCTCCTCGGCGGGGACGCCGGGGCCGTCGTCGGCCACGAAGAACCCGTCCTCCGTGGGCCCGACACGGACCTGGACGCCCCCCTCGCCCGTCCCGTCGTCGGCCTCCGGCCGACTGTTCGGCGAACCGTGCTCCACGCCGTCGCCGGACCCCGTCCGGCTGCCCGTCGAACCATGTTCGATACTGTTCCGGAACAGGTTCTCGAACAGCCGCTGCAGCCGGTCGGGGTCGGCCTCGATCGTCGGCAGATCGCCCGAGAGCGTGAGCGAGGCCGTCTCCGTGTCGACGGTCGCCCACGCCTCGGTGGCGACGGTCTCGATATCGACCGCCGGGACGACGTTGAGTGCGTTCTCCCCCCGGGCGAGCGTGAGCACGTCCTGGATGATCCGCTCCATCCGGTCGTGCGACCGCTCGAGCTGGTCGAGATGCTCCTCCTCGCCGGTCTCCCGTGCCGCACGGAGGTGTGCGGTCGCGACGTCGAGCGGGTTCCGGAGGTCGTGGCTGATGACGCTCGCGAGCCGGTCGGCCTCGATGCCGTCGCGGCACGGCGACCCCTCCGTCAGTAGCACGTGGCCGGCCTCCCCGTCGGCCGGGCCGAGCGTCCGGAGCCGGTACCACCGCTCGTTGCCCCGGTCGTCGCCCTCCTGGAGCCGTAGCTCGGTGTCGACGCGATCACCGTCGGCGAGCCGCGAGCACACCTCTTCCACCGGCACGTCGCCAGTCCCGACGGTCCGGAGCCACCTCCGGATGACTGTTCCCGTCGCTCCCGTGTCGAACGTGGACTCGAAGGCGCTGTTCGTCTCCGTGATCGACGGCTCCCCGTCCTCGATGTCGTATCCGACGACGGGCGCGGGTATCGATTCGATGGGGACCGTCGAGGGGTCGGCACCCCCGGGTGACGCCCGGTCATCCCCCATGATGACCACCGGGCTCCCGTCCACAGCTGGTGTTCCCGCGCTGGGCACCCGCACAGGGGGGTGTCGGCCGGCGTGGGTCGTCTCGGGCTGTACTCGGATCCATGTGTCTCTGGTTGCTTCGGGGAGCCCATAGCCCCCCGCTCTAGTAGTGCAGAGTGGGTGTATGGGATGGGGTATCAACGTGTTGGGTCATCATCGGGGGCGGCGTCACCCCTGGGGCGGCTCACGGCGGGACAGCGTCGGGACCGCACCGCCGCGGAGCTCGGGAGAGCGGCCCACGGCGGTGCGGAGGGCACGCGGACAGGCTTCCCCGTGGTTGTCAGTGCTCCTCGTACGGCTGGACGACGACGAACCCGTCCTCGCCCGCGAAGTTCATCTGGAAGCGCTCGCCGGACTCCTGGCCGACCATGTCCGACAGGCTGGAGTTGACCTCCACGTCGGGTGAGGCCCCGCTCCAGGCGACGGTCGCGCTCGGGTCGGTCGCGACCGGCGGCTCGAACACGATGGGGTCGCCGTGGGTGGTGATGGCGACGTGACCGGGGCCCTCCAGGTAGACGTTGGTGAACCCGCCGGCGAACGAGCCGGCCAGGCTGTCGATGGTGCTGATCTCGTAGGAGAGCCCCGACTCGAACGCCAGCACGTCCTCGCCGTTGACCGTGATGGCGTCACCGGCGTCGAGCTGGAGGATCTGGACCTTCTTCTCGTTGTCCGCGAGGTAGGCGTGTCCCTCGCCCTCGATTTCCATCACCGGCGTCCCCTCCCCGGTGGCGGCCTCCTTGAGGAACCCGGTGATGCCACCTTCAGCAGAGGACTGGCCGGTGAACGAGAGGTCGCCGGTGTAGGCGACCATCGACCCGGCCTTCGCCATCACGGCGCCGTCGACAGCGGCGTCGAGGGTGTAGCTGTTCTCACGCTGGAACGTCTCGTCCGACTCCGTCGGGAGGTGCTGGGATTTGAACTGATCGATGTCCATCATGTCACGGAGCCAGGGCGGCTCCATCGACACGTGGGCACCACGGGACAAGAACCCGGGCGGGGTGTCTCGGAGCGCGAGACGAGCGGCGGACCTACTTCGGGGAGTCCCGATGCCCGGGAGGCCGCGCGGCTGCGAGGACTACCCCTGCGCGGAACGTGTTCGCGGACAGCGTCTCACGTCCTGAAACACCGCACGCAGGTCCTTGTCGTCCCGACTCCGAGCCAGATCCATGGCAAGCACAGACGAGGACGACCGGTGCGGAGTCGGAATCCGCGGCGTGGCGATGGCGATCGACTCGGGAGTCTGGTTCGCGCTGCTGTTCGTCGCCGTGTACGCGGTCGCAGCCGCGACCGGGCAGATCGAGACCGTCGCGAACGGCACGGACGCCAACCTCGAGGGCGGGCCCGCCGCCGCGGCACTCGCCCTGTGGCTCGGCCTCGCGGTCGGCTATCACACGGTCTGCGAGTGGCGGTTCGGTGGGACCATCGGGAAGCGACTCGTGCGGATCCGGGTCGAGAGCACGGACGGGTCGCCGCTCTCGCTGGGCGCGTCGCTCCTCCGCAACCTCGCGCGGCTCGTCGACTGGCTCCCGTTCGGCTACGCCCTCGGCATCGTCGTGGTCCTGAGTTCGGACGAGCCCCAGCGGCTGGGTGATCGGCTGGGGGGCACGGTCGTCGTCAGGCGGTGACTGGCGTCGCACCTCGGTTCCCGCGCGCCGGACGGATGTGGCCGAGAGGTGACGAGCCGTGTCGGTCCTGACCACGCTCGTCGCCGTCGGCCTCGATGCCGCGGCGGTCACGGTCCTTGGCTGGGTGACCTGGGTCGCGTTCCGATCCCGTGAGCGCCCCAGCGCGGGACCGTTCGTGGCCATCGTCGCCACGCTGACCCTCTGGACGCTGTTCTCGCTCGCCGCCGGCCTCCCCGTCGTCCGCCCGGACTCGCACGTCTCGACGCTCCTGCAGTTCGGGGAGATCGGGTGTGCGCTGTTCGTCCCCGGTCTGTGGACGCTGTACACGCTCGGCTACACCGGCCGCGGAACCGGACTGACCCGACGGCGCGTCCTCATGCTGGCCGGCATCACACTTCCCGTGGTTCTGGGCGGTGTCGTCCTCGCGCTCGCCCCGTCGGCGTCGGTCGCCGAGAAGGCGATCGCGTCGCTCGTGGGAACGGAGTTGCTCTACCTGCTGGCGGTCTGGCTGTACGGGACGTACCTCCTGGTCGGCCTCGCCCGGCGCCACGGCCGGGTCTCCGGGCCGCAGGTTGCCCTCCTGGTCCTCGGCGTGGGCGCGCCGTATCTCCTGGGGGCGATGGGGCAGGGCGAGACCGCCGCCAACGGGGTGACGCTCGGGCACCTCCTCGCTGGCGGGCTCCTCGGCGTCGCCGTGTGGCGGTATCCGGTGCTGACCGGCTTCCCGAAGGCCGACCACGTCGCCCGCTCGCGTGTCGTGGAGGACCTGCAGGAGGCGGTCGTTGTCATCGACTGGGACGGGCGCATCCTCGACGCAAACGACACGACCGCGCGGCTGTTCGACCGCGACCCCGGGGCGCTGGTCGGTACCCCGATCGAGTCGGTCGCGGACGGGATCGCCGGCCACGACCTCTCGGCAGGGGCCACCGGAACGGTCGGACTCCGGACGACACGGGGGCGACGGCGGTTCCAGTTCAGCGTGTCGGCGGTCGGTAGCCGGACCGCCGAGGAGGACCGCGACGGCGACCCCGTCGCCAGGGCGGTGCTGTTCCGTGACGTGACCGAGCGTCGGACCCGAGAGCAACGCCTCACGGTGCTCAATCGCGTCCTCCGGCACAACGTCCGGAACGAGCTGGACATCGTCCTCGCCCACGCCGACCGGATCGACGACCCCGACCTCCGGCGTGCGATCCGGGGAAGTGCGACCGACCTGGTCGATCTCAGCGACAGGGCCCGCGAGGCCGAGGAACTCATGTCGACCAGCGTGGCGTCGCCGGCACGCGTCGACCTCGCGGACGTGGCCGCGACCGTCGTCGAGCAGTACCGTGACGGGGACCACGACGGGGAGATATCGGTCGACTGCCCGGACGCGCTGGTGCTCCGGTCGCATCGCAGGGTCCTAGAACGGGTGGTATCGGAGCTCGTCGACAACGCGCTGGCACACGCCGGGCCCTCGCCGCACGTCGAGATCATCGTCAGGGCGAGGGAGGGGGCCGCCGAACTGACGGTGGCGGACGACGGGCCAGGGATCCCGGAGCGGGAACGACGACTCCTCGAGGCCGGCGACGAGACGCCGCTCGAACACGGACGGGGGATCGGGCTCTGGTTCGTCAACTGGGCGGTCACCCAGCTGGGTGCGGAGCTCGAGTTCGGCGAGAACGACCCCCGCGGGAGTCGCGTGACGGTCCGTCTCCACGGGGTGGGGGTCGATCCCTGACCCGGCCGACTGTCGCAGAGTGCATCGGGTCTGCCGGGAGCGGGCCGGACGGTGCGGGCGGGTGGGCGCCGTGGTCTCGGGATAGCTAGAGACATCTCCGGGTCCGTCTCCGATTGGTAGCGTGTCGATACAGGGGGGAACCGGGCGACCAGCGAAACGAACGATGTCCCCCTCGGCCCTCCACCCGACGCACAGCATCAGAGACCGATTGCGACAGGCCTTGCGTGCCCTCCGCCCGTCGACACCGGCCGCTCCCCGAGAACTGCTCGAACGCCCGGTCTTCGGCCTCGTGGTCGTGGCCGTTCTCGGCACCGGATACCTCCAGGGGGCGCTGTCGATGGTCGTCGGGCTGCCGGCCGCCCTCGGCGGCGGGAGCGTCGTCGTGCTGCAGGCGGTGGTCGCTTGCCTGTCCATCGCCGGGCTGTTCACCCTCTCCGCGGTCGTGCTGTTCGGACAGGTCGCCGGTGGCGGTGCGGACCGGCTCCCCACCACGGGGCCGACGGTCACGGCCGTCGTCCCGGTCCACCGTGACGCGGCGGCGCTGCATCGGAGCGTCGAGAGCCTCCTCGGGAGCCGCTACGAGGACCTCCGGGTCGTCATCGTCGCCGAACCGGGTGACGAGGCGTCCATCGAGCGGGCCCGCGAGTACGCGAGCGACAACGACCGCGTCGAACTGCTCATCAACGACCGCTACCCCGGGAGCAAGGCCGGTGCGGTGAACTACGCGGCCGAGGTGACCGAGAGCGAGCACGTCGCGGTCTTCGATGTCGACGAGCGGGTCGACCCCCGGTTCGTCCCGGCGGCCGTTGCGGCGCTGGACGACTGCGATGTCGTTCAGGGGCGGACGATCCCCGAGCCGGACGGCCTGATCGAGACGGTCGCCTACTACGAGTCCGTGGTACTGGGCGATCTCAGCCAGCGGCTCCTCACGGCCATCACGGACTTCACCGTGGCGGCGAGCCGGACGGTCGTCATGCGGCGGGCCGCCTTCGAGACGGTTGGCGGCTACGATCCGGAGATGCTCACCGAGGACTACGCCTTCGCGTTCGCGTGCTACGAGGCCGGTCTCGATGTCGTCGAGCAGTTCCCCTACGCCTCCCTGATCGAGGCCGCCCACAGCCCCATCGACTGGTGGGGCCAGCGGAAGCGGTGGATGACTGGCTACGCCCAGGTCCTCCACGGGCTGGTCGCCGGCTGCACCGCGCCGAAGAACTACCGGACGCTCGTCTCCCCGGTCATCTGCGCGGGCTCCGTCATCGGGAACCTGTTCATGCTGTCGCTGGTCCCGAAGATGGCGGTCCTGGTCGTCAACGGTGTCGCGGCCTGGGTGGTACTCCCGGTCCTGGCACTTGTCGGCGTGGCGCTCGCGATGCGGGCCTATGACGCCCGTGCCGGCCGCCTCGACGGGATCGGCGTCGGCGCCCTCGTGACGCCGGTCGTGCTCCCGCTGTACAGCCTGGCCGGCATCAAGGCCGTCGTGGAGTACCTGCTCGGCTGGGACGGGGCGTGGTACAGCGTCGCCAAAGGGGCCTGAGGCCAGCAGGCTCTCGGCGGAGCCATCGCTCAACTCCGAACGGTGGCGGCGTCCGCGCGGTCCGGAACGATGAACTCGACGGTCGTGCCGTCACCGGTCTCGAACGAGAGCTCGCCGTTCAGCGTCATGACGGCCCACTTGAGCTGCCAGAGCCCCAGTCCGGTGCTGTGCTCGAGCGGTGATTCCGTCCCGGTTTCGAGGGAGTCGAGTTCCCACTCCGGAATCCCTGGCCCATCGTCCGTGACGCTGATCGCGTAGCCGTCGGGTCGTGCCTCGACGACCACGTCGACCGCGCTCTCGGCGTACGCGACCGCGTTGTCGAGGGCGCTCTCGAGCGCACTCTGCAGGGCCAGCCGGTTCGTCACGAGTGTCGCCGACGCTGGGGTGTCGGTCGAGACGGATACGTCGGCCCGGTCCGCACCGACCGTCCCCAGGACGGTGTCGACCAGATCCCCGAGGTCGACCGCCACGTCGTCGGGTGACTCGGAGACGTAGCGGTCGATCCGGTTGGCCCGCTGTCCGAGCGCCGCGATCGCATCGGCCGAGTCGCTGATGGCGTCGACGTGGTCGCTCTCGACCGGCTCCAGGGCCTCGGCGTGGCTCTTCAGGACATCGGTCTCGTTTCGGAGATTGTGCCTGAGGACCCGGTTCAGCACCGCGAGCCGTTGCTCGCGGAGCTCCCGGTCGGTCACGTCGCGGAGGCTCAGCATCGTTCCCAGCCGGGTATCACGGTGGTCACGGACCGCCGTCACCTGTGGGTCGTAGCGGCGGGTCCCGTCGGTCGTCTGGACGGCGACCGTCTCCGAGCGCTGCAGTGTCGCCCGGTCGTGGTCGAGAACCTCCGAGAGTCGGCTCCCGATGGCGTCCGAACGCGCCGTCTCGAGGGTGTCGACAGCGGTCTCGTTGATCCTGACGACACGGCCGTCGCCGTCGGTGACGAACATCAGGTCGTCCGTCTCTCGCGTGAGCGCCCGGTCGCCAAGCGTGCCGACCGAGGGGGTCGCCTCGAACAGGTCGTACCGCAGCAGCGCGGCGCCCAGCGCCAGCGCCGCGACGCCGCCGCCGCCTGCATACGCGCCGGCCTGCGTGGTCGTCGCCGTCTCGGGTGCCATGCCGACCGTGTTCCAGATGACGAGCGTTCCAACCATCGTGACGGCCAGCCCGGCTCCCTGCCCGAGCGGGAGGTACTCGTACGCGTAGCTCTTCTGCAGGAGCAGGTAGGAACCGCCCGCGGCGAGCAGCGTGATGTAGATGAACGCCGCCGATCCGAGGCCGTATAGCAGGGTACTGCTGGAGCCGAACTCGTAGAGCTCGTTCAGAGCGATCTGTCCGATGAAGAGGAGGTGGGGCAGACCGATCAGCAGGATGGTACGACGGCGCAGTCGCGTCCGTGTGCCGGTGTACTGGAGGGCGAACAGGAACCACGGGAGCGTCGAGAGCAGCCAGAGCAGGAGTGGAAGGTTCGTCCACCCCGCCCACAGCGACTGCGCCGACGGCCGGCCGAGGAGCGACGGCACGATGGCGATGGTCCCGGTGATGAGGCAACCGCCGCCGAGAACGGCCGTGAACACGATGAACCACCTCCGTCCCGGTTGTGCCGGTGTCCGGGAGACACGGTACCCGACCCAGCAGACGGTGGCGCCGGCGAGTATCCCGACGAGGAGGAGGCTGTCGGCGGAGGGACCCATCGCCACTGTGTTCCGGCTCACTGGATAAAAAGCCACACAACCGCTCCGAAGCAGTCGACGGTCGCCCGTCTCGGCCCCTGAGACACGCAAGCGGTGCTTTTGCTCCGTCGCTCGGGCGGCTGCATATGCGCCCGTCAGGTCCAGTCCTCTCCCGACTCACGCCGGCGTGGCGGTACGGCCTCGTCGGCGGCCTCGCATCGATCCCTCTCACGACCGGCCTCTACTGGCTGTCGGAGACGGCGAACGAACTGTCGCTCAACATGGTCTTCATCGGTGGCCTCATCGCCGGGTGTCTCGCCGCTGTCCGGTCGGAGCACGTCGGGGCGGTTCCCGTGGGGATCCGTACTGGCGTTGTCGGCTGTCTGCCCGGGATCTGGCTCGTCCTCGATACGTACCTGTTCACCGCCACGGTCGGGGGTCCGGCGTGGTTCCGGACGGTCGGTCTCGGCGTGGTGGTGGTCTCCTGGATCGTGGTCGCAACCCTGATGTCGATCATCGTCGGCGTGCTCGGTGCGAAAGTGGGTGCCTGGCTCGCTACGCAATTGGGTCGGTCAGCATCCGCCGTCGGGAGGTGAGTCCGTCCGCAGATCCGCGGGCGACCGAGACGACTACCACCGGTGCTTCGAACGGGGAGTTGCTCGCGGTACCGCCGGGTGCCGCGGATGGCCGCTGCGGTCGGGTCCCGTGTCGGCGAGCCGCTTGCGGAGGTCCGCCGCCGCCGTTCTTCCCGGCGCGATGAATCGGCGCCCGAGCCGCTGCCCGGGGTCGTGAAGCGGTCGCGGGACGCGTCGAACGAAGAGGGGGAGGGCTGTGGCCCAGCCGCCATGGCGGGACAGCGGAGGGCCGGAGCGGGGATGGGGGGCAGGGTGGTCGTGGTGTGACCGTCCGATGAGGGCCTATCATCGGAACCCGCGCAGGGGGTCGCGGGCAACCGGCAGTTGGTACCGGATGGAAAAATCCCCCCGCCCCGTGTCTCTGGCTCGGAGACACCGCGACCGACCCCATCGCCGACGACTCGCTGCCCGAGTCGGGTCGCGGTTTCCGCGACGGTGCCACGGTCTGGAGGCTGCCACGATGACCGACCTGGCAGGGTCGCACGGGTCTCGAGCGGGGTCGCCTCGACGACCGGGTCGGCGGGGGCGAGTCGACAGTTGGGCTCGGTTCAGGAGGAGCGGGGCGGTTCGAACGGACAGATCGAGTGTCGTCGGAGCGTGTCAGCCGGCGCTCACTCGCAGCCGAACGACTCGGCGATGTCGATACTGGCGTCCTTCGAGAGGTCGCCGTAGATGCTGTGTGTCGCGTTCTCGCAGGGAAGGACGAGTACCGCGGTGGTCGCGCCGCCGTACTCGTACTCGGTGTAATAGCCCGTCTCGTTCCCGATGTCGACCTCCTCGAGGGCCTCGACCTCGCCGAGGTCGTACCCGGTCGCGGGCCGCGTCACGACGCGGAAGGACTCGTCACCCGCCGCATACTGGAGCGAGACCGAATCGCCGTCCGCCCCCGTCGTGACGACTCCCTCCTCGAACGTGTAGGCGTCGGGGATGTCGGGCTCGGGAACCGAACGAGCGGTGTTCTCTCGGAGGGCGGGCAGGGAGTCGTATGTCGAACGGTCCGGTACCGAGTGTTCGCGCCTGTCGGCGTCCTTCGGAACGTCGATCGTGAACCGGTCGTCGGGGATCGGCTCGTTCAGCGTGACGTTCCGAATCCGGATGGTCGTGGTGACCTCGTCGCCGCCAGTCTCGGTCACGGTGGCGATCCTGGTCGGGAAGTAGGTCTCCTGATCGAGCCAGAGTGTAACGTCGATCGAGCCCGACCCGGCCGAGTTCGTCGGCTCCGCGTCCAGCCGGTAGGTGGGCTCGCCGCCGACCCGTTCGCGACCCTCGTAGGTCAGTTCGCTGCCGTTGACGAGGGGCCCGATTAGCGTCTTCGGGGTTGTCTCGCTGGAGCGCTCGATCCGCCTGACCTGGTTGCTCTCGGCGTCGTAGGTCACGATCGCGGTCTCGTTTCGGACCGTCGTCAGGTCCGTCCGGTTGGTCTCGGTCTCGGTCCGAATCCGGTCGTTCTCGCGGTCGACCCACAGCTTCCGTTCCGTGGTCGTCGTCCGGTTGCCGAACCGCATCGTCATCTCGTACCGCATCACGACCGTCTCGAGGGAGACGAGGCGCTGTTCGAACCGCTCGACGATCTCCTCGCCATCGGGAACGGTCGAGTCGTTCACACTGGCGGTCGTCAGCTGTCCGTCGTGTGTGGGCCGGTCGACAGCGGGCGGCTGCTGGGCGACGGTGGCGCTCGCTCCGACACCGGAGAGGAGGACCAGCGTGCCGAGCGCGACCGCTGTCAGGGCCGCACGGGTGGTAGCAGGGACCATTACGGCCGTGGGTTTGCCGGGGAATGACTTGTACCGGGGGACAGGGTTGCTCACTGCGAGACGCGAGTGAAGCTATTCCGACACCACCGCCGGCGGCTCCTGGCGGCAGGGGCAGGACTCTCAGTGAGGGAAGGGCAGGGGACGAGCGTCTCAGACCCGGAGATGCTGCTTCCTCCCTTATCAGTCCGTCCCGTGTACCCCCGATCATGGTCGCGATCGATGCGGAGGCCGTGTCGAAACGCTACGGGACCGAGACGGCGCTGGACCGGGTCGACCTCACCGTCGAGGAGGGGGAGACGTTCGGGTTCCTCGGCCCCAATGGGGCCGGCAAGTCGACGTTCATCAACGTCCTGCTCGATTTCGTCGCCCCGACCGAGGGGGATGTCGAGATCTTCGGCTACGACTGCCAGACGGAGGGCGTCATGGCGCGTGACCGGATCGGCGTCCTCCCGGAGGGGTACTCGGTGTTCGAGCGACTCACCGGTCGACAGCACATCGAGTACGCCATCGAGTCGAAGGGGGTCGACGGCGACCCCAGCGAGGTGCTCGACCGCGTCGGCATCCTGCAGGATGCCGACCGGCAGGCCAGCGACTACTCGAAGGGGATGGCCCAGCGGCTCGTCCTCGGGATGGCGCTGGTGGGCGAGCCGGACCTGCTCGTCCTCGACGAGCCCTCGACGGGCCTGGACCCAAACGGTGCCGCGGAGATGCGTCGCATCCTCCGGGAGGAGAACGAGCGTGGTGCGACCGTGTTCTTCTCCAGCCACATCCTCGAGCAGGTCGAGGCGGTCTGTGACCGTGTCGGCATCCTGCAGGACGGCGAACTGGTGGCGGTCGACACCATCGAGGGGCTCCGCGAGTCCATCGGCGGCGGGACGAAGCTCATCATCACGGTCGACGAGGTCGACGACAGTACGGTCGGCCGGCTCCGAACCGTCGAGGGTGTCGAGACCGCGGTCGTCAACGACGAGGCGACCATCGAGGTGACGTGCACGAACGACGCGAAGATGGACATCCTCGTCGCACTGAACGATGCCGGTGTCGACGTGGTGAACTTCCGCACCGAGGAGGCCTCCCTCGAGGACATGTTCATCGAGTACACGGGGGCCGGCGCATGACCTGGCGGCATATCGCTCGCCGCGACGGCGCCCTGACGGCCCGGACGCGGTCGACCAGGCTCCTGCTCGGCGCGCTGGTCACGGTCGTCGTGCTGGCCGGATACCTCTACCCCATCGCGGGGACGGCCCCGTTCACGACCGCCCGCTTCCCCGGGTTCGTCATCGGCGCGCTCACCACGGTCGTCCCGTTCGTGGGGGTACTGACCAGCTACGGCGCGGTCGTCGGCGACCGGGAATCGGGGGCCATACGGCTCTCGCTGTCGCTCCCGCTCAGCCGGAGCGACCTCGTCCTCGGGAAGACGGTCGGCCGGGCAGGGCTCGTCGTCGGGGCGCTGGTCGGCTCGCTGCTCCTGGCCGGCGCGCTGGTCGTCTACCCGTTCGGCGAACTCGCGCTCGCCCGGTTCCTCGCCTTCCTGGTCGTGGCGGCGCTGTTCGGCCTGGTGTGGAGCGGGCTCGGCATCGCGGTCTCGCTGGCGGCGGCCACCAGGCGGCGGGCGCTCGTCCTCGGGTTCGGCCTGGTCTTCCTGTTCGCCATCGTGTGGGACGCCGCGGCCGAGGCGCTCGCGCTCGGCCTCGAGGCCGCCGGCATCATCGACGGACAGCTCCCCGGTCCCGTCCAGTTCGCCCTCGGGCTCACGCCCGGACGCGTCTTCGAACGGGTCACCGTTGACCTCGTCGTGCCGGGCACCGGCGTGGAGGGTCCCTGGTACCTCGGCGGCTGGGTCGCCCTGGGACTGCTGGTCCTCTGGGCGGCCGTCCCGCTGGGGCTCGCCTACCGTCGGTTCGAGGGGAGTGATCTGGCATGAGTTGGCAGGCCATCGCCCGCAAGGACATCCGCGATGCGGTCCGGTCGCGTGGCGTCCAGGTGCTGTTCCTCCTGCTCGGCGTGCTGTCGGTCGGCTACGCGGTCGCCCACACGTACCTCGGTGAGAATACGTTCCCCGCCTTCCTCGGCGGGCTCACTCGCCTCCTGGCCGTCGCGCTCCCCGTGCTCGCCATCCTCGTCGGCTACAAGTCCGTCAGCCACGAGCGGGCCGGCGGCAGCCTCTTCCTTACCCTCTCGTTCCCACATTCGCGGTGGGACTACCTGGTCGGGAAGGTTGTCGGCCGGTCCGTCGTGCTGCTGGCACCGACGCTCGTGGCCCTCGCCGCCGCAGGTGTCGCCGGTGCGTTCCGGTACGGGACCCAGGGCGTGGTGCTGTATCCGTGGTTCCTGGTCGCGACCGGGCTGTACGGGCTAGCGTTCGTCGGCCTGGCCGTCGGGCTGTCGATGTCGACGACCGTCGACCGGCGGATTACCCTCGGCGCCTTCGGTGGCTACGTCGCGTTCGTGACGTTCTGGGACGGCGTCCACTCGCTGACGATGCTGGTCCTCCACCGGTTCGACGGTGGCGTGCTGTCCAATCTGCCGGACTGGGCGCTGCTCTTCCGGCTCCTCGGCCCGGCAGAGTCGTATCGGCGCCTCGTCCGGGCGGGGTTCGATGTCGACCTCGCGAGCCTTTACGTCGGCGACGGAACGCCAGTCTACGTGGACTGGTGGATGGGGGTCTTCCTCCTAGCCGTGTGGTTCGTGGCTCCGCTCGTACTCGGCTATCGCCGGTTCGACGCCGCAGACCTGTAGTCGTGTCACGGCCCCGATGTCGTCGCGAGCCTGGCCGTGGGCGGGGCTGTCGGCCGTGTCGCCCTCAGTCGTCTGCCGCGACGCCCTCGTAGCCGTACCCGTGCTCGGGCGCCGTCTCCCCGAGCGAGTCGCCGAGGCGGTCGACCAGCGGTTCGCACGTCGTTTCGCTCACCTCGAGGTAGCGCTCGCCCAGCTCCTCGGTCGCGTCGGCGGTCCGCTCGACGGCCTCGCTGACGGTGCTGGCCGCCCGGTCGTCCACGTCGGCCAGCGTCTCGAAGGTCCGCCCGACACCGTCGTACAGCGTGTCCAGCGAGGCCTCGTCGGAGGGGTGGGCCTCCTCGATCTGGTCGACCGCCCGGACGGCAGCGTAGTGCGATGAGAGGCGCGTCCGGCGGCTGAACTGCTCCAGGCTCTCCAGCCCCTCGAGGACGTCCTCGGCGATCTGTCGCTGGACACCGAGCCCGCCACGGACGAGGGAGCGCTGCATCGAGAGCACCGGCCCGAACAGCCCGCCCCGGTCCACGTCATCCGATACCATACAGCCACCTAAAACAGGACCGTATTGTATAAGGGTTTCCACCGTGTCGGACGCGGGGCGGACGACGGAACGTTGTTAACCGGCGGGCGGCGTCGGGGAGTGAACGGAAACCGGGAGCGATGCGCAGGTCCGGTGGCCCGCCCGACGGGGCGGGCTCGCCCACGTGGGACGCCGGTCCCGGTCGCGACGGTCACGCCACGCCCAGTCCGGGCGTGAGCAGCCGGCGCGTCAGTCGCTCCGAGAGCGTGGCGGCCGTCTCGACCGTGGTGGCGGCCGTCTCCGTGGCCCGGTCGTCGAGGTCGGTGAGAACCTCGAAGGTCCGCCCGACGCCGTCGTACAGCGGGTCCGTCGGGGGTTCCTCGTCCGGGTGGGCCGTCTCCACCTGATCGACCGCCCGGACGGCGGCGTAGTGCGAGGAGAGCCGGAGCCGCCGGCGGTGGTCCTCGGCCCGGTCGACCTCCTCCAGAAGCGAGTCCGCGACGCTGCGCTGCAGTTTTACCCCGTCACGCACCGCCGCCCGGCGGAGCGCACAGACCGGGCCCAGCGGCCCACCGACACCGCCCTCGTCGCTCGTCGACATGTCCACGGGCAGCGGACGGAAACTGAAAACCCTTTCTTTGTTGTTACGGCGTCACACGGTGGTCCCGAGACGGCGGCCCCCGGCCAGCGGGCCGGGATGGCGGGCCGCTACTCCTCCCAGGCGAAGCGGCCGTTCCGCTGGATCACCTCGCCGTCGACCGTCAGCGAGGCCTCCTCGCTCACGTCCGTGATGAGGTCGACGTGGACCGCCGAGTCGTTGCCCGCCTCGCCCTCGGGGAGACAGGAGTCGTACGCCCGGCCGACCGCGAGGTGGACGGTGTCGCCCATCTTCTCGTCGAAGAGGATGCTGTCGGTGAAGCGGTCGATGCCGCGGTTCATGCCGATGCCGAGTTCGCCCAGCCGCCGGGCGCCCTCGTCGGTCGTGAGGATGTCCTCGAGTGCGTCCTCGCCCTGCTCGGCGCTCCAGTCGACCACCTCGCCGCCCTCGAAGGAGAGGGTGACATCCCGGACGCGCTGGCCCTGCAGCGTCATCGGGACGTCGAAGTACACCTCGCCCTCGGTGTCGTAGGGTGCGGTGAACACCTCGCCGGAGGGGAGGTTGTGCGAATCGTAGGCGACGGATGCGGCGGAGTTGACCGCCGTGCGGCCGGCGATGGACATCGTCAGGTCCGTCTCGACGGGCCCGCCCGCCTTCTGCAGCCGGACGGTGTCGCCGTCGTCGAGTATCTCCTTCAGCTGGGCCATCTCCTCGGCCAGCGCCTCCCAGTCCCGGAGGATGGCGTCGTAGACGAAGTCCCGGTAGGCCTCGTAGCTCATGCCGGCGGCCTGGGCCATCGACCGCGTCGGGTGGACGGTACTGACCCAGTCGGTATCCATGTGGGCCTCGCGGATTCCCGTCCGGGCCCGCGAGAGCGCCTGGGACCGCTCGCCGGGTACGTCGGCGGTCGCGGACGCGTTCCAGCCGGCCCGGAGCGACAGCACCGAATCGGCGTTCTCGTAGAGCGCCAGCTCGTGGGCGGGGTCGGGCTCGAACTCGCCCTCGTGGGCCCGCATGTACGCCCGATGCACCTCGCCGGAGGTGTACGTGCTCACGAGGTTCGCCTCCCGCTCGCCGAGTTCGGCGGCGACGGCGACGGCCAGTTCGTGGGCTCCCTCGCCGACCTGCAGGATGACGTCGTCGCCCGGCTCGATGCGGGCACTCCACTCCACAAGCGTCTGGGCGTGCTCGCGTACGCGGTCGTCCATACGGAGCCGCTCGGCCGGCACCGGCAAAAGGCCCCCGGGGTCGGGGGCGGACGCCCCGGGACCCGCCAGGTGGGACTCGTCGGGAGACTTTTGCCCTCTCCCGGCCTCCCCCGCCGTATGAAGGTACTGCTGGGCGTCGGCGGGAGCGACGACTCCCTCCGGGCGCTGTCACGCGCGCTGGAGCGCGCACGCGAGGCCGGCGACGACCTCACCATCGCCGTCCTCGACAACCCCGAGAGCCCCCGGGCCATCGACGAGGTCGAGCAGGCGGTCCGCGACCGGCTGGCCGACTCGGGTATCGACGCCACCGTCCGCCGGCTGGAGGGCGACCCCGGCAGCCAGCTGGTCGACGTGGCCGAGCGCGAAGGGTTCGAGCGCATCGTCCTCGGCGGCGGCGAGACCAGCCCGCTCGGGAAGATCCGCCTCGGAAGCATCGCCGAGTTCGTGGTCCTGAACGCCAGCGTCACCGTCACCCTCGTCAGATGACCCGGGACTACCCCGACACGGTCGCCGGCCCGTACGAGCCGCCACCGCGGTCGTTCACCGACCGGGCCGGCCGCGACCTCGTCGTCCGGGTCTACGGCGAGGGTCCCGACGACGACTTCGAGGCGCTGGTGGAGATGTACGAGGGGTACGACCCCGAGGACCGCGCCCAGGGCATCCCGCCGGCCGACGAGGAGCGCATCCGGAGCTGGCTCGACAGCATCACCGCCGAGGACTGCCACAACGTCGTCGCGTGGCACGACGACTGGCCGGCCGGTCACGCCACGCTCGTCCCGGACCGTCACGGCGCCTCCGAACTCGCCATCTTCGTCGACGGCGACTACCAGAACGCCGGCATCGGCACCCAGCTCATCGAGAGCCTGCTCGGCCACGGTCGCGACCAGGGCATCCAGAAGGTCTGGCTCACCGTCGAGCGCTGGAACGAGCCCGCCATCATGCTCTACCGGAAGGTCGGCTTCGAGCGGACCGGCGACGGCAACTTCGAGCTGGAGATGACCGCGCGGCTCACCGAGGACGCGTAGCCCGACAGCCGTGTCGGCTGCCCCCGCGGCGTCGGCCGGCGACCCCGCGGAGCGAGGTGCCCAGCGTCCCTCACGGGCCTCGGTCGCACTGCTCGTCCTCGGGGGGCTCGCGTACGGCTGCCTGCTGTTCGCCTGGTTCTCGCTGCCCGCCTACCTCGCCACCATCCGCACGGACCTCGCGCTCTCGGCGACCGAGGCGGGCGTCCTCGCGGGCGCGGTCCCGCTGACGTACGTCCCCGTCGGGCTGTTCAGCGGCGCCCTCACCGACCGACTCGGCGGCGAGCGTGCCGTCGGTGCCGGGGTCACGCTGGTCGGTGTCGCGCACGTCGCCCGGAGCGTGGCGCCGGACTTCCCGACGATGCTGGCGGCGACGCTCCTCCTCGGCGTCGGCGGTACGGGCATCACCTTCGGGCTCCCGAAGCTGGTGGCCGACCGGTTCCCCGAGCGGCTGGTGGGTCGGGCGTCGGCGGTCTACCTCGTCGGGTCGACGCTCGGAACCGCCGCCGCGTTCGGGCTCGGGCGGCCCACCATCGGCCCGGCGCTGGGTGGCTGGCGGCCCTTCTTCGGCGCTGCCGGGGTGGTCGTCGTGGGGTTCGCGGCGTGCTGGTGGGTCGCGCTCGCGCTGGCCGAACGGCGAGCGCCGGTCCCGGACCGCTCGGCGAGCGAGTCCTCGCTCGCGGCGCTCCGGGCGGTCGCCCGGACCCCGGCGGTCGCGCTCCTCGTGGCCGTCGGCTTCGTCTACCTGTTCGTCGTCCACGGCCTGCAGGGCTGGCTGACGGCGGTGCTGGAGGCCCGCGGCGCGTCGCCCACCCTCGCCGCCCGCGTGACGACGCTCCTCGTCGTCGCGCAGCTCGTCGGAACCGTGGCGCTGGCACCGCTCGCCGAGCGCGCGGGCCGACGGCGGGCGGCCGTCCCGGTCGCGGGGCTCGTCCTCGCCGGCGGGACCGCCGGCGTGGCCGTCGCGGTCGACCCGCTCGTGGCCGCGGCCCTGGTCGCCGGTGTCGGTCTCGGTCTCGGGACCATCTCGCCGCTCCTCCGGGCGCTCCCGGTCGAGCTGGAGGGTGTCGGCGCCGAGCGCACCGGGACTGCCGTGGGCCTCGTCTTCGCCGTCGGCGAGATCGGCGGCTTCGCCGGGCCGGCACTCGTCGGCGCGCTGCGCGACGCGACTGGCTCGTTCGTCCCCGGACTGGGACTGCTCGCGACGGCCGGCCTCCTGGCGGTCGTCGCCGGACTCGGGCTGGTCCGAGGGGAATGAGCCGATTCGTTCCCTAGTGCCTATGTAAGCGAATAAAAACTGGATTGTTTCTATTATTGGATATTTTATTATTGTATAGCGACATTTGATGGATTCAGCAGACCCTCCCGACTGTTCGAACCGGGCACCGAAAGGGAAAGGGCGGCAGAGTGGTGACGGCAGCGCCGGTGGGTGGTGACAGGGTGGTGGTGGTGTTGGTGGTGGTGGCAACCACCCACCGCATGGCAACGATACGCATACTCACAACTAACGGTTCTGCCGGGTACGTACTGGGGTTTATTACACGGGGGCGAGGGTCGCAGCCCCCGGCGAGCGTCCCTGTGGACGTCCGCCCTATCGGTCGGTCCGGCCCTCGACGGGCGGGTGTCCGTGTGCGACGACCTCGCTGGACTCGCGGTGGTCGTCGGCGTACGTCGTGTAGGCGTCGCCGGCGTACGCCCACGGCGACTCCTCGACCTCCTTCTTCACCTCGGCGGGTTGGCCGACGGCGAGCGTCTTCGCCGGGATGTCGGTGCCCTCCGTGACGAGCGCGCAGGCCCCGACCATCGCCTCCTCGCCGACGGTGCAGTCGTCGAGGACGACCGCGCTCATCCCGACCAGGGAGCGCTCCGCCGTGACCGCGCCGTGGACGATGGCAGAGTGGCCCACGGTGGCGTACGGGCCGATCTCGGCGCCCTCGTGCAGGACGGCGTTGTCCTGGACGTTCGCGCCCTCGCGGAGGACGATGGCGCCGTGGTCGCCCCGGAGCGTGGTGTTCGGCCAGACGCTGGCGTCGGCCTCCAGCGTCACGTCGCCGATGACCTCGGCCGCGGGGTGGACGAACGCGTCCTCGTGGATGGTCGGTTCCGTGCCCTCGAACGAGCGGATTGCCATGCCACGGGCGTCGGCCCCGGGGGCCAAAGGCCCGTCGGGCGACCGGGGCGCCGCGCCGCCCCCGCGCCGGGGCTCACTCCCGGTCGAACGGCCGCCTGTCGGGCCCGTCGATCTCGATATCGGCGACGGCGTCGGCGACCTCGCGCTGTTTGGCGCCCTGGGTCTCCTCGGGCACGAGTTCGGGATAGGCGATGGCGTCGCGGACGCTCGCGTCGTCGAGGTCGCCGAACACCTCGCTCACGCTCCGGGTCGCGTCCTCGAACGAGGCGTGGAGGTCACCGAGCGTGCTCATCTCGGCCAGCGAGACAGGGGCGTACAGCCCCGCGAGGTCCACCGCGAATCCGCGGCCGTCGTCGACGCCGATGCGGTCGTCGAAGCCGTCGGCCAGGGCCGCCTGCACGTCCGGCCCGTCCTCGGGGTCGAGCGCCAGCAGGTCGCCGGCCGGCCCCCAGCGGTTCTCGCGTGCGGTCGCCATCACGAGCCGGCTCGCCGGCGACGCCTCGGCGTCGGGCTCGTGGACCGGGTCCGAGAGGGCGTCGGCGAGCGCTGCGAGTTCGGCCGCCATCGCGGCCTCGTCGACGAACCCCTCCGCAACCAGTTCGGCCAGGCTGTCCGAGAACGACAGCGTCTCCGGGATGAGGTCCGCGACGTTCGCCAGCGGGACCCGGCGGTGGTGGCCGGCCTCCTCGATTGCCGGGTCGGCCAGCCGCTCGCGCAGGTCGTCACGCCGGCGGGTGATCTCGCGGCGTGACTCGCGGATGCTGTCGCGCTCGCGCCGGGCGGCGTCGCGCTCGCGCTCGAGTTCGGCCCGGCGTTCGCGGAGCCGTGTCCGTGCCTCGTCGGCCCGCTCGCGCGCGGCCTCGCGGACGGCGGTGAGGGTGGCGAACGCGTCGGCCAGGTCCGACAGCTCGGCCGCACGCCCGTTGGCGGCCTCGGCCTGCTTGCCGAGCCGTCGACTGGCGATGGGGTTCAGCCGGTCGTCGGCCGCCGCGGCGAGCGATCCGGCCGCGTTCGACAGCGCCGGCTCGACCACCTCGCGCCAGGCCCGCAACGGCTCGGACGGCAGCCCCTCCTCGCCACGCTCCGCGAGCACCGCGTCGACGGCGTCACCGTACTCGGTGGCCGTCTCGCGGAGCGTCGACCGGAACGGGTGGGTGTCGACGACCTCGTCCAGCCGGTCGGCGAGGTCCTGGCCGAGGACGAGCGCCACGACCGGCCGCGTCGGCGCCCGCTTCGGGACCGCGCGCCCCACCTCGCTCACGACGCTGTCGATGTGGGTGTCGATATCGACCCCGCCGCTCGCGAGGGCGTCGATGTCGGCATCGGCGGCGCGGCGCCGCGGGTAGTGGAAGACGGTGTCCTCGACGCCCTCCGGGACGCGGTCCCGGTCCAGGTCCGCCTCGAGGACCGTCGAGAGCCAGTCGATGTCGTCCTCGAGGCCCTCGATGCGGTCCTCCAGGTCCTCGAGCTGGTCGGTGGCCGCGCGGCGGTCGGCCCGGATGTCGAACAGCCGGTCGAGGTCGGCCGCCGGGAGCGTCACCCGGCCGGCGGTGGCGGCATAGATGGGCGGCCCGGGGTCCTGCCCGAACGTCGCGTTGTCGAACGCCAGGTCCGGGCGGCCGTCCGTGAGCGCGTGCCCGACCACCGTGGTCGCGGCGGCGCGCTCGACCGGGGCCACGCGCCCCTCGTCGTCGATGGTCGCGAGGAAGAGCCCGGCCAGCGGCGGCTCCGACAGCCTGATCGCCGACCGCCCGAGGACGGCCTCGGCCAGCGGCAGTTCGAACTCCAGCGGGTACACGCGGTCGTCGCTGGGCAGGAGCGCCCCCAGTTCACGCAGCGTGACGTAGGCGTTGCGCGCGTGGATGGCCGTCGTCGCATCGGAGCCGCTGCTGGGCAGGCTCCCGAAGACGTACGTGGAGACGGGTGGCTGCACCTCCGTCGCGATGTCGGCGACGAGGGCCGCCAGCAGCGGGAGGCTCCCGCTGCCGATACCGCCCCCGAGTCCGGCGAGCAGCCAGACGTCGAGCCCGTCGTCGGCGTCCTCGAGTGCCGCGCAGTCCTCGATGGCCGCCTCGAGCGCCGTGCGGGCGACATCGAGGTTGCCGCCGGATTCGAGCGTGAGTCGGCCCAGCGCTCGGCGTCGGCGCAGCCCCGCCCCTGGTTCTGTCGTCGAGGGCGCGGCCGGCAGATACGGGCGCTCCGCGTTCGCGTCGGGCGGCCCGAGCGGCACACGCTCGGCCACGTCCGGGGCCGCCGTCTCCAGGTCCGTCTCGTCGGTGTCGATGGCGAGGAACGCGAACCGCTCCGGGTCGATGTCCGGGTCACCGGTCCAGTCGGACCCGCTCCCGTCGGCGACCGCCCCCACGCGGTCGGCGACCGCTCGCAGCATCCGTGCCCCGCCGGCCCCGACGCCGACCACGACTGTCGGCCTGTTCATGCGTCGAGATGTGTGTATGGGGTCTTAAAACCGTCCCGGCCACCGCGGCCCGCGGTCGCCGCGTGGACACCGGTGCCGGCAGTTCTCCACCCGTGGATGTCCCGTCCCGGTCAGTCCCGGTTGTGTGCGTGGCCGGCACTCAGCGCGATGAGGTGGAGGACGACCAGCGCACCCAGCAGGGCGGCGTCACGTTCGCTCGAGAGGCCGGTGAGCAGGAGCGGGACGTAGCAGAGCGGCAGGGCCACGGCGGTCCAGAAGCCGACGGTCTCGACCGCAGCGACGGCGGGCACCCCCAGCCGTGCGAGTCGCGCGAGCGTCCCCGTGGGGCCGTCCCCGGACCGCTCGGGGAGGCCGCGGCGGAGCGCGCGTCGGGGGTTCCAGCGCATGTGTGCTAACTGGTGCCAATCCTATATCAACCTTCTCCAGAAACTCACCCAATTGCAACCAGTCTCTCCCCGGACCACGCCCTGATCTCCCGGACAGCGCGTGGGCCCGGCCGGACTCCGATGGGTGATGGGAGGCCGACTGGAGTCCCGGGGGCGACGGTGACCTCTCCGGTTCGCGACCGGGGGTCAGGGCCGGTCGACCAGCCGGCGGCCGGGGCCGGCGTGGAGGACCCGGCGCCGTCCGGCGACCAGGCCCGCCCCGAAGCCGACGGCGTGGGCCACCAGCGCCACGTTCGGCGCCGCCGTCACCAGCACGACGGCGCTCACGAGGGCGGCGCCGGCGACCAGCAGGAGCGTCCGGTCCGGGCTGAACCGCCGGAGCGCGGCGTGGACGACGGCGTTGCCGGTGACCGCGTAGCCCACGAGCGCGAAGACGGCGCCGCTCGCACCCAGCACGGCCGTCGGCTGCCCGACCAGCCCGTCGACCAGCACCTGCACGACCGCCGAGAGCGTGCCCGTCAGGAGGAAGAACGCGTGGAACCGGAAGCGCGTGCTCGTCCGCTCGACGGCCAGCCCGATGGCCGCCAGCGCCACCGCGTTCCCCAGCAGGTGCGGGACCGACGCGTGCGCGTAGACGTTGGTGACGAGCGCCCACGGCGGGTCGAGCAGCGGCGGCGCCAGCGCGAACACGAACCCGCGGACGCCGACCACGCCCGCGGCGGTCTGGACGAGGAACACCGTCGCCATCGCCGCCAGCGTCTCGACCGTCGGGCTCTCGCGGAACGCCACGCCGGAACTCGGCGCGGCCCGCGCAAAAGCCCGTCGGGCGGATGTCCGTCGGGTCGGCCCCGGTCCATGCCTCCGGTGGGTTTAGGCCGCCCCCGGCGGACCGCCCGGGCATGGACCTGCTCATCTACGGCGCCTACGGGTACACGGGTGACCTCATCGCCCGCCAGGCGGCCGCGGCGGGTGAGGAGCCGACGCTGGCCGGCCGCGACCGGGCGAAGACCCAGCACCTGGCGGCCGAACTCGACCTCCCGCACCGCGCCTTCGACCTCGACGCGGACGACGCGGCCGCGGAACTGGACGCGGCCGACGTCGACGCGGTGCTGCACTGCGCCGGCCCGTTCGTCGAGACGCATCGCCCGATGGTGGAGGCCTGCATCGAGACGGGGACCCACTACCTCGACATCACCGGGGAGATCGAGGTGTTCGAGTCCCTCGCGGCCCGTGACGACGAGGCGACGGACGCGGGCGTCCAGGTGATGCCCGGCGTCGGCTTCGACGTGGTGCCGACGGACTGTCTGGCCGCGCACCTCGCCGAGCGGCTCCCGGACGCGACCGACCTCCGGCTGGGCTTCCAGGCCGAGGGCGGCCTCTCGCCGGGGACGGCCGCGACCGCCGTGAACTCGATGGGCGAGGGCGGTGCGGTCCGGCGCGACGGCCGCATCCAGTCGGTCGGGTCGGCCCACGAGACTCGCCGCATCGACTTCGGCCGCGGGAAGACCGGCGCCGTCACCATCCCCTGGGGCGACGTCTCGACCGCGTACCACACCACCGGCATCGGGAACGTCACCGTCTACACCGCGGTCCCGGGCATCGCACGGCTCATGATGCGGTCCTCGGACCTGTTCGCGCCGGTCTTCGACCTGCCGGGCGTGACCGATACGCTGCAGGACCTGGTCCACGCCACGGTCGAGGGGCCGGACGAGGCCACCCGCGAGCACACGAACTGCTACGTCTGGGGCGAGGCCTCGAACGACGAGCAGCGCGTCGTCTCGCGGCTCGTCACGCCGAACACCTACACGCTGACCGTGGACGCGGCGCTGCTCATCGCGCGGAAGGTGCTCGACGGGGAGTGGGAGGCCGGCTTCGGGACGCCCGGCGGGGTCTACGGGCCCGACCTCGTGCTGGAGATCGACGGCGTCGAACGGACCGACGAGAAGCCAGTCCGCATCGTCGGGGCGTAGCGGCCGGCCATCCGACGCTCGGCCGCCGGCTGGACCACCGATCGTCGCCCCGTCAGGTTCCAGTGGGCACCCACAAGGCTGCGTTTCGCGCACGAACGGTCGGATTACCGGATGTGGCCGAACGGACCCGCGTGACGGCGATCAGAGCGGAGCCCCGATCCCGGTGCACCACCACGCGCTCGTCGCGCGAACCGGCACGACCGCCCCCGGAGAAATCCCAACCTTTCGGACGAATCGTCCCGAATAACAACGGTGTCACGGGTGCTACCGGTCGGGTGCGTCTCCCACGCCCCTGGCGGCGTGGGACACGTACGACTCACAAGGAACCATGGACCGAACAACCGACGGAGCGTCCCCCGGACGGCGGACGCTCCTGAAGGCGATAGGTGCAACGACAGCGATCCCGCTCGTCGGCGGCGCCGGCGCAGCGGCTCAACAGGGCGGCGGCGATGGGAGAGGCGGCGATGGGAGGGGCGATGGCGATAGGGGCCGCGACGGTGACCGCAACCGCTGCCGGCAGCAGGGCTGCATCCACCCGTTCTCCGGGTTCACCGTCCTCCCGGGGGAGTACGGTGGGATCGAGCGGCCGGTGTCGGCGGACTACACCGTGGAGACGCACGTGGAACTGGCAGACGCGGAGGCTCCGTGTGGCGGGTTCATGTTCGACCCCGCCGGCCTCGCCGTCCGGCCGGGGGAGACGGTGCTGTTCGAAGGTGTGGACAACCTGGCGAACGGGCGCATCGCCGGCGACCACACCGTGACGGCCTACGCCGAGGCCTTCGACCGGCAGCGGCGCATCCCCGAGGCCGCCACACCGTTCTCGTCGCCGATGATCGGCCCCGAGGTCTCGTGGCTGTACCGGTTCGAGGAACCAGGCGTGTACGACATCTACTGTGGCCCCCACGAGGAGCTGGGGATGGTCATGCGGGTGGTCGTCGGCGACGAGACGGCGACCGACTTCGGCGAGACGGCGATGCCGAGCGAGGAGAACCCGGACCCGACACCCATCGGGCCGTTCGGCGCCGCGAACACCGTGTTCGCCAATCTCGACCCCGAGGCCATCGTGGAGAACGGTGCCATCCCGTGGAGCGACGACCTCTGCTCGTCGCCCTCGTGAGACGCGTCCCCGATCGAACGCTCCCCTCGCGCGCTCGCCGTGGCAGTCGGCCCGTGCGCGAAGGGTGACACGGCGGGCTGCCACCGCCCGTCCACGGGTCGCCGTCCACGACCTCCCGGGGGAGCCAGCGACGGCGAGCAAGAACGAGCAAGTGTCTTCTCTGGTAGGTCGTGTGCGGTAATCGGTGCGGGATCCCTGTGGTGGCGTTCTCTACATCCCTTTCGCCATCAACCGGCTCCGGATGGTGTCGGCGTCCTTGTTGCCCGCCCCGGCGCCCAGCAGGACGATGGTGTCGTCCTCGCCGAACGTCTCGTCCTGCGACAGCTCCCACGCGCCGGCGGCGGCAGCCGCGCTCGCGACGCTCGCCTCGAGCCCCTCGTGGAGCGCGATGGTCGCGGCCGTGTCCATGATGTCCTGGTCGTCGGCCGCGACGGCACCGCCGCCGGTGTCGCGCAGGGCGTCCAGCACGAGGTCGCTCCGCGCGGGCTCGGGAATCTCCAGGTCGCCGCAGATGGTGTCCGGGTACTCCACCGGCTCGGCCTCGTCGCGGCCCTCGTCGAACGCCTCGACGATGGGGGCGCAGCCGTCGGACTGGGCGGCGTACAGTGGCGGCACGTCGTCGACCAGCCCGAGGTCCCGGCACTCGCGGGCGGCCTTGTGGACGCCGACGAGACCGACACCCTCGCCCGTCGGGCAGACGACGGCGTCGGGCAGCTCCCACTCGAGCTGTTCGAGGAGTTCGTAGTAGACGGTCTTGCGCCCCTCGTGTCGATAGGGCGTGACGAACCGCTGGAGCGCGTAGTAGTCGTCACGCTCGGCCTGGACGTCCTCGTAGGCCTCGATGGCGTCGTCGATGCGCCCCTCGACGACGTACATGTCGCCGCCGTGGACGTTGATCATGGCCTTGTTGACGAACGAGGCGCGCGAGGGGACGAAGGTGTGCGAGTCCATGCCGCCGCGGGCGGCGTACGCGGCGACCGCCTGGCCGTCGTTGCCGGGCGAGGCCATCGCCACGTCGGTCGCGCCGTGCTGTGCGGCCGCCGACACCGCGACGGCGGCGCCGCGGTCGGCGGCCACGCCCGTCGGGTTCCGGCCCTCGTCCTTGACGAGCACGCGTCCGACGCCCAGTTCCTCGGCCAGCCGGGGTGCCTCGACGAGCGGCGTGCCCCCCTCGTCCATCGTGACGGCCGCCTCGCGCGGGAACGGCAGGACGGCCTCGTAGCGCCAGATACCGGCGCGGCCGGCGCGGATGGGGTCGCGCGCGAAGGAGTTGCGTGTCAGGTCCAGCGCGTCGTAGTCGTAGGTCGGGTCGAGGACGCCGCCGCAGTCGGGACACCGCCCCGGCTCGTCGGCGGCGTCGAACGAGGCCCCGCAGTCCAGACACTCCAGCCCGGTGAACGCGTCCGTCGTCTCCATGGCCGGGAGTTGGGGCGTGCGTGGCCAAAGGGCTGTCTTTCGCGGCCAGGGGTGGTCACGGGGACCAGCGGACGAGCGAGCGGGCGAGGAGCAGGCCGCCCGCGCCGACCAGGACCTTGGGGACGTGGATGACCGGGGAGCAGGGGCCCCAGGGGCCGTCGCAGCCCGCAGCCGTGAGTCCGCCGTAGACACCGACGAGCCCGAGGCCACCGACGAGAAGCGCGACGAGGCCGCTCCCGAGCGCCACGACGGTCGCAAGGCGTCCGAACACGCGGGTCGCTCGTCGGGGCCCGACTGTAGTCCTTCTCCTCCCGAGCCGGCGACGACAGCGGTTTAGTCCCCGCCGCGAGAACCGCCGGGCATGACAGATGTCGCCGTCGTCGGTGGAGGGCTCGCCGGACTCGTGGCCGCCCGTCGACTCGCGGAGGCCGGCGCCCGCGTCGAACTGTTCGAGCGCCGCGACGAGTTCGGCGGCCGCGTCCGCTCGACCCACGACGGGCGCTACACCTTCGACCGCGGGTTCCAGGTGCTGTTCACCGGCTACCCGGCCGCCCGACGCGAACTCGACCTGGACCGGCTGGACCTGCGGGAGTTCCCGCCCGGCGCGGTCATCTGCCGGCCGGGCCACCGCTCGACGCTGTCGGACCCGCTCCGGGACCTCGGCGCGCTCGTCCCGACGCTCCTCAACCGGGACGTCCGCACCGCGGACAAACTGCGACTGTTCCGGCTGCAGCGCGAGCTGAAGGGGAAGTCCGAGCGCGAGATCTTCGCCGGGGAGGACCGGTCGATCCGGTCGTTCCTCGCCGACTACGGCTTCTCGACGGCGCTCGTCGAGCACTTCGCGGAGCCGTTCTACGGCGGCATCACGCTCGACCGCTCGCTCGGATCCTCGGCGGCGGTCTTCCAGTACACGTTCAAGTGCCTCTCGGAGGGCGCCATCGCCGTCCCGGCGGCCGGGATGGGCGCCATCCCCGAGCAACTCGCCACGCGGGCCGAGCGCGCCGACGTCACGCTCCACACCGGGGAGACGGTCACGTCGGTCGAGCCCGACGGGGACGACGCCCGGACGGACGGGGTGGCGCTCACGCTGGAGGGCGTGACCGGGACCCGCCGCTTCGACGCCTGCGTGGTCGCGACGAACCCGAGGGCCGCCACGGAGCTGACGGGGGTCGCCACGCCCGACGAGGCCCGCGGCTGCACGACGGGCTACTACTCGCTCCCGGCGCACAAGGACCTCCGGACGGGCGGGCGCATCCTGCTGAACGCGGCCGACGACCGGCCGAACGAGGTCGTCCCGCTCTCCGCGGTGGCGCCGGAGTACGCCCCCGATGACCGCCAGTTGCTGAGCGCGACCTGGCTGGACGTCGAGGACGCTGACGACGACGCCCTGACCGCCGAGGTGCGCGAGGCGCTGGCCGACTGGTACCCCGAGCACCGCTTCGACGACATCGAACACGAGCACACCGACCGCGTCGCGTTCGCGCAGTTCGCCCAGCCGCCGGGCTTCCGCGACGACCTGCCCGGCGTCGGCGAGCCCGCCGGTCCCGTGTATCTGGCGGGCGACTACACCTCGTGGTCCTCCATCCACGCGGCGCTCGACTCGGGCGGCCGAGCGGCCCGCGCGGTGCTGGACGAGCAGGGGATCTGAACGGTCCCGCCGGCGCTGCCGGGCGGCGGCTACAGCATCTCCCGGAACCGCCCCAGCGGCGGGAACGCCAGCGTCTCGTCGGCGCGCTCGTCCCGGACCGTCGGTCGAAGGAGGTCCGCGTCCGTGACGAGTGGCGACATGAAATCGGCCGTCCCCATCCCGTTGACGGGCGCCCCCGCCGCCAGCCGCGTGAACGAGGGGAGCATCAGCAGGTCCGCACCCCGGTAGCACTCGCGGCCGTGGAGGTAGCAGGCGCGGCGCTGTCCCTCGATCTCGATGGTCGGGTGGTCGTGGCCGACGACGTACAGGTCCGCGTCCATTCCGGCCGGGTCCTCGTGTCCGTGGCAGACCACCACCTCGCGGTCGCCGTCGGCGAGCGTGTACGCGTCGACGGTGGGGCCGTCCCACAGGTCGGCGAGCATCGTGTCGTGGTTGCCGGGCGTGACGACCACGTGGGCGTCGGCCGCCTCGGCAGCCGTCCGGAGGTCGCCCAGCGACTCGCGGACGCCACGCGGGACGCCCTCGAACGAGTGGAGGAGGTCGCCCGCGACGACGAGTTCGGCGGGCTCGAACCGTTCGAGCAGCACCCCGACCCGCTCGACGATGTCGGTGTCCTCCCCCATGCGGAGCTGGACGTTCGAGGCCTCGTCGCGGCCGAGGTGGGTGTCCGCGAGGACGAGTGCGTCGGCGCGCTCGAGGTGGACCGCGCGGTCGCGGAGGGTGACTCCCTCGATGGAGGCGCCGCGCGAGGACATGGCTGGGCGTAGCGGTGCGGCGGCGAAAAGGGTCCCGGCTGCGGCCGTGTCGGCGGCGGCGTCAGACCGCGAGGTCGCTCTTCTCGCTGAGGACCGTGACGGCCTCGGCGTCGACGTTCTCGACCTCCATGTGCATCGGGATGAAATCGCGGGTGTCGAACGTCTCGCGCTCGTCCTCGGTCCCGACGGTGCACCAGAGCTGGACGCGGTCGGGGCCGTGCCAGTCGCCCTGGCGGGCGATCGCGAAGCAGACGAGTTCCTCGCCGTCGACCTCGATGACGGCGTCCTTGCGGATGCCGGGGTCCCCGTGGATGATGAGCCGCTTCATGCGTCCACGTTGCGAGCATCGGTGGTTAAGCGTGTCGAAGCACCGGGCGTTCCGACGGCGGGTGCTCGCCGCGGCGTCTGCGGCGGAACCGAACCCGTTTTACCGTCCGACGCGCTACCGCCGACAACCTATGGAGATGCCACGCCGGTTCAACACGTACTGCCCGCACTGCAACGCCCACCACCAGCACGAGGTGGAGAAGGTCCGGACCGGCCGGTCCTCGGGCACGAAGTGGGACGCTCGCCGTACCCGCCGGGGCAAGAGCGTCATCGGGAACGCCGGGCGCTTCTCGAAGGTGCCCGGTGGCGACAAGCCCACCAAGAAGACCGACCTGCGCTACCGCTGCTCGGACTGTGGGAAGGCCCACCTCCGCGAGGGATGGCGTGCCGGCAAGCTGGAGCTGACCGAATAATGGCTGGGGACTTCATCTCGGTCCAGTGTCCGGACTGCGAGAACGAACAGACCGTCTTCGGGAAGGCCTCCACCGAGGTCGCGTGTGCCGTCTGCGGCCACGTCCTCGCCCGGCCCACGGGCGGCCTCGCCGACGTCGAGGCGGAGGTCCTCGAGGTCGTCGAGTCCCGCTCGGCCTGAACGACCGGCACCCATCTCTCACGGACTCTCCTGGATCGACCGCACGACGAGCGCTCGGTCCGCCCTCGGCTCCTCGGCGGGAGGTGTGCCCGACCCGCCCGACCGGGGGGCGCCCGTCGAGAGCCAAACGCGCCTTTGTCCTTCCACCACCTGTTAGGGTACCGGCCCAGTAGCCGAGCGCATGAACCGACGCGCGTACCTCGCGACGGTCTGCGGTGCGGGAATCACGGCGACGGCGGGATGTAGCGCGGTCGCGGGTCGCCGGACGCTGTCGGACCCGCACGTGAGCGTGGACTCGCCCGGGCGGAAGGCCCTCGTCTTCGAGTCTGGCGGGGCGGAGGTCGGACATCTCGGTGTCGACGGGAGTGTGGTCGCCGGCCGGCTCGAGCTCTCGACCGAGATCTGGCACCGGGAGGGGACGACCGTCGACCGCGTCCGGCTGCGGGTCTGGATGCCGGAGACGGCGACGGAGTCGCCCGCGAAGGTGGCCGTCGTCTCCCCCGTCGAGGGCGACAGCTCCCCGCCACCCTCGGTGGCACTGCACACGCCGGACGAGGCCCTCGGAACGGTCGTCGAACTCTCCGACCTGGACGACCTCGCCGACGAGACCATCAGCACGCTCGAACTCCTCGTTGTCCCGGGGGCGGCGGGGGCCACGGCGCTCGCCATCGACACCACCATCGACCTCGCCGCCGGCGGTATCCTCGGTCGTGGCTACACGCTCGACGGCACGCTCCATCTGGAGTATCCGGAACTCGACGACGGATGACCACTTCCACGGGGAACCACCGGAGGGGCCGGTGAGGCACCCCCCGTCAAGTGTGGTCCGACTGGTCCCCTGGGGCTCCGTCAGGTGTCTCTCCGGCGACCGACCGGTAGGCGTCGTCCAGCTCGCGCGCCACCCGCTCCAGCGAGTGCTCGGCGGCCGTCTCCTTCGCGTTCTCGCCGAGGCGCTCGCGAAGGTCCGGGTTCTCGGCCAGCCGGTCCAGCGCCTCGACGTACTCCTCGAACGACGAGCACATGAGACAGTCCTCGCCGTCGGTGTAGAACTCGCGGAAGACGGGGATGTCGCTCAGGACGACGGCCTTCCCGCAGCTCATCGCCTCGAGGACGACGATGCCCTGGTTCTCGTCCTTCGTGGGCAGCAGGAACACGTCGCCGGCGCCGTAGCCGCCGCGGACGTCCTCGACCCAGCCGGTGAACGTGACGTTCTCCGGTGGGTCGCTGGTCCACTCCCTGACGACGGGCGAGGCGTGTGGCCCCTCGTCGACGTGGCCGAACCAGGTGAAGTCGTAGTCGACTCGCTGCGCGAGTTCACAGAACGTCGTCAGGCCCTTGCGCTCGAAGACGCTCCCGACCGTGAACACGCTCATCCCCTCGATGTCGTACCGGTCGCGGTACTCGTCGCGGAGTCGCTCGTGACCATCGAGCCGCGAGGCGTCGACGCCGTTCGTGATCTGTCGGATGGGCGCATCGACCGGATACGTCTCGATGTTCGAGCGGGTGTACTCCGAGGGGACCAGCACGAGGTCGGCCTGCGAGTAGAACCACCTGAGGTAGCGGCGCAGGGGCCCGGCGACCTGCGAGGAGAAGCGGAACGACTCCCCGAAGTCCTCGGCGGTGACGTGGGCGTGGAGGACGAGCGGAATCGAGTTGCGCTTCGCGTGGCGCGCGACCGCGACGCTCCCGGGGCCGATGACGTTGCAGTGCGCGAGGTCGTACTCGCGGAAGAACCGGTCGCCCAGCAGGCGGCGGCCGGCCGCGGAGACGGGGGAGCCGCCGGCCCACGGCGAGGTCTCTAACTCGTGCTCGGTGTCGGCCAGCGCCGCGCGCTGGTGGGCGGTGCTGGTGCCGATGCCGCTGCGCTCCAACTGGTCCTCCAGTTCGAGGTAGTTGAGGACCCGCATACTGTGGATATCCGTCGTCAACCCGCCCTGCGCTAAACGCTGTCGCTGTCGTGTGGCTGGGTTGTAGTTCTATTAATCTTGTACCTCTCTGTAAATACACGATTTAATATCGATATTTCGTACTGAAGAATACTATGTGGTTGTCTGGTGAGTATTTCATTGGACGGCTCTGTTGGAAGCCCCCGTTTGCTCTCCCTGCGACAGTACCGCCAGACAAGCACCGGATAGAAAGCCCCCGCCCGCTCGACTCGGGGGTCTCGCTGCGCTCCTCGGGCGCCGGAGGCGCCCTGCGGTGCTTGCTTCGGCCGCCTTCGTCGAGCGATTTCTCGGCGGAGCCGAGAAATGTATAGCTGGCGTTCACGAGAGCGGAGCTCTCGTGCAGCCCGTCAGAACGCTTCGCGTTCTGAGGACGGCAGAGCCGCCAGCCGAGCGGCCCCTTTCAGTCCCGTCCTCTGGCCTGTCGCACCGGGCGTTCGCGCATGGTGGTTCCAGCGGAGTGCTAGTGGCCCCACACCTCCCCGCGCCAGCGCCGTGAGCGACTCACCCCCTCGGCGGCAGGGCGCCTCGGGGTTCGTCACGGGGAGGCGCTGGCGCGCTTCCTGGTCTCGGAACCGGCTGGCTGGGCCACCACTCTCTGGCCGGGAGCGCGTGGCCGACCAACGGGAGGCCCGCGCGACCTCGAGGAAGGGCAGGGCCACTGCGCCCGTGACACGTTCAATCTCCTGGCGGACTCGAAGGGCGAGCGCTCTCGACCCATCCC
Source organism: Haloglomus litoreum (assembly GCF_029338515.1). Lineage (GTDB taxonomy): Archaea > Halobacteriota > Halobacteria > Halobacteriales > Haloarculaceae > Haloglomus > Haloglomus litoreum. The sequence continues at coordinate 3,030,310 of NZ_CP119988.1, read as the reverse complement.
GGAGGAAGCAAGCACCGTCGTCCGAGACGGCGGAGCCGTCTCGTGATCCCGAAAATCTCCGATTTTCGGAGACAACGAGCGACCGCAGGGAGCGAGTGAGGAGCGCAGCGACTCCCGGATGGTCGAGAGCGCGAGGGCTTCGTAGGTGTCTCCGTCGTCGGTGTTGTCGTGCGAGAGCGCGAGGGCTTCGTAGGTGTCTCCGTTGCCGTAATCGTGAGAGAGCGTCCACGGGCAGCTCCACCGTCGCCGGATACGGTTGCAAAATCCGGAAAAGACGCACCCAAACCCGCGCCTACAGCTTCGACTGGTCCACTCGCAGGAGGACGACGCCGTTGTTCCCACCGGACTGGTGGACCACGGAGACGGCCTCGTGGTTCCGGAGGGCGCCCAGCGTGGTACCGTCGTAGCGGTTGCGCTCGGCGGGGCCGACGTAGATGTACTCCACGTCGTAGGCGTCCAGCAGCTCGAGCTGCTGCTCGGTGGAGCCGGTGTAGATGGTCTCGACGTCGTCGACGCGCTCCTGGTAGGCCGGCTGGCCGCGATAGCCGATCTCGTGGTACCAGCCCGCGACCGTCGGCACCCCGGTCAGCGAGGCGGGGGCGGCGGCCCCCTTGCCGGCCTGCGGGTTCCAGCGGTAACCCGCCGGGGCCGCGGTGACGATGTTCGGCTGGCCCTCCAACCCGTCGATGTAACCGATGGCACGGGCCTCGGCCGGATGCGACTGCCCGACGAACGCCGTGCTGTCGAGCGATGCCGGGCCGCCCGCGTTGAAGTGTGTCGGGACGGCGAAGCCGGCGTACAGCGCGGTGAGGAACACCAGTGCGGCGGCGCTCACTCGGCCGACCGTGCGCCAGGTGTCGGCGTTGGGCGCGTCGAAGGAGGCCCGGCCGGCGAAGATCAGTCGCGTCAGGACGACGCCCATCGCGGGCGCCCAGAGCGCCCACACCTGCGCGTAGGTCTTGAAGACGGTGTTGAAGCGTTCGGGGCCGGCGCGCTCGATGACGTAGAGGAACTCGACGAGGACCACGAGGCCGGCCCCGGCGACGACCAGCAGTGTCTCGTAGCCCACGTCGCGGTCAAGCCGGAGCAGGACCCAGCCGGCGACCACGAGCGGCCCGAACAGCGCGAGCGCGGCGAAGTCCATCGCGTACGCCGTCAGGACGAGATACGGCGCCAGCAGGACCGGGAGCGAGAGGTCCGCGAACGGGTCCAGCCGGCTCCCGGTGACGAGGACGGCGCCGAGCAGGACCAGCGAGACCGGGAGCCCGCTCCCGGCCGGAAGCGGGATGACGTACAGCGGGACCGAGAGGGCCGCGAGCGAGAACAGCGTCGAGACGAGCGCCGTCAGGAGGGGCTGTTCGACGCTCCGGAGGTCCTGGCCGACGCGTCGGCCGAGGTAGGCGCCGAAGGCCAGCAGGAAGGCGCCGTGGACGAGCAGGAGGCCGCCGAGCGAACTCCGGCCGGGGAGGAAGCCGATGGACCGCCCGCTCGCGGTGCCGAGCCAGAACGGGAGTGCCCAGAGCGTCCCGACGACGAGCATGGCGGCGGCGAGACCGAGCGCGATGCCCGACCGGAGCACCTCCTCCCGGAGGCGGTCCCCGAGGCCGGCGTCGGCTGCTGCCTCGTCGGATTCGGCGGGTTCCGTTCCCGTGCCGGCCGTGACGCCGCCGTCCGCTCGCGCGAGGTCCGGGAGCCGTCCACGGACCCGGTCGGGCAGCAGCGTCGAGGGCCGCGTCGGGGCGAACGTCAGCACGAGGAAGGTGAGCCCCGCCGCGGTCGGGAACGACCAGGTGTTGACGATGGCGATGAAGCCAGCCAGCGGCGGCACGAGACCGAAGACGAGGAGCCGGCGCCGGGTCACCTCCGCCTCGGGCGTCCGCCAGTAGGCGAACAGGATGGCGGCCAGCAGGAGCGTGAACGGCGTACTCATCATGTGGGCGTGGAGGTCGCCGTTCAGCCACGCGAACAGGGGGAACTCGTTGATGGTGCCCGGGATGACGCGTGAGGCCGACCAGTAGGAGAAGTCGGCGGGCGTCCAGCCCGCGACCTCGGGGTCCAGCCCGAGGGCGCCGACCAGCCCCGACGCGAGGCCGGACGGGAGCAGCCAGAGCAGAATCAGCGCGGCGGTCTGCAAGTTCGCGGCGATGCCGGCGAAGAAGGCGCCCAGCGCCCCGGCGAAGCGTCGGGGGGCGCCCTGCGCGGCGGCGACGTTGCTCGCGATGCCCCAGGCGGCAACGACGAGCGCCCCGAAGAAGCCCGCGAGCGCGAGGTTGTAGGCGAAGCGCCCGGGCGTGCTCGTCAGCGTCGTCAGCAGGGCCGCGAGCATGTGGCCCCCGTAGTAGTACTGGACGGGTTCGCCCGCGAACCACATATCCTCCGGGGCGAGCGTCCCCATCGCGGCGGCGGTCCGGAGCAGCGACTTGAGGAGGCCGAAGTCGAGGAACTTCTCGCCGCCGATGGGGTGGACGGCGGGGTCGAACGCGCGGACCGCGACGACGAACAGGAAGCCGACGGTGAAGACGGCGGCCGCCTCGGCGGCGCGACTGCGGTCGATGTCGATGTCGCCGGCGAGATAGGAGGCGCCGACCAGCGCGAGCAGGCCGGCGACCAGCGCCGGCCAGCCGAAGGCGACCTGCCCGACGAGGTAGCCGACGACACCGAGGACCGCGAGCGCGAGCGGCAGCGCGAACGCCGCGCCTCGGTCGGCGAACCCGGGGAACAGCCACGCGGCCGCCGGCAGGGCCGCCAGCCCCAGCGCCAGATACGTCACCAGCCAGACGCCGACCAGCAGGTACTCCATTCGACCGTTGGACGGGTGCCGCCGACCATACGTCTTTCCCACTCCTGCGCCGTTTTAACGGCCATTTAACGGACCACTATCGCCCGGTGAACGATCTCGAACGGTCCGAACTAGTGCGACTCGTTATACGTGCTCCACACCTCGCTCGGCGTATGGCTACTGGTGGTGCGTGGATGTCCGGTTCGACCCCCGGGCTCGCCGTCTCGGCGAGCCGGGCCGAGCGGCTGGTCGACCGGCTCCCCAGCGAGGTCTCCCGGGCGGCCGTCGCGGCCGCGAAGCGGGCCGACGTCCTCGTGATCGACCGACGGACGGCGGGCACGCGCACGGAGCGGACGGGCGAGGCCGACATCGCCGGCCGGACGGTCCTCGTGGTGCCGAAGCGGCCGGGCGCCCGCCCGAAGGTGGACTGTTTCAGCCGGGAGCCCCCCGAGACGGACCCGGCGGTCGAACTGCTCAGGCGGACCGTCGAACTGGATGCGACCGCGGAGGCCCACTACGGCGTCGCGTCCGCGGTCGCCGTCGCGAGCGGCGACGAGGCACCCGCACCGGCCGGCGGAGCAGCCGAGTGGGTCGCGGTCGACGAGGCCGACGGCGGCAACGCCCCGGCCCGGACGGGCCACGAGAGCCTCTCGCCGTCGGCGGCCGAGATCGCGGCCCGGCGCGACTCCGTCGACACCGCCGCCGCGCGCGTCCTCGAGGGCGACGACGGCGGGGCAGCGCCGCTGGCGTTCTGTGGCCTCTCCGGCGTCATCGAGCCACTCGAGGACGCCTGACCGGGACCGGGCTGCTCCGGACGCCCTGTCCCGCAGTCGAACCGTTTTTGCTCCCCCGCTTCCGACCCGTGGCCGATGGCTGACCGGTCGCTGGGACTCGTCGTACCGGCCTACCGGCCGGACGTGGATCGGCTCACCGCGTACGTCCGAGCCTGTCGCTCGGCGCTCGACCCGGCGGCCGTCCGTATCGAACTCGACGCGCCCACGGCGGGCACCGCCGAGGCCGTCCGCGAGGCCCTCCCCGACGCGGTCGTCTCGGTCGCCCCCGAGCGCCGTGGGAAGGGCGCCGCGATCACCGCCGGCTTCGAGGCGCTCGTCGACGAGGTGGACGTGCTGGCGTTCGCCGACGCCGACGGCTCCACCCCACCCGAGAGCCTGCGGAGCATCGTCGAGCCGGTGCTCGACGACCGAGCCGACCTCGCGGTGGGCTCCCGCCGGCACCCCGAGTCGGTGGTCGTGGGCCACCAGACGTTCGCCCGCCGGCGGCTCGGCGACGCGTTCGCCTGGCTCGCGCGTCGACTGCTGGACGCGGACTGCTACGACTACCAGTGCGGCGCGAAGGCCATCTCGGCCGCCGCCTGGGAGACAGTCCGGCCACACCTGTACGAGGCCGGCTTCGCCTGGGACGTCGAGCTCATCGCGATGGCCGGCGCGCTCGGCCTCCGGGTCCTGGAGGTCCCCATCGAGTGGGAGGACCAGCCCGGCTCGACCGTCGACCCCGTCGACACCGCCGTCTCCCTCGGGACCGCCCTGTTCGTCGCCCGCCACCGCGCCAAGCGCCTGCAGGACAGCCGCCTGCACGACGCCATCGCGCGCCGGCGGGCGGACGAGACCGCCCTCGTCGACCGTGATCGCCACCCATGAGCGTCGCCGACCTCCTGCGTGCCCGGATTCAGGCGCTCGCCTCGGCCGGCCGCATCGGCCAGTTCGTCTCGGTCGGCGTCGCCGGCGCCTCGCTGGAGACGGTCATCGTCGCGCTCCTCACCGGCGGGTTCGTCGTCGAGGCGGTGCTCGCCGGCCGCCCCCTGGTCGCGAAGGCCATCGGCGCGGAGGCCTCCATCACCCTGATGTTCCTGCTCAACGACAACTGGACCTTCGCCGACCACGGCGGCGCCGGGCCGGTCGCGCTCGTCCGGCGCTGGCTCAAGTCCCACCTCGTGCGGTCGGTCGGACTGGCCGTGGCGTTCGCCACGCTGTACGTCCTCACCGCGTGGACCGACATCACGTTCGTCGTCGCCGGGGGTGACATCTGGCCCACCGTCGCCAACGGCATCGGTATCGGCGTCGGCCTCAGCATCAACTACGTCGCCGAGAGCCTCCTGACCTGGCGCGTCCACGATATGGAGACGTGAATCTGGTGAGCGCTCGCCCCGCCGCCGTGTGTGACTTCGTTTCATTGCGACGCCGATAGCACAACCCTTAACCGGGGTGTCGCGCTACGAGTTGGTAGCGGGCTGGGATAGCCAGGAGATTCCGCCGGGCTCATAACCCGGAGACCGGTAGTTCAAATCTACCGCCCGCTATTCCCCGGGAAATAAGTATTCTAGAGACTTCTCCACGATCCCCACAACATATATTCGATATATGTCTAATACACCTCTCCCGGCAAGACTTCAAATATCAAAACGCAGCATTCGGCCTCGTGGCCGACGAGTACCTCTACCGGACGGCGATTACGCGGCTTCGTGTAGAGGAATCTGACCTTCGGCTACTCGAGCGTACGATTGATGAATTCCGCCGTGGTTGTCAGCTCGCGGTCGACCGCGGCTTCCCCGGAGTCACGGAGAAGCTGGCGCTCCAGTCACGTGTCTACGATGAGGTCCGCGAGTCGACCGAGCTGAAGAGCCAGCACGCGATTCTGGCCACGCACCGGGCTGCAGAGGCGATTGCTGGTGTCCGTGACCGGTGGTCAGCCGGTCGCCAAGCCTCGAAGCCACGATTTACCAGCCCGACCGTCCCGTACGACGCACGGACGATGACGCTGTTCGACGATGGGACGGTTTCGCTCACGACCGTAGAGGGGCGTGTTCGACCGGAGCTCGTACTACCCGAGGACGACGATGGCTACCAGTACCGCTACCTGAATACCGACCGGTGGTCTGTCACGGAGAGTTCGCTCACGGTTCGCGACGGGGAGTTCTACCTCCACATCGGGTTTCGACGGCCGAAGGAACAGCTAGCTGCCGAGGACGGAGCGGTCCTCGGGGTCGACTTCGGCGTCGAGAACATCGCCGTCACGAGCACGGCGCGATTCTTCAGCGGTCGAGAGGCGACCCACGAGCGCAGGCAGTTCGATCGACGCCGAGCCTCGCTGCAGCAGACGGGAACGCGGAGTGCCCATCGGACGCTGCAACAGCTGTCGGGCAACGAGGAACGACGCCATCGACAACGGCTCCACGAGATTGCAAACGGGATCGTGGAGGAAGCGCTGCGCCACGATTGCTCGACCATCGCCGTCGAGGAGTTGACCGGGATTCGCGACGAGCTGCCGGAAGCGACTTGGTTCCACATCTGGGCCTTTCGCCAGCTCCGAGAATACCTCCGCTACAAGGCAGCGGCATCCAGAATCGAGGTCGTCTCCGTCAACCCGCGGGATACCTCGAAGGGCTGTTCCGATTGTGGCCACGTCGCCGATGGGAACCGGCGGAGCAGGGGACACTTCTGTTGCGTCGCCTGTGGATCGGAGGCGAATGCCGACTACAACGCGGCGAAGAACGTCGCGCTCAAACACGTCCATCGTGGCCCTCAGTCGTCACGGGGGACGGGCACCCGCCAGTGTGCCCTGAAGTCTGGGACCGTCACCGCCAACGGGACGTTCGTCCCCGGGTGACCGACACGGACAAGCATCGGAGCAACTGGTATCTACTTCCCGCTATTCGGACGCGACGACCGTATCGACCGTCTCCGTAAACACGATAGCCTCTCTAATTGTCACCGACGCCCCGGCGCGTCCAACCCAGCGGAAGCACGGACTGTCGCTCGAGTGGTCTCGATGAACGCTCGGGGGCGCGGAGGAGTCGTCTAGGGTTGGTCGGGGGCACCGGTAGAACAGGTGTGGTAGCAGTCGAGGAGGGATGATTCGATAGCGCAGTGGCACGAGCGGCAGCGAGCGAGCGCCGATACGGTGTGCGGGGTCGAGCCGTCGTCTCGGGGGCCTGCAGCCTTGGCTCACTCGAAATAGTCAGCCAGCAGGAACGTAGTAAGGTTGGGAGAAACGCCCGGCGGCGCCAACCTTAGGACTGCTTCGGTCATGAACAGCTGCCAATCCGACAGGTACCGTGATTCTGGCATTGACGCGCATCGGCTCTGGACGGGTCGTTCGGCACCTGTGTGGCACTTCTCGACAATCGTGGTCGCTCCCGCAGAGCGTCTACACCGGTTGTCTAGCCAGTCGCTTGATCAAGGTACCCACCTTCCTACCGGAGGAATCATCTACCCTTAGAAGAGCGGAGGGTGCCGGACGGACGCTATCGACTCGAATACAGCCGCGAGCGCCGGTCACGCCGAATCACGTCTACACGCTCAGGTAGAAAAGTAGGAGCAGCACGAGCAGGCTCAGGATGGCCACCAGCATGAGAGATAGGCCATCGGCCGCGAGTAGACCCACAGGTCCATTGCCTATCGTGTCGTGCAGCGAACGATAGTTCTACCTCACCGCTGGGCACCCTCGGGGTAGCACTGTTCGTCGAGGTTGTGCAGACCGTCGCCCGGAGTGCAGGATGGCTCTCGACAACGCTCGGAGGGCTGTGCCGCGCGCCATCCCGCTCTCGATGGCAGCGGCCCGCTCCGATTCAGTCGTCCCCGTTCTCGTCGACGATGACGACTTCGCCGTCGACGACGTCGACGTTGATGAGCGTCTTGGCCTCGTGATCGGTCGTCTCGAGTTTGTTCTCGCCGCCCTCCTTCTTGATGACGGCCACGATGTCGGCGATCTCGGCCCCGATCTCGTCGAGCGCGCCCGTGATGGCCGTCAGTGTCCCGCCGGTCGAGAGGACGTCGTCCAGCACGAGGACGCGGTCGCCGGGCTCGACGTCGTTGATGTACATCTCGGACTCGGAGTAGCCGGTGACCTGCGAGAGCGAGACCTCGCCCTCCAGTCCGTACTTGCGCTTGCGGACGACGACGAGCGGGATGTCGGTCATCAGGGAGACGGCCGTGGAGATGTGGATACCCATCGCCGCGGGCGTGACGATCTTGTCCACGTCGAGGTCGGCCTTCCGGATGATGCTGATGACGATCTCCCGGAGGAGTTCGGGCCGCAGCATCGGGACCCCGTCGCTGATGGGGTGGACGAAGTAGTGGTAGCCGTCCTTCTCGATGATCGGCGCGTCCAGCAGGGACTGACGAAGCCGGTCCATGTCGCGGGTTGCGCACCGGGGGGTGAAAACTTGGCGAAGTGCGCCGCCGTCAGGCAGCGGGCCCGCGCCAGACGCCGACGATGACCGTCTTGCCCTGTGGCGCCGGCTCCTCCCAGCGGATGCGGAGGATCGCGTTCCGATCGATTTCGGGCGGGGAGGGTGACGCATCGAGCGTCAGCGTGTCGCCAGCGATGAACCGACCGTCCGGACCGCTCCCGCTCGTCACGTCGTCGAACGTCCACTCGTGGATGTCCCCACAGCTGCCCTCCTTGCAGACGAAGGTGACGTGCTCGCCCCCGAAGGTGACGTGCTCGCCCCCGAAGCTGTTGTCCGCCTCTATGCCGCCGTTCTCGGAGTCCACGACGATTTGCAGGTCGCGCGTGCTGTCGTTGTCGTGGCCCTCGTACTGGTACCCGAAGGCGATGTTCGGAGCGGTGCCCGACTCCTGCTGGAACGTCGTCATCGACCCACGACTGAAGTCGTGGGCTTGTCCGTGGACTCCTGGTCTGACGATGAAGCATCGTAGGCGGTGTACTCGCCGTTTCCGTTCAGCGTCCCGGACTTCAGGGCGAGATGACTGTCGCCCAACCCAGAGGGGCGTTTGCCCTCTGGTAAGGTTAGCAACTTGCGACCGATGTTCTTCGCCGCGTTGTAATCCCCGTCGGCCTCGTAGCCGCACTCGGTACACTCGAACCAGCCCGTCTCCGAATTACGATTCGTGTTAGACTGGTGGCCGCACTTCGAGCAACTCTGACTCGTGTACGCGGGCGGTATCTCCTCGACGCGGATTCCGTACTCCGCGGCCTTGTAGGCGAGCATCTCCTGGAGTTCGCGGAATGCCCAGTTGTGGAGCTGGCGCTTGACCTGGTCGTCCCGGTTGTCCATCCGCTCGCGGATATGAGTCAATTCTTCGACGGCGATGTACGAACAATCGTGGGCGTCGGCTTCCTCGACGATGCGTCGAGAAATGGTGTGCAGGCGATTCAGCACGAAGCGGGTTTCTCGCCCCGACAGTCGCCGGAGCACCTGCTTGGCGGAGCGAGTGCCTTTGTGCTGGAGGCTTCGACGCACGCGGAAGTAGTGGTTCTGTCCCCACAACAGTTCGCCACCGTCGTAGAACGACCCCGTACTGGTCACGGCAACGTTCTTCAGGTTCAAATCTACGCCGAGTACTCTGTCACCGTTGCGTGCCTCGACCTCTTTCTTGATGACGATATGGAGGTAGAACGCATCCTCGTCCTCGCGGTAGTGGAGCGTCCCCATCCGCTTCTCGTAGTCGTTATCATCGAGATAGGACTGTTGGTAGTCCCCGAGAACGTAGTCCACGGCGACCCGTCCGTTGATGGTTGAGAGCGTTGCCGACCGGTCGTTGATGGTCAGCGTCCGCTTGTCGTAGACGGCGGACGGCTTGTCGAATCGTGGGAGGGGTCGGCTGTTACCCTTCTTCCAGTCAGCGACAGTGGATTTCATCGCTTCGACGGCTTTCGAGTACGCCCGAATGCAGAGATTCGCGGGCAGGTCTGTCTCGTCCCGAAGGTCGTAGTATACGTGGTCGTGTATGGTGGACTTGTTGAGGATGAGGTAGCCCTCTTCGTTGCGACCGTGCTGGACGGTGTAGTTGCAGGCGTGGTTGAACTGTTTGATCGTCCGATGGAGGTCATCGTGCCGCTCAGCGGGCACGTCCAGTTTGACGGGGATGGTACGTGTGACCTCCATCGGCATACCAGAGTGCTGCGCTCTGACTGATAAACTTCAGGAGCCGTCCGGAAGTCATGGGTTTAATCGCAGGGAGGAATCAAACCCTGTCGGCTTCCTCCCACGACTGATGTCGTGGACTTCCGGGTTGAGATTTTGTGAAGGCGAACGCCGCGGCGGAGGTGCCGAGGATGAAGGCGATCAGGATGACCCCCGTGGATTCGCTCGGCCCGCGGTCGACTCGAGCGAACCCTTTCGTGTCCCCCATATCTCCTCACCATATGCTGACCATATAGTTAATCGGGCGTTGTTCGGTATTAATGAGGAATTTTCCGCCGGCTCACCGGGTGACCTGAACGGTCACGTTCGCCTCGTGGATGCGCTGGGTGCCCCGGTCGCTCCGGACGACGAGCGTCAGATCGCCGGTGTACGCGTCGCTCTCGATGCGCTCGGCCGCGAGCGTCGAGGCGTCGAGCGTCGTCCGGAATTCGCCCTCCTGGGCCTCGCTCAGGACGTGTGCGGTGCCGCGGGTGTGTCCGATGCCGCCGATCCGCAGTTTGTAGGTCAGGACCGGTCGTCCCGAGACGTTCGCTACGCCGACGGTCGCCGCGGGGACGAGCAGACGATACCGCGTGGTCCCGTTCTCGGTGTAGCGGTCGAGTCTGACCGTGTCGGGTGCGTCGAGGACCGTGGCATCCATCGTCCCCGTCGCGTAGGCGTTCCGGTCCTCGCCCGTGGTCAGCGACCGGATGTCGGCACCGTACGGGCCCGCCGCCAGCGCGACGCCGAAACAGGCCGCGAGGAGAACCGCGCCAGCGACGTGGGTCCGATTCATCCGGGAGGACGGACGCGTCCCCGGGACATACGTGTTCGGGGCCGTGCTACCCCCACGCCAGCATAGCCCCTGCACGCGAACTCGGCGGCGGAACCCAATCGACAACCCTTATTGCCCGCCCGCGCGCGACTCGGAACCGTGCAACCGGACGCCGGCGTCCTCGTGGCCGCGCTCGCCCTGCCGTTCGTCGCGGCCCTGCTGGTCCCGGCGCTGTTCCGCGTCCTCGGCCAGCGGGTCGCCTTCTTCGCGGCCCTCGTCGCGGCGGCCAGTTTCGGCCTCCTCGCGACGCAGTACGGCGCCGAGGGCGCGGTCCAGCTGCCGTGGATCCCCTCGCTGGGCGTCACCCTCACGCTGTACGTCGACGGGCTCGCGCTGCTGATCGGCTTCCTCGCGAGCGGCGTCGGCGTCCTCGTCTTCACCTACTCCTACGGCTACATGGCCCACGAGCACGGCCACGTCAAGTACTACGCCACGCTGCTGGCGTTCATGGGGTCGATGCTCGGCGTCGCGTTCGCCGCCGACCTCCTCGCCCTCTTCGTCTTCTGGGAGCTCACATCGGTCACCTCGTTCCTCCTCATCGGGCATCACCAGCGCGAGGCCGCCTCCCAGTACGCCGCCCGGAAATCGATGCTCATCACGGTCGCGGGCGGCCTGTTCATGCTCGCGGGCTTCCTCGTCCTCGCGTTCGCCTCCGGCGATACCGCCGCGGGCCGGACGTTCGTCCTCATCGGCACCGAGAACTCGCTCATCGCCAACGGCGACGCGGTACGGGAGGCGCTGCGCGCGTCGAGCCTGTTCGTGCCCGCGCTCGCGCTCGTGGCCGTGGGCGCGGTGACCAAATCCGCACAGGCGCCGTTCCACGTCTGGCTGCCGAACGCGATGGAGGCGCCCACGCCGGTTTCGGCGTTCCTCCACAGCGCGACGATGGTCAAGGCGGGGGTCTACCTGGTGGGGCGCTTCCGGCCGCTGTTCGTCCCGGACCTGCCCGCGATTCCGGAGTGGACGCTCCTGCTCGCGACGCTCGGGCTCGTCTCGATGACCATCACCGCCATCCTCGCGGTCGGCGCGACCGACATCAAGGAGTTGCTCGCGTACTCCACCGCGTCGCACCTGGGCCTCATCATCGCGGGCTACGGGCTGGCCGGCTCGGAGGCGCTCGAACTCGGCGCGGAGACGGGCGCGTTCCACATCTTCAACCACGCCGTCTTCAAGGCGACCCTGTTCCTCGTCGCGGGCATCATCGCCCACGAGGCGCACACGCGGAAGATATCCGAGCTCGGCGGGCTGCGGAAGGACCTCCCCATCGTCGCGGGCATCACGGGCATCGCCGCGCTCGGGATGGCCGGGGTGCCGCCGTTCAACGGTTTCTGGTCGAAGGAGTTGCTGTTCGAGACGACCTACTACGTCGCCAAGGCACAGGGAGGCTGGTTCTGGCTCTACCCAGCCATCGCCGTCTTCGGCAGCGTGTTCACGTTCCTCTACTCGCTGAAGTTCCTCTCGCTGTTCTTCGGGGACCGACCCGACGCGCTGGCCGACGTGGACGTCCACCGGCCGCCGCTCTCGATGCTCGCGCCGCCCGCGCTGCTGGCGGCCATCGCCATCGTCGCGGGCGTCGTCCCGCAGGTCGCCATCGACGCCATCGTCCAGTCGGCGTTCGAGGCGAGCGTTCCGGTCGGCGTCGAGGCCCACTCGCTGAAGCTCTCCATCCCGAAGCTGTTCAGCTTCACGCCGTACCTCGGGATGAGCCTGCTGACCATCGCGCTGGGCGGGGTCGCCTACCCGTTCTACGACCGGCTCCACGCTGGCGTCCGTCGCGCCCGGGCGGTCGACTACACCAGCCCGAACTGGTACTACGACGGCCTCACGGAGGGTGCGAACGGCGTCTCTCGCCGGCTCGCCATCGCCGTCCACGGCGGGGCCTTCCGCACCTACGCCGCACCGTTCATGCTCGGCACCTCGGTCCTCGCGCTCGCGGGGTACGCGGCCGCCGGTGCGGTGACCGTCGAGGGCGTCGGCGCCGTCCCGCCCGTTCCGCTCGTGCTCGTACTCGGCGTGGCGGTCGTGGGCGCGATGGCCGTCGCCCGGGCGCCCTCGCACATCGCCGGCGTCCTCACGCTCTCTATCCTCGGGTTCATGGTCGCCATCGTCTACATCCTCGCGCACGCACCCGACCTGGCACTGACCCAGCTCGTCATCGAGACCCTCGTGCTGGTCATCTTCCTGCTCGTGCTGGACAAGCTCCCCGCCTACTACGGCGAGATTCGCTCTCGCGCCCGGACCGTCGCGGACGCGGCGCTGGCCTCGCTCGTCGGCTTCACGGTCTTCGCGACGGTCATCGTCGCGACGAGCGCCCAGCCCGACGGCCCCATCTTCGAGTTCTTCCTCGCCCGCGCGGGCGTGCCGGCCGAACACGGGCCGATATTCGGCGACTACGGCGGCGGCAGCAACGTCGTGAACGTCATCCTCGTCGACTTCCGGGCGTTCGACACGCTCGGGGAGATCTCCGTCGTCGCGATGGCCGCCCTCTCGGTGCTGACGCTCATCGGGATGCGGGCCCGGACGGACGTGGGCGGCGACGACCCGGAGGTCACGGAGCCTGGCGGGCGCGGGCCCGAGGAGTCGCCCGTGACCGACGGCGGCGCTACCGACGTGGACACGACCGAGGGGGGTGAGGCCCGATGACCCAGGACCGCGAGCCGACGGTCATCGCGAAGACGGTCACCCGCACCGTGGTCCCCATCATCGCCGTCACGGCGGTCGCGCTCCTCATCCAGGGGCACAACCTGCCGGGCGGGGGCTTCATCGCGGGCGTCCTCACGGCGACGGCGTTCGTCCTGATGTACGTCATCTACGGCATCGATACGGTCCGGCGCGACCTCGTCACCCGCTCGGAGGGCTACGGGCTGCTGTCGGGGCCGACCGAATCCTACGAGCGGACGTTCGCCGCGGGGCTGGCGCTCGCGTTCGGCTCGGGCGTGGCCGCGATGCTCTTCGAGGTGCCGTTCCTCACGCAGGCGGTCGTCTTCCTCGAGGGCGTCCCGCTGTACGGCACGCTGGAGTACGCCTCCGCGCTCGCGTTCGACCTCGGGGTGTACTTCGTCGTCGTCGGCTCGCTCCTGACGATCCTCGCGGTGGTGGGCAAGGAATGATGAACATCGAAATTCCACGGCTCTCGACCGAAGATGGCGAATACACGGTCAAACGCCCGGATGATACACTAATGTCCGGCATCTACGACGAACTTCCGGAGGTGACGGCCTGATGGTCGAAGTCGTCCTCGCGCTCGCGCTCGGACTGTTGTTCGCGCTCGGGACGTTCCTCGTCCTGCGGCGGGACGTGGTCCGTGTCGTCTGGGGCGTGGCCATCATCTCGCAGGCGGCCAACCTCTACCTCGTCACGATGGGCTTCGGCCTGACGGGGCAGGAGGGTGCCGACGCGCCAGTGTTGACCGGCGGCGCCTCGGCCCCGTTCGCCGACCCGCTGGTCCAGGCGCTCGTCCTGACGGCCATCGTCATCGGCTTCGGGACCACGGCGTTCGCGCTGGTCCTCACCTTCCGCGTCTACGAGGAGAACGGGACCATCGACCTCGCGGAGCTGGCGTCGAACCCGTTCGAGGGCCCCGAGGCGGCCGCCGCGGAGGCCCGCGCGGACGGTGGCCAGCCCGGGGCGGACGCCGGGGCACCGGAGTCCGACGGCGCCGACGAAGGACCCCGCGACCAGGGGGGTGAGGCCTGATGTCGGCCCCGCAGGTCGTCGTCGCGCCGCTGCTAGCTGCACTCCTGACCGCCATCCTCGCGCTGCTGACGCGGTGGGGCCCTCGCCTCCAGCGCGGCGTCTCGGTCGCGGGTGCCGTCGCGTACCTCGTCGGTGTCGCGGCACTGTTCCGCGCGGTCCAGCTCGACCCGGACAACCGGCTGGTCTACCAGGTGTCGAACTGGGACGCCCCGTTCGGCATCACGCTCGTCGCCGACCCGCTCTCGGTGCTGCTCTTGGCACTGGCCGCCGTCGTCTCGCTGGTCGCTGCCGTCTATGGCGTCCGCAGCATCGACCGCGAGGGCCAGCGCCTCTCCTACCACGCGCTCTACCACCTCATGGTCGTCGGCGTCACCGGCGCGTTCCTCACCGGCGACATCTTCAACCTGTTCGTCTGGTTCGAGGTGATGCTGATGTCCTCGTACGTGCTCGTCGCGTTCCACAGCGACGCCGACGCCACCCGCGCGGCGCTCCAGTACGCCGTCCTCAACCTGCTCGGGAGCGCGGTCATGCTGCTGGCCATCGGCGGTCTCTACGCCACGACGGGCACGCTCAACATGGCCGACATGGCCCGCCGCCTCGCCGAACCCGCGGCCTACGGCATCGACCCGGCGCCCGTGCTGGGCCTCTCCGCGGTCCTGCTCGTCGTGTTCCTCCTGAAGGCGGGCGTCGTCCCGTTCCAGTTCTGGGTCCCCGACGCCTACCGGGCGGCGCCCGCCCCGACGACGGCGATGCTCGCGGGCGTCGTCAAGAAGGTCGGCGTCTACGCGGTCCTCCGGCTCTACTTCACCGTCTTCGCGGCCGCGCCACTCGCGGTGTCGCTCCCGGGCATCGAGGGCGGCCCCGAGCTGGGCTTCCTCGCCTTCTTCGGGCCCGTCCTCTTCCTCATGGCGACCGCGAGCACGTTCCTCGGCGGCCTCGGCGCCATCGACCAGCCCGACATGGAGGGCCTGCTGGCGTACTCCTCCATCGGCCAGATCGGCTTCATCGTCCTCCCGCTGGCCGTGGCCGCGACCGCGACCGACCCCGCGGTCCGGACGCTGGGCATCGCGGCGGCGCTCGTCTACAGCGTCAACCACGGGCTCGCGAAGGCGCTGCTGTTCCTCGCGGTCGGCGCCGTCGAGGACGCCGTCGGCTCCACCCGCCTGTCCGACCTGGGCGGCCTGACGGAGGCGACGCCGGTCCTCTCGGGGGCCTTCCTCATCGGCGCGCTCTCGCTCGTGGGTATCCCGCCGCTGACGGGCTTCTTCGCGAAGCTGCTCGTCTTCGACACGGCGGTCCGCGCGGGCGCACCGCTCGCGCTGGTGGTCGCGCTCGCCGGCGCCGTCCTGACCATCGCCTACGTGACCCGCGCCTGGAACCGCGCCTTCTGGGGCGAGCCCGGGCCGCGGGTCCGGGCGGCCGCGGTCGCCGCGCTGGCGGGCGTCGACGGGACCCACGACGGCGCCGCCGTGGCCGACGGGGGCCACGCCGAGGGTGACGAGGACGGGGACGCGCCGAGCAGCCACGAGGGGGCGCACGACGATGCTCACGGCAGCCCCGGCGACGATGTCTCGGCCGCCGCGAGCATCGCCGACCCCGTCCTCGTGGCGTGCACGCTGGCGCTGGCGGTCCTGCTGGTCGCGCTCGGCGTCGGCTTCGACCCGCTGTACACGGCCGCGACCGACGCCGCGAACGCCGCGCTCGATACGGGCGCCTACGTCGACGCCGTCGACCCCACCACCGCGGGGGAGGCGCTCGCCGACGGTGGCGGCAGCGACGGCACGCACGACATCGCCGAGCGACTCCGCGAGTTCCGGGGTGATGGCCGATGACGCGCCGCTGGCCGGCCATCGGCCTCGGACTGGCCGTCCTGTTCCTGTTCGTCCGCGGCGTCGACCCGACGCCGCTGCCCGGTGGCCTCGTGGTGGTCGCCGAGGAGTTCATCATCGGGCTGCTCGTCGGGTTCCCGACGGCGTTCGCGCTCCGGAACTTCTACGAGGACGAGTTCGCCATCCGGCCGTCGCTCCGCTCGGTCCCGTACGCGCTTCGCTACATCGCGGTGTTCATCCGCGAACTCATCACCGCCAACGTCGACGTGGCGTACCGCGTCCTCGCGCCGTCGATGCCCATCGAACCGGACGTGGTCGCGGTGCCGCTCCGCGTCGAGTCCGACGCCGCCATCACCACCATCGCGAACTCCATCACCCTCACCCCCGGCACGCTCACCATGGACCACGACGCAGAGACCAACACGCTGTACGTCCACGCCATCAACTGCCAGGACCCCGCCTCGGTCCTCGCGCCCATCCGGACGTGGGAGGACTACGCGCTCGTCATCTTCGAGGGGCGGGATCCAACCACGCCGGTCCCGGAGCGACCGGGACAGCCCTCGGCCGACGGGGGCCGTCGCGTGGCCGAGCCCGACCGTGCGGCCGGCACCGACGGGGGAGGTGAGTCCGATGGCGAGTGAACCGGCCTTCCTCGACCCCGTCATGCTCGCGGGCCTCGTGCTCTCGGCAGCGGTGACCCTCGTGGCGAGCTATCGCGTCATCGTCGGTCCGACGACGCCCGACCGCGTCGTCGCGCTGGACGTCATCGGGACGAACGTGGTCGCCATCGCCGCGCTGTACGCGATGTTCACGGCCCGCGGC
This sequence comes from Haloglomus litoreum, assembly GCF_029338515.1. GTDB lineage: Archaea > Halobacteriota > Halobacteria > Halobacteriales > Haloarculaceae > Haloglomus > Haloglomus litoreum. Next base: position 3,013,463 of record NZ_CP119988.1, on the reverse strand, counting down.
CTGTTCGCCGACGTGGCCCTCGTCCTCGCCATCATCGGCTTCATCAGTACCATCACCGTCGCCCGCTACGTGACGGAGGGGGACATCATCGAATGATGACCGGACCGACCACCGCAGCCACCACGCTGCCCGCGCTCGCCCGCACGCTCGACCCTGTCGTCCTCGTCACGGAGGGCGGCGGCGCGCCGACCGTCGGCCCCATCCGTGGCGCCGTCGTCGTCGCGCTGGTCGCGCTCGGGGCGTTCTTCCTCATCATCGGGACGGTCGGCCTCATGCGGCTCCCGGACGTCTACAACCGGATGCACGCCACCAGCAAGGCGACCACCATCGGCGCCGCCTCCATCCTGCTGGCCAACACGGCCTACTTCGGGCCGCGCGGTGCCGGCCTCGTCTCGCTGGTCGGCATCGTCTTCCTGTTCGTCACGGCCCCGACGGGCTCGCACATGATCAGCCGGGCCGCCCAGCGGATGGGCGTCGACTTCGCCGGCGACGTGAGCTGGCCGGGCGGCAGCGACGGGGTCGACGACCCAACCGAGGGCGAGGCCACCGACCCCGCCGACGACTGAGTCGGCGGTCGCTCCGCTCGTCGGCCGGCATCCTCACTCCTGGGCGGCCTCAGTACCAGGTCCCGCCAGCGTCGACCCCGATTTCCTGGGCGGTGATGTGGCGGCCTCGCTCGCTGGCGAGGTACGCGACCTGCTCTGCCACCTCGCTCGCATCTAGCATGAACTCCGCGAGCGCGAAGTCGTCGGGGCCGATGTCTGCCGGTTCGGCCCGCTCGACACCGGCCAGTTCGGCCTGCTTTGCGACCATCTCCTCGACACGCGGGCCCTCGATGGGCCCCGGCAGGACGGTGTTGACGGTGACGCCGTCCCGACCGAGTTCATAGGCCAGCGTCCGCGTCATCCCGACAAGCGCCATCTTCGAGGCGGCGTACGCCAGGCGGTTGGGATACGGCCGTTTTCCGCCGATGGAGCCGATGTTGATTACGCTGCCCCGGTCGGACTCGCGCAGGTGCTCCTCGGCGTGTTTCGCACAGAGGAACGGCCCGACGACGTTCACCTCCTGGGTCCGGCGGAACGCGTCGGCGTCGATACGGTGGACCGGTTGGACGGGGCCGCCGATGCCGGCGTTGTTGACGAGACAGTCCAGGCCGCCGAACTCGTCGACCGTCGCCTCGACCACGGCCGCCACGTCGTCCTCCGCGGTCACGTCGGTCTCGACGGCGACCGCCTCGCCGCCCGCGTCCGTGACCGCCGCTGCGGTCTCGTCGATGGCGTCCGCGCTCCGGGCGGCACAGACGACGTTCGCGCCGTAGCCGCCGAAGGTCGTCGCGATCTCGCGGCCGATCCCCTGGGAGGCGCCGGTCACCAGCGCCGTCGTGTCCTCGAGCATGCCGGGCGGGTCGGCTGGTCGGGTGTTAAGCGTTCGCGTCGGCCCCTCAGGCCGAGGCGTACGTCGCCCGCCTCCGGATGTACCCGCCCAGGACGCTCCCGATGACCGACACGCAGACGCTGTAGAGCCCGGCGAACAGGACCCAGGCGATGCCAAGCGTCGGGAGGAGCGTCAGCAGGGTCGACACGTCGTACCCGGAGGCCCCCGGCAGGACGGTGAACGCGTAGAGCCCCACCCCGGCCGTGGCGAGGACGGTGAGTGCGGCGCCCGCCCGTGCCCCCGCGCGGAGGCGGTCGCTCGTCCGACCCACCGTCCGGTACCCAACCACTCCCCCCAGGAACAGCGGCACGAGCACCAGCACCGCCGCGATGGCCGTCGGCAGGAGGTAGCCGCCGACCGCGCTGCTGTCGGGTAGTGGCTGCATACGCGCTGAACGGGGAGTCAGGAAGGTGTCGATTGTGCCGAAGCCAGCCGGGGGTTGAAGTGTCCGGCCGGCTGTCGCCGCTCGCCGCCCGGGGAGTCAGTTCCCGTCGCCGTCAGACGCCGCGTCCAGTTCGGCGGCCAGTTCCTCGGCGACCCGCAGTCCGAGGCCGTCCTTGCTGCCGACGAACTCCCTCACGCTCGACTCTCGGACGAACAGGGTCCGCGTCTCCGCCTCGCCCAGGACCGAGGCGTCGTTCCCGACGACGAAGGCCAGGCCCGCACGGTCGAGCGTCTCCCGGGCCTTCCCCACCAGCGCGTCGTCGTCGCCGCTCGTCTCCAGCTTGAACCCGACGATGGTGAGGTCGGGGTGGGCCTCGCGGACCGTGTCGATGAGCTTCGGTGTCGGTTCGAGTTCGAGGGTGAGGTCCTGACCGGAGCGGATCTTCTCGTCGCTCCCGGCGACCGTGTAATCCGAGATGGCCGCCGCGCTCACGAGCGCGTCGGCGTCGTCGGCGTGTGCCTCGACGGCCTCGAGCATCTCCGCGGCACTCTCGACCCGCTCTACGGTCGCGTACGCCTCGTCCGGGCCGTCGTGGACGAGCGTCACGTCCGCCCCGCGCACGTAGCACGCCCGCGCCACCGCGCGACCCGTCCGCCCCGAGGCACGGTTGGTGATGGTCCGAACGGGGTCGATGCGCTCGCTCGTCGCGCCGCTCGTGACGATCACCTCCCGGCCGGCCAGCGGGTCCGGGCCCGCCGCCCGGGCGACTTCGGTGACGATGTCGGCCTCGGTGGCGATCTTCGCCTTCCCCTCCTCGATGCGCGGGTCGACGAAGTCGACGCCCCACCCCTCCAGCCGGTCCAGCGACTCGAGGACGCCCGGATGGTCGTACATCGGCTCGTGCATCGCCGGCGCGACGACCAGCGGTACGTCCGCGCCCAGCGCGACCGTCGCGCAGGTCGTGACCGGGGTGTCGTCGACCGCCGCCGCGATCTTCCCGACCGTATTGGCCGTGGCCGGCGCGACGAGGAACACGTCCGCCCAGCCCTCCCGGCCGCAGAGCTCGACGTGCTCGACCCGGCCCGTGATCTCGGTCACGACATCGTTCTCGGTGGCGAACTCCAGCGACCACGGGTGGATGATGCCCGTCGCGGCGTCGGTGGTGACAGCGCGCACCTCGGCCCCGTGGCGGCGCAACTCGTGTGCCAGCTCGACCGTCTTCACCGCCGCGATGGAGCCCGACACCCCCAGCGCGACGTTCACACCCTCCAGCATAGCCCGCCGTTGGCCCGACGGGGTATTGAGTCCCCCGCACCGGGCGCTCCGTGCGCGTCGGGGGACCTGCTTCGCAACCCGCCCCACGGTCGCCGATCAGCCATGCTCCCCGGTTCGAACGCCACTCCACCCGGCGAAAGCTATAACAGGGTCTGCCCACCCGTTCCGCGTATGCGCCAAGCGAACGTGGTCACGGGCCCGGCGCTCGCCCTCCTCGGACTGGTCCTCGTGGCGGCGTCACCCGTCCTCGGCGAACGGGGCTGCCTGGTCGGCTCGCTCACCACGGGGGCCTGTGGTACCGGTGGGGACCTGATGACGGCTCTCGGGGTCACCATCGGCCTCGCCTTCCTGATCGTCGGCTACGCCGCGTTCACGCGCGGACTGACTGGCTACTGACTGGGTAGTCTGTTCATAACTCGTCAATTCCTGATTATGAAGTAACGCCAGTCGGTCTATAGTAATATCTACGATCCAAACGAACTATCCGTCCTCCTCCCGCGCTCGCTTCGCCACGACGCTGGGGTGCATCGTCGGGTCGTCCGGGTGCGGGTCGGCGAACGCTTCGCGCATCCGCTCGCGGGCGGCCGCGGCCCGTGCGTTCCACTCCTCCTCGTCGATCTCCTCACAGCCCGGCGGCACCTCACGGTCGCGGTCGGTGAAGTAGCCCTCGGGGGCGACCCAGTCGTGGTAGAACGCCGTGTCGCTGTCCTCGATGACCGCGAGACCGACCTCCGCGCCGTGACCCGCGCAGACGGCGGTCTGGTGGGCCTTCGTCGCCAGCCGCCCGGCCGCGTACAGCCCGTCGACGGCGGTCCGGCCGCAGTCGTCGTCCGTGTCGGCGTAGGTCTTCGAGCCCCGCTCCAGCAGCGCGACACCGGTCCCCTCGAGATAGGAGGCGTCGCTCCAGGACGCGGCCACGACGAACGGGGCCGTCAGCACCTGCTCACCGTCGCTGCCCTCCACGCGGACGGCGTGGGCCTCGTCGTCGGGGTCGAGTCCCGTCACGCGACCCTCGTGGAACGCCGCACCGCTCTTCCCGGCCTGCTCCGCCAGCAGGTCCAGGAACAGCCGCGCGTTCACGCCGGCCGGGAAGCCGGGGACGTTCTCCAGATGGGCGTTGCGCCGGAGGATGGACTCTCCGTCGTCGACCACGAGCGTCTCCAGTCCAGCCCGGGCCGTGAAGACGGCCGCCGTCAGACCGGCGACGCCGCCACCGACCACGACCACGTCCGGACCCGTGCCGTCGGAACTCGCGTCGTCTTCGTCGGACATACCTGTCAGTCGACCACCGCCCGTCAGGAACCTGCCGGTTTCGGCGCGGAACCCTTACGGCCTGTGGGCCCGATTCCCGGGCGTGGACACCGTCGAGGTCAGTACCGTCGTCTACATCACCCCCGAGGAGGCCCACGCCTTCCTCGTGGACTTCCCGGGCTACGCGCGCTACTCGGAGTACCTCGACCGCGTGGACCAGCACGGTGACGGCGGCCCCGGCACGGAGTACGACCTCCACTTCGCGTGGTGGAAGCTGACCTACACCGCACGGTCACGGGTGGTCGCGGTCGAGCCGCCCGACCGGCTGGACTGGACGGTCGTCAAGGACATCGACGCGCGCGGGCGATGGGTGGTCGAGGCGCTACCCGACGAGGCGGTGCCGCCGGACCGCGAGCACGCCACCCGGGTCCGCCTGCAGATCCAGTTCTTCCCCGATTCGGCCGACGAGGACGCCGTCGACCTCCCGCGCTTCGTCTCCATCGGCTGGGTGATCGAGCGGGTGAAACCGCTCATCCAGGAGGAGGCCGAGCGCATCGTCCGGCGCATCGTCGCCGACCTCGAGGGCGAATCCCGGGACGTGGACCTGGAGATCCACACCTCGCCGGACTCGGTCTGAGACGGTTCCGAGCCGCTGGTTTTCCGGCCGACCTCACGAGCTGGGAACCGGCGGAAGCGTGATGGTGCTCTACCGACTAGTTTGCGGTATGAATCAGAGTGAAACAGATGCCGCGTCGGCGACCGAGACGGTGCGCGTGTGGCTCGTCGAGCGGACCTACTCCGACGACGAGCAGAACCTCATCATCCTGACCTACGCGACGCCCGACGGCACGCGGTACTACCGGAAGGAGCGGGCACTCACGTCGTTCACCGGCGACCACCGGGAGACGACGGCCGCTGTCGAGGTCGAACCGGGGAACCTCGGTGACGTGGGCGACCCAGAACTCGTCGAACAGTACGCGGCCGAGGCCGGGCGGATGGCGGACCGCCACGAGCCGGACGACGCGCTCTGAATCCGATTTAATCCTTCCTGACCCAATCCTGCGAGACGGCTAGATTTTATAACCGATATGGAAGGAGAGCGGTTCAGTGTGAACTCCGTCGATGACCCCTCCAATCTGGAGGAACGCCTGCAGAATCAGCTCCGACTCCTCGAACAATCAGAATCACTCACCTCGGATGAACGGCAGCAGATGTGCAGGTACTTCGAGTATCTGCGAACGGAGACGGATAACGGCCTGCAGACTATCTTCAACAAGGTCTACAATCTCAGATTGCTCGCTGAGCGTTCCGAGGTTCCACTCCGTGAACTCTGTGGTCTCGAGGAGGTGAGGCAGTTCGTGGACGACCTGGAGTCTGGTGCCCACCCCGAGGCCCCTGAAGATGGATACGCTTCTGGGACCGTTCGAAATTACAGAACGTATCTTCGGGGGTACTTCGACTGGTTGGGACGGGACTGGGCAAGTGAAATCGAAATCGGACAGCCCGTCCAGACCGCAATCACGGGCGATGACCTGCTCACTCGCGAGGAGTCGACCGGGTTGGTTTCTGTCGAGAACCGTCCCAGGGATACGGCTCTGGCCGCTGGTCTACTTGCTACTGGTCAGCGAATTAGTGCGATCTGTTCGCTCCGTGTCCGTGACATCGACCTATCAAGCTCGATTGGGCTCATGAGGTTGAACGACGAAGCGGTTGGACTGAAAGGTGCGTCCGGTGTGCGCCCCTTGATGTGGGCCACCCCTTTCTTCAGAGCCTGGAAACGCAAGCACCCGTGTGCGGAGGATGATTCTGCTCCGTTCTTCTGCATTCGAGAGGGGGAAAGCGTCGGCGTCGATGCAGGAACAGTCCTTTCTCCTCGAGCGGCCCACAGGGCTCTCCGAGAACTTGCACGTGAGGCTGACGTGGACCCCGAGAAGGTCCACCCACATCGATTCCGACATACTGCTATCACCCAGATGGTTCGAGATGGTCTTGGGACTCAGCAAATCTGCTTCATGGTCGGCTGGAAACCCGATTCGACGAGATTCCAGCGATACAGCCACGTCTCGGACGACGAGCATCTCCGGTCGGTACTATCACAGTATGAGCTAACTGGGGAGAACTCGCTCGAAGTGGGACGTCCCCGACTGAGCACCTGTAGATCGTGTGGCGAAGATCTATCGAACTCTTCCGACCCTGTCGAGTGCCCCTCCTGCTCGACGATTCTTCGACTCAGCCGGACTGCTGGCGTATCAGACCGGAATGATGGGAGATGTAGCTCTCGTCAAGAGGCCGCACAACCACCTCAGCTCGATAGTACAATCCTCGACCGTATTATCGATAATAACGAGGATTATATCCGAGAATATCTCGATAACTGATATCTATTCGTCGGGAGTTTCGTAATCTCCTCCATATTTCATGAAAAAGTAAGCCAATCCGAGCGTCGACAGCATCCCGAAGACGGTGGCGATGCCGAGCGTCTTCGCCGAGTCCGGGATCTCCGGCGGACCGCTGACCGGCTCCGGCGTCGGGGAGGCGCCGTCCTCGTTGACGACGACCTTGCCGGCCATCCCTGGCGCGTGCGGGAAGCAGACGTACTCGTACTCCCCCGTCGTCTCGAACGTGTACTCGTAGGTGTGGCCCTCGTCGTACGTCTGCGTCTCGGGCCCCTCGGTCCCCTCCCAGTTGGCGTCCTCGGGCTGGGAGTTGACGACGATGTTGTGGTTGTTCGAGTCCCACTCCCACGTCACCGTCTCGCCGGGGGCGACGTAGACGGTCGCGGGTTCGAAGACGAGGTCACCGCCGGGACCGACGGTGACGGTGGCGGCCTGGGCCGCGGCGCTCCCGCTCGTGGCAGCGACCGTGCCCGCGGCCGCCGCGCCGCCGGTCGCCGCGCGGAGGAAGCCGCGACGGCTGACCTCCCCGGCGGACGAGTCGTGTCCTGTCATGCCTGTGCCTAGCTACTACCCGCCCCTGAATATATCGGTTCGAGGCCGCCGTGCACTCGCCGACCGCACCCCCGTTCCGCCGGGCCGGGGGCGCCGTCGTGGGGCCGTGGCCGCGGTCCCCGGCACGGGGCCGTCGTCCTATCGGTCGGCCGGGACCCCCCGCTCGTCGAACGGGGAGCGGCCCTCCGGGACCTGCAGCAGGCGGACGCTGTCCGTCGGTCGGAGCCGGACGTCCTCGCCCGGGGCCACGCGGCCGGCCGAGCGGCCGTCGGCCAGCAGCTCGACCGGTGCCTCGTCGCGGTCGACGCGGAGCACGACCGAGTCGTCGGCCAGCACCCAGTGGTCCGTGTCCGTCGCGAACGGGGATATCGGGACGACGCTCACCACGCCGGTCCCGGCGCCCACCACCGGCCCGCCCGCGGCCCGCGCGTAGTCCGAACTCCCTGCCGGCGTCGCGACCACGACGCCGTCGGCGCGGAACTGCCGGACGGTCGTCGTCCCCGAGCGTACCGTGTACTCGGAGATACGTGCGGCCTCCTCGGTGACCAGCGTGAGGTCGAACAGCGCGCGCACATCGTCCAGCGGCCCGCTCGTGGCCAGCACGGGATGCTCGGACACCTCGAACTCGCCCGCGACGAGCGAGCCGACGCCCCGCTCGGCTGCCGGCGACGGAACCGCCCCCACGCCCGACACTGCCCCCACGGGCAGGATGGCGGCCGAGACGCCGTGCCGTGCCAGCGCGGTCAGCGCCGACTCCCCGACCGTCACGATGGCGTCGACGCTGCGCTCCTCGGCCATCGCACGGGCCCCTCCCTCGACGGTGTCGAGTCCGGCCCGCTCGGCGGCCCCCAGCACGGCCCGGGCGACCTCCCCGTCGCCGACCACGCCGAGCCGCCGGAGGACCCCCTCGTCGCTCATGTCCGGAACCGTCGGCGGGCGACGACATAAGCCCCCGGAAAGACGCCCCGGAAGCGCCGCCGCTGGCCGGGTGACTGCAGGATGGGCGTGGTGGTCGGGCACCAGAAGAAGCGTATCGGAGAACCGCGGTCGGCTGTCGTCCGGGCGCGCTCAGACGACCGAGGACCAGACGGGTTCGATGATGAAGAACACCGTCTGGTAGCCGATGTACATGAGCGCGAGCAGCGAGGCGGCGATGGCGCCCTTCGGGCGCTCGATGTCGATCTCCCGGCGGGCCTCCACCTTCCGGGACTCGAACTCGAACAGGTCCGTCAGGAACAGTCCGAGCACGAGGATCGAGAACACCATCCCGCCGTGGTGGTGGACGGTCAGGTAGTAGAACGACCCCGCCAGCAGCAGGAAGTTCGTCCCGACGCGGAGCGGATGCCGGCTGACCGCGTCGGCGCCGCCGTCGGCGACCTGGCTCTTGATGCGCTCGTACTCGAGCGCCCGGGCACCGATGTTGACCACCAGCAGCGCCAGCAGGACGTACTCGATGTACGGCCCCAGGAACGTATCCACGGGCCCGAAGAGGTTGACGAGTGGCTCGGCCATACCCCACGTTCGGTCGTATGCGCGTTTCAAACTTTCCAATCGGCGCCCACTTCTCCGGGGGCAAAACGACTCACCTCCGCCCCTGGGGGCTCCGGTCGGGTTCCCGCCCGCCCTGCTCGACGCGGGGCGCCGCCCTTTTTGACCTCGCCGCCCCCCGACGGTGCCATGGCAGACTGGATCGGCGAGACGTTCACGAGCGATGTCGGCTGGGACCACCTGGAGCGGCTGGTCGACATCGGGAACCGGATGGCCGGGAGCGAGGGCGAGCGCGAGGCGGCCGAGGCGACCCGTGACGCGCTGGCGGCGGTCGGCGCGCGCGACGCCCATCTCGACGAGTTCGACATCCAGGGGTGGGTCCGCGGCTCGTCCTCGGTGGAGGCCGCCGCGGGCTCCGAGGAGTGCATCGCCCTCCCGCGCTCGCCAGCGGGCGAGGTGAGCGGCGAACTGGTCGACGTGGGCCACGGCCTCCCCGGGGACTTCGACCGCGACCTGGAGGGGGCGGTCGTCATGGCGGCCTCGAACGTGCCCGGGTGGTACGACCGCTTCCTCCACCGGCGCGAGAAGTACTACCGTGCGGTCGAGGGCGGCGCGGCGGCGTTCGTCTTCCGCAACCACGTCGAGGGCTGCCTCGCGCCGACCGGCAGCGTCGGGACGCCCGGCGCACCCATCGGCGACATCCCCGCTGTCGGCGTCTCGAAGGAGGTTGGCGCCCGCCTCGCACGTCGGGATGCGGGCGAGCCCGTGACGGTCCGGGTCGACTGCGAGACGCCCCCGGCGACGAGCCAGAACGTCCACGCCGACCTCGGGCCCGATACCGACGAGGCGGTCCTCCTGACGAGCCACGTCGACGCCCACGACATCGCCGAGGGCGCGGGCGACAACGGCGCCGGCACGGCGATGGTCGTCGAACTCGCCCGGACGCTGGCCGCGCGCGAGGCCGAACTCGACACCCGGGTCCACGTGGTCTGTTTCGGTGCCGAGGAGGTGGGGCTGCTCGGCTCGGGGTACGACGCCGAGGAGCGCGCCCACGACGACGTGGTGGCGGTCGTCAACAACGACGGCGTCGGCGTCGCGCGGACGCTGAAGGCCTACACGCACGGGTTCGACGGACTCCGGGACGCGGTCGGGGTGGTCGCCGACCGGTTCGACCACCCCATCGCGACGACGCCCCGCCTGGGCCCGCACAGCGACCACTGGCAGTACGTCAAGTGGGGCGTCCCCGGCTACCACCTGACGAGCGAGACCGGCTCCGCGGACCGGGGCTGGGGGCACACCCGGGCCGACACGCTGGACAAACTGGAGCCACGGACCCTCCGCGAGCAGGCCGTCCTCATCACCGAACTGGTCGTCCACCTCGCGGACGAGGGGACGACGGTCGCACACCGCGAGCCCGAGGCCATCGCCGCACAACTCGACGCCGAGGACTACGCGGAGGGCCTGCAGGTGACCGGCGACTGGCCGTACTGACTGCGACCCCCTCCGGCCGCCGATGGTCACCGTGGCCCGATGGACGCCGGAGCGACGCGCAAGCGTTTAGTCCGGTCCCGGATTCCGATTGCCCATGCGCGAGGTACTCGCGGAGTGGCGGCCGGTCGTCGACGAGACCATCGAGGAGCTGCTCCCCCGCGAGGTCGACGCGGACTACCTCACCGACTTCTTCGGCCCTGCCGCCTACCAGTACGACCCCGAGGCCATCCAGACGGCACTGGCCGACCCCATCTGGAACCTCCTCGACCGCGGCGGCAAGCGGTGGCGCGCGGTCCTGCTGCTGGTCCTCGTCGAGGGGTTCGGCGAGGACCCCCACGATTACCTCCAGTACGCCTGTATCCCGGAGATCCTCCACAACGGGACCATCATCGTCGACGACGTCGAGGACGGCGCGACGATGCGCCGTGGCGAGCCCGCCCTCCACCACGAGTTCGGCGTCGATATCGCCCTGAACGCCGGCAACGCGATGTACTTCCTCCCGCTGAAGGTACTCACCCGGAACCCCGCGGAGCTCGACGCGGAGACCCGGCTCGCGGCCTACGAGATGCTGATGCACGAGCTCAACCGGACCCATCTCGGCCAGGGGATGGACATCCGGTGGCACAACGCCCGCGAGGTCGACCTCACGGAGGCGGAGTACCTGGAGATGTCCGCGTGCAAGACGGGCGCGCTGGGCCGCATCGTCGCACGGCTGGCCGCCATCATCACGGACAACGAGGACGACGAACTCCACGTCGCCCGCTTCGCCGAGTCGATGAGCGTCGCCTTCCAGATCGCCGACGACATCCTCGACATCGAGCACGCGATGGAGGCCGGCGGCGACTTCGGCAAGGGTGTCGGCAACGACATCCGCGAGGGCAAGAAGACCCTGCCCGTCATCCACGCGGTCACCAACGCCGACCGCGACGACGCCGAGCGGCTCGTCGACATCCTCTGGAGCGACGAGAACACCGACGCCGAGGTCCGCGAGGCCATCGAGATCATCGAATCGACCGGCAGCGTCGAGTACGCGCGCGAGCAGGCCGAGGCGCTCGCCGCGGACGCCCGCGACCACCTCGACGAGGCCGACCTCGAACCGGGACCGGCCGAGCAACTCGCCGACTTCACCCGGTTCGTGGTCGAGCGCGAGGTCTGAGCCACGGCCGAGTCCCCGGTAGACGTGGTGGTTCGCGTCGCTCCCGGTCGAAGCAGGCGTGAGGAAGGGACCGACGGTCGGTGCAGAGGATGTCGAACGGCGGCGGCTCAGTTCTCCGGTTCGCCCTCGAAGGCGCGACGGGCCTCCCGCATCGCCGGGATGACGACCCAGAAGGTGATCGCCCCGATGATGGCGAACCAGAACAGGACGTCCTTCAGCAGGAGTGCCACGGTGTCGTAGAAGTTCGCGGCCGCCGGTTCCGGGGCGATGAGCTGTGTGTCCTCGAAGCCGGCCGTGGTGTACCAGCCGGCGAGCGTCATCCAGCCCAGCCCCGCTGTCACGAGGATACCGAAGCCCTTGGCGAACTCGTCTGCCATACTCGCGCTTAGTTCTCGCCGTCTTTAGGGTTTCCCATTCCCGCCGTCCGGAACCGTGTCGAGAAGGCGTACACCGCCGCGCCGGCGCCGATACTCAGCAGGCCAGCGACCGCCAGCACCACGTTGACCTCGCTCAACTCGCGGCTCGCGCGGCCGGTCGCGGTGTCGAGCAGGACGAACCCCGCCAGCACCGCGACCACGGCGAACAGCGTCGAGAAGACGGTGATGCGCTTGTACAGCGCCAGCGGCACGACCACGTCCCGGCCGCCCGCACCCTCGGGGTCGACCTCGGCGTCCGAGACCGACGGCCCCTCCTTGAGCTCCGGGTCGGGTGCGTGGTCCGGTGCCGGGTCCCCGGCGCCCGCCGACGCCTCGGCCTCGCTGTCCGTCATCGGCCGACCTAGGCGAGCGACGCACTTGAGGGTTGAGAGTCCGGCAGGGTGCTGCTGGTCGGGCACGGGCGGAGCGCCGGCCAATCGGGGAGCGCCCGACCGCCGCGTCGTGGAGGACGTGCGCGAGGGACGGCGAGCCGCGTCGCTGTCGGACGTGCGGTGTGGACGTGATGAGAGACGGGGACGGTGAGGAACGGGACGCTACGGCGTCACTTCGGCGGCCGCAGCCGGTAGTAGCGCCGGTTCAGCTCGAACATGTACCCCTCGCGCATCGACTTGAACACCGCGTACGAGAGGAAGCCACCGACGAACGGCACCAGGAACGTCAGGTCGAACAGCAGGTGCGCGTCCATGGGCGCGAGGTTCTTGACCGACAGCGCGCTGATGGTGATGGCGAACAGGACGCCGAAGACGCCGACGGCCGCCCAGAACGGCTGCTCGACGGGTCGGCGGGCCGCCCCCTTGTTCAGGAAGGGGACGATGGCGATGAAGCCGACGACGACCAGGTTGGCGACGACGCCGTAGGTCCGGTCGGCCATCAGCTTCTGGCCGCCCAGCAGGGCCAGCTCGGGGTTGAGCGGGCCGAGCTTGAGCAGGCCGAACGACCAGTAGAGGTACCAGTCCGGCAGGATGACCGCCGGGGTCTGCGAGGGGTTCGCCGGCGCCCCGATGTGGGGCGGCAGCGCCGCCGACAGGAAGATGATCATGCCGACGAAGAAGCTCGTCAGCGCCAGGTTCCGGATCATCTCGTGGGGCCAGACCGGGAACGCGAGCACGTCGCGCTCGACGTAGTCGCTCTCGGTCCGGAGGTCCTGGTCCTCGCGGCGGGCCCGCTCGAAGTACTCGTAGGTGAGCTGCGAGAGGCCCTGCGTGCGCTCCTTGCGCTCGCGCCAGGTGGGCGTCTCGTCGTCGGGGGCGACGATGCCGCTCCCGTCGGCCGCCGCCTCCTGCCCACCGTCGGTGGCTGTCTCCGTCTCCTCGTCCGTGGTGGTGTGTTCGTCGGTCATTGTTGATCAGTGCGGCTCCGCGATGCCCTGCATCCAGACGATGCCGATGTGGATGGCGATGAGCGCCGTCGTGATGAACGGCAGGAAGAACACGTGCAGGATGTACATCCGCTGCAACGTGGACTGGCTCAGGGTGAACCCGCCGAACAGTAGCTGGGCCACCCACTCACCCGCCAGCGGCACAGATAACGCCATCTCGACCCCGATCTGCCCGGCCCAGAAGGCCAGCTGGTCCCACGGGAGCAGGTAGCCCGTGTACCCGAAGACCATCGTCAGCGAGATGAGCACGATGCCGATGATCCAGTTGAGCTCGCGGGGCTCCTTGTACGCGCCCGTGAAGTAGACGCGCAGCATGTGGAGGAAGACCGCCGCGACCATCACCTGTGCCGACCAGCGGTGGAGACTCCTGAGGAAGAAGCCAAAGCGCAGGTCGGTCATGATGAACGTGATGGAGTTGTACGCGGTCGAGGGGTCGCCCGTGGTCGCGGGCGAGTAGTAGAAGCCCAGCAGTGCGCCGGAGATGGCTGCCACTACGTAGGCGATGGTACTGAAGCTCCCGAGCGCGTACAGTGGGTACCAGTACCAGAACTTGTTGTCCAGGTTGTACTGTTCCGTGTGGCTCTTCGGCATCTGCATGTTGATCTTGTAGTACAGGTCCTCGAGCAGTTCGAGGTAATCAACGATGCGGAGCCGCTTGTCGAGCCACATCAGGGTCGTGAGGTAGACCGTCTCGACTGGCGTGAGGTCCCGCTCCTTCATCCAGCCTTCGTGGTCGAAGTCGTCTTTGCGTTCCAGACTCATGTTGTGTTCCCGTCTCCCGGTTTCCGGGGGTTCCGCCTGCCCGTTCGTTAGTGCCGATGCGACTTATAGCCGTGGTTCGCGCCCCGTCACTCGCTCGGCCGCGGGAGCGCGACGAACGAGACTCGCTGGATGCTGAAGGGGTCGTAGATGGACTGGTGGCACTGGCAGTAGACGGCGTCCTCGCCGCCGAACTTCGCGCTGCCCTCGTAGGCCTTGAACGCCGGCACGCAGCAGAAGTGCGTGCACTTGTCGACCCACGCCATGAAGCCGTCCTCGGTGGTGGAGGCGCGCAGCCAGTTCCCGTCGATGCCCTCCGGCGGGTTCTCGCGCATCTCGATGATCTTCGGCGACCGGAGCACCTGTACCGGAATCGTCGAGGAGGGCGGCACGTCCTCGGAGCGCCAGGTCGCCATCGCGGGCTTGCCCAGCCCGGACTTGCCGATGCCGCCGTTCCACTCACGGAAGTCCTCGAACAGGTCCGCCGTGATGGGGTCGCCCGCCTCCACCTCCTCGGACTGCCAGTCGTACGGCGGCGAGGCAGCCGCCTTGAACACGTTGTTCTGGTCGGCGTCGGGCTGCACACCGGGGTAGGTCTGCACGCCGCAGTACTGGAACGCGGCCGACGAGTACGTCGAGCCGCCCAGCTCCATCTGCGCGACGCCGTCCTCGACGGTGTCGGGCCAGATGCCCTCCAGCTCGCCGCTGGAGTTCTTCCGGACCGGCACCTGCGGCATCCCGCGCGGGGCGGGGCCGTCGGTGTTCTCGATGGCGAAGTACTGTGTGATACCGCCGCCGGCCCCGGACGAGGAGGTAGCGGTGTTGACCGCGACCGCCGAGCCGGTACCGATTCCGGCCAGGGTCGCGCTCCCGACGACGCCCTTGACGAAGCGCCGTCGGCCGCTCTCGGCCGGGTACTTGTCGTCTGCGCTCATTATTTCTTGTAGTAGGGGTACACCGCGCGCTTCACCGACTCCCAGGCGTCGGGTAGCGAATCGGTTCCGTACATGTCCTCCTCGCGGACGTAGAGGTCCTCCCACTTCCGCCGGCGCTTCTTGACGATCATCACGTCGGGGAGGAACTCCTTCCGGTACAGCAGCAGGATGAACGCCAGGTCCAGGAAGATGACGGCGAGCATCCCGCCCAGGAACATGTTCCCGAACTCGCTCAGGCCCCACCCGGCGACGAGCCCGTAGGTGAACAGGCCGACGAAGACGACCTCGACGACCGTCAGGAGGACGATGCCGATGAGCGCCGCCGTCGACTCGCTCGGGGGCTCGTAGCGGTGGATCGCGCCGTAGGTGTTGTTGCCGGAACTCATGTCAGTCACCTCCGCTCGCGTGCGGGCTCTCGCCGTACTTGAGCAGGAAGAACGTGAACATCAGCGACACGAAGATGGCGAGGATGGTCGCGATGCCCACGAAGTGCGCCTGGATGGGGACCCCCATGTGCTTGGGGTCGGCCTCCTTCTGCCCGCCGCTGGAGGGCGCCTCCCCGCTCTCGTTGACGATGACCTGTCCGGCCATCGACGGCGCGTGCGGGAAGCACTGGTACTCGTAGGTGCCCGTCGTCTCGAAGGTGTACTCGTAGGTGTGGCCGGTGTTGTACGTCACCGTCTTTTCACCCTCCGTGCCCTCCCACTCGGCGCCGTCGGGCTGGTTGAGGACCTGGATGTTGTGGTTGTCCGAGTCCCAGCTCCAGCTCACGGTCTCGCCGGGTGCGACGTACACCTCCGCTGGCTCGAAGACGAGGTTGCCGCCGGGGCCGACGGCGACCTCGGCGGCCTGGGCGCTGGCCGTGCCCGCGGTGCTGGCGGACGCCGCCGCGGCGACCGCGGTCGCCCCGGCGCCGGTCCGCAGAAACTCCCGTCTGTTCATATACACCACGGACTCGGGTTTACGCGCCTATAAACTCACCGAACGCGGGGCCGTCGCCCCGGCCGCGGTCGGGTCCGAAGGCGGCAGACACGCCGGTTCGAGGGCGGCGTATCAACCCCGCTGCAATCGCCGGTCGGCCGGTCTCAGGCGGCCGTCTCGCCGTCCTCGTCGTCGGGCTCGACCAGCTCCGGGTGCTCGGCCACGAGGTCGTCCATGAACTCCGGCCGATCCTCGCCCTCTACGCCGATGGCCCGGAGCCGGTTGCGGTACTCCTCGGCCCGGAACTTGTCCGAGAGCCGGGCGTTCGCCACCGTGAAGAAGAGGACGAACGCGATGAAGAGGAAGCCCACCCCGGCGATGACGAGGATGGAACTCCCCTCGGTGCCGTCCAGCGCGGAGAGGACACCGCCGCCGAGCAGGACCAGCCCGGCGAGGAGCTGGATGCCGGCGACGATCTGCAGCATCAGGTTCCCGCGCTCGCCGCTCCCCTCCGGCACCTCCATGGGGTCCGGCAGCAGGTCGCCGTCCGGCATCTCGTCGGGCTCGTACTCCTCCATCGAACAGAGCGCCACGACTGGCTTCACGTCGCGCAGGACCGTGCCCGAGCCCTCGATGCTCCCGTCCCCGTAGACCACGGCGTACCCCTCGTCGGAGTAGGCCACGATGCGGTCGGGGTCGTCCAGCCGCTCGATACGGGCGAACACGTCGCGGCGGACGACGGCGGCCTTGATGTCGGCCTCCACCCGGTCCATCAGCTCCTCGCCGGTGATCCAGGTCTCGGGGTCGAACGCCGCGTCCCACTCCTCCGGGGACATCCGCTTCATGTCCTCCGGTTTGAAGTCCTCGAAATCGTACTTCTCCTCGACCTGCGCCCGGAGCTCCTCGGTGGAGAACTCGTCCGGCGACCCGCCGTCGTCGGCCGCGTCCCCGTCGTGTCCTCGGTCGGCGGCCGACTCGTCTGCCGGGGGGTCGTCGGCATCGGGGCCGTCCTCGCTGGGGGTCGACCGGGGGTCAGCCATCGCCCGAACGTACGGTTGCGCCCGGTAAACCGTTTCCGACGCGCTCCGGCCATGGGGCAGAACGACTTTGCCCGTCGGCCACACATCGCCGCCCGGATGCCGGACGTGCGCGAGGCCGTGTTGCAGCTCGACTGGGCCCAGCTGGAGACGCTCGGTCTGGGCGACCTGTTCGAGGTCGTCGACGAGGCGGGGATCCGTGACGTGACCGACCTCGTCTGGCGGGGGTCGACCGGAATCGTCCTCGTGCGGCTCGAGCGTCCGGTGGCCGCCGGCCGACTCGACGCTCTCGACCCGGTCGTCTGGTGGGAGCGCCTCCCCGAGTCCGGGGACGGCGCGACCTACCTCTGTGAACTCCGCATCCCCGAACTCCCCGAGCAGGAGGTCATCACCCGGGACGTCCGCGGGATGGACGAGCGGGGGATACAGGTCGCCATCGTCGGCTCGCAGGCCGACATCAGTCGTGGGGTCGAGCGACTCGACGAGGTCGGCGTCGATGCACGGGTCGAGCGCTTCGCGGACTACCAGGGACCATCGGCACCGCTCGACGCCCTCACGGCCCGCCAGCGGGAGGTCGTCCGGACCGCCCACGAGCTGGGCTACTACGACGTCCCCCGGGAGGCGACCGCCGACGACATCGCCGAACGGCTCGACCTCGACCCCTCGACGGTCGGCGAGCACCTCCGCCGTGCCCAGGCGAACCTGATGGACCACCTCCTCGCCGGGACCGAGGACTGAATCGGGGATGCGGCCGGACCGGGGGCCGGGCCGCGGACACGCCCGGAGCGGACGGCGTCGGCCCTTCCGGCCCCCGTGGACGCGCCTTCCGCCATCGGGAGCCTCAAACCGCCTGCCCGCCTAGCGCCGGGTGATGGTCGCCGACGCCCTCGTCGCCACGCTGGTCGCCGTGGCGGTGACGCTGTCGCTCCCCTGCTTCCTCTACGGCGCGTGGATCATGATCGACGCCGAGGCGGTGACCTGGGGCGTCCTCACCTACCACCTCAAGTTCATCCTCACGGGGTTGACCCTGACGACGGTTCCGCTGGTCGGCTGGATGTTCCCCCGCCTGTTCGGCATCTGGGGGCACTCCGCCCAGTTCGGGGGCTACTCGGCGGTCCACGCCTTCCTCGGCTTCACCGCCTACGCCTTCCTCCTGTTCGGGTTCACCGGCATCGTCCGCATCTTCCGGGCGAAGTGGGAACACGACCTCTACCACGACTACGACGAGGACGTGCTGCTGGAGGAGATCGGCTCCGACCGGATGAGCCACTGGCGCTCCCGGCTCCGGGTCGGCGTGTTCGGCTACACCTTCTTCTGGCTCATCGCGTGGCTGACGGGACTGTCGCGGTACGTCCTCCGGTACGTCGTCACATAACGAGTATCCGTGCTATTACTCTACGAACTCGCAATTTTTCGTTGAATATGCGCTTCGCACGACGTAGTGTATTGATATATCGGTAATGGGTCGAGCAGTCACCGGGATGGTGGCCGACCTGATGACACCCCGGCGGCGCTGGTGCGTCGCCGGACGCCTCGGCGTGGGTCGGTCGGGTCGGTGGACCTCGTCCCTCACCAGCCGCCTGCGATGCTTGGCCTCCGCTTCGCTCCGGCCTGTGCTTCTCGGCCCTCGCGCGCTGGGCGGGAGCTGGCCTCCGGCACAGCCGCCAGCGCGCGCCGGGGGGACTTGACGGGTGAGCACGCACCGACGGGCCAGCTGCGTCGTCCCGCTCGTCACCACGCCTCGCCGCTGGCGAGGTCGACCTCGGCGTCCCCCCGCTCCGAGGGACAGATGTCGGCCAGCACGCAGTCCCCGCACGAGGGGTTCCGTGCGGTGCAGGTCTCGCGGCCGTGGCTGATGAGGAGGTGGGTGAACTCCTTCCAGTCGTCCTCGGCGACGATGCCCATCAGGTCCTGCTCGATGGCCTCCGGGCGTTCCGCCTCCGTGAGGCCGAGGCGCCGGGAGATGCGCTGGACGTGCGTGTCCACGACGATGCCCTCGACGACCTCGTGGCCGTGCTGGAGGACGACGTTCGCGGTCTTGCGGCCGACGCCGGGGAGGTCCGTCAGCGCCGACATCGAGTCGGGCACCTCGCCGTCGTGCTCGTCGACGAGGATCTCGCCGATACCCTTCAGGTAGCCGCCCTTGTTGTTGTGGAAGGTGATGCCGTAGATGTCCTCGGCGAGCTGCTCCTCGCTCGCGTTCGCGTAGTCGGCGGCCGACTGGTACTTCTGGAACAGGTCCGCTGTGACCTCGTTGACGCGCTCGTCCGTACACTGCGCGCTGAGGACGACCGCGACGAGGAGTTCGAGGCGGTTCGAGAAGCGCAGCGAGATCTCCGGCTCGGGGTACTGCTCGTACAGCCGGTCGACGGCCTCGGCGGCCTGTGCCTCCCGCGACGAGAGTGGCGTGCCCATAGCGGTGTCGCGGGCGGCGCCCCCTTCAGTCGTGGCGTTCCCGGCCCGGGTGTCCGGTTCGTCGTCGGCTCAGTCCGATCGCCCGAGCCCCGGCGGCATGGGCTGGGTCGACAGGTGCGTGTCCCGGAACCCGGTCTCGTACTTCAGGCCGTAGCCGAACAGCCGGTCGGCGCCGATGTGGCCCGCCCAGACGGCCGCCACGAG
This sequence comes from Haloglomus litoreum, assembly GCF_029338515.1. Taxonomy (GTDB): domain Archaea; phylum Halobacteriota; class Halobacteria; order Halobacteriales; family Haloarculaceae; genus Haloglomus; species Haloglomus litoreum. The sequence goes on along the minus strand of NZ_CP119988.1, from coordinate 2,993,949 downwards.
CATGGCGAAACGGATGTCGGCCCACGCGCCGACCCCGCCGAGCGCGAGCGGGAGCGTGTAGGTGTGGACGACGTTGTACGAGAGACTCCCGACCCGCGGCCCGGCGAGGTAGCCCACCATCGAGAGGTCGGGCGCCAGCGCCAGCAGCGCGAGCAGCCACAGCGGTCCGTCCAGCGTGAAGTAGCCCCCCAGTGCGCCGCCGAGCACCGCGAGGCCCTCGACGCGCAGGAACCAGACTGGTCTCACGGGTCGGCCGTCGATTGATGGTCGGAAATACCTGCTGCAGGATCCACCCTCGGTGGCCGGGAACCTCAAGTCGTTCCGAATCCCCGAACGGGCATGGAACGGCCCTCGTTCACCGTCCGCTACCCGGAGTACGGCCACCTCCGGGCCGCCATCGCGTTCGCCCTGTTCGCGCTGGTCGTCCACCGGGCGACGCCGGTGCTGGCGGGCCCGCTCGCGGAGGCCGCCGGGACGACGGCCTCGCGCGCCCGACTGGGTTTCGCGGCCCTCCTGTGGGTCGGCCTCGGGGTTGCCGTCGTGGTCTCGTACGTCCGCCAGAAGCGGGGCCGCGCCCCGGAGTTCGGCGCGCGCGACGTGCTCGTCACCTTCCTCGACCAGCACCGTCCGGAGCCGGCCCGCCACGCTGTCGACGGGATCGCCGCCCTGTTCGGACTCGTCATCGTCGTCGTGGGCTACGGCCGCTTCGTCGACGCACTCGACGGCGCCATCGTCATCGCCCGGCGACTCCTCGCAGGTGCGCCGCCGGGGTCGGCTGCCCTCGTGAGTGTCGCGTGGGGTATCGTCTTCCTCGCCGGGCTCGTCGGGCTCTCCATCGGTGGCGACCGGTTCCTCGTCGGCCTCGCCCGCGAGGCGCTGTATCGCTACCACGCCGCCCGGCTCTGAGTGGCCCGGCAGTCGGGAACCTCCTGTGCGAATCCCTGGCACGCCACGGGAAGAGTCAACCCGGCGGGCCTGGGTGTTCGGGTATGCCCGGTCCTGTCTTCCTGCGCGGCGAGACGGTCACGCTCCACCCCATCGAGGAGGCCGACCTCGACTTCTTCCGGTCGCAACTCAACGACCCGCGCGTCTGGCGGACCATCAGCCATCGCGAGCCGACGAACGCCCGCCAGGAGCGCGAGTGGTGGGAGTCGCTGGACGAGGCCGACGGCGTCGACCTGCTCGTCGCCGCATCCGTCGACGGCGAGCGCACCCGCGTCGGCCACATCGGGTTCGGTGACGTCCAGCAGAACTGGGGCGTCGCGGAACTCGGGTACGCCATCCACCCGGACCACTGGAACGAGGGATACGCCACGGCCGCGGTGGCGCTGCTGACCGCGTTCGCGTTCGACGAGCGGCGCCTCGAGAAGCTGGTCGCGACGGTGTACGAGCACAATCCGGCGTCGATGCGGGCGCTGGAGAAGGCCGGCTTCCACGAGGAGGCCGTCCTCGACCGCGAGGCGTTCGTCGGCGGCGAGCGCGTCGATCTCCACCGGTACGCTGCGTTCACGGACGGCTGGGAGCGCCCGGAGTGAGCGGGAGCCGTGCCCGGCACCGCCGCTCCGGGTCCTGAACGGCGGTGCGGGTCCTCCCCTACCCGGGGACCCGCGTGAACGTCTCCGGATTTCAGGGCCAAACCTCTTGTGGGCTCTGCGACCCTCGCGGATGCATCGCTCCGAGCGGACCGCGGGGTTCGAGGGACCGGACGGCCGGTTCCCGCCGTGGCCCCGGCACGTGCGGCGCGGGGTCGGTCAGGGGCCGATGAGCCCCGCAGCCAGGCCGAGTCCGATGACGACGCCCACGCCGCCCATGAGGCGGGTGAACAGCAACCGCGTCCGCGAGGGCTCGATGGTGCCCTGGATGTCGCCGTGTCGCTGCCGGATCTGGTAGGCGGTCATCGCACGGGGACGGACCAGGTTGAGCGCGCCGATGGCGGCGAACAACAGGCCGAACAGCCGGAATACGAGGAACGGCCCGCCGAACGACTGGAGGGGAAGGGGGACCATACACGTGGGCGGTCGCGCTGCGGACTAAAAGCATCCGGGAACCGCTCCGGGGCCCACCGTGGGCCGTAGGGTCACAGCCCGAGTTCGCGCCCGATGACGAGGTGCTGGATCTCGCTGGTCCCCTCGCCGATCTCCATCAGCTTCGCGTCGCGGTAGAACCGCTGCGGGGCGAAGTCCTCCGTGTAACCGTAGCCGCCGAGCGTCTGGACGGCCTCCTCGGCGACCTCCCGGCTCACCTCGGAGGCGTCCAGCTTCGCGAGCGAGGAGATCCGGGTGACCTTCTCCCCGTTGTCGTACTTCGTCGCGGCCTTGTGGGTGAGCAGGCGGGCCCGCTCGATCTTCCGGTCCATGTCGACGATCTTGTCGCGGATGGCGTCGAACTTCGAGATGGGCTGCCCGAACTGCTCGCGCTCGGTGGCGTACTCCTTCGCGGCCTCGAACGCACCCTGTGCGAGTCCCGTCGAGAGCGCCGCGATGCTGATGCGACCGCCGTCGAGGGTCTTCTTCGTCTGTTTCCAGCCCTCACCCTCCTCGCCCAGCAGGCGGTCCTCGGGCACGCGGACGTCGTCGAGCTGGAGCTCGCAGGTCGGCGAGGCGTTCAGCCCCATCTTGTCCCACACCGTCGAGACCTCGAACCCGTCGTCGTTGTCGGGGTCGACGATGAACGTGGAGATGCCGTCGTACCCCGCCCCGGGTTCGGTGACGGCCTTCACGAGGACGGAGTTGGCGACGTTCGCGTTCGTGATGAACTGCTTCGTCCCGTTGATGACGTACTCGTCGCCGTCCTTCTCGGCCATCGTGTCCATGTCCGAGGCGTCGCTGCCCGAGGAGGGCTCCGTGAGCGCCCAGGCGCCCATCTCCTCGCCCTCGGCGAGCGGCCGGAGCCACTCCTCCTTCTGTGCCTCGGTGCCGAACATCTCGATGGGCTTGCTGCCGAGCGAGGTGTGTGCGACGTACGAGAGGCCGATGGAGCCCGAGACCCGGCCGAGCTCCTCGGCGACGAGCGCGTACATCAGGTAGTCGCCGCCGGCCCCACCGTACTCCTCGGCCACGGGAACGCCCATCAGGTCCAGATCGCCGAGTTCCTCGAACACCTCGGCGGGGAAGCGGTGCTCGTCTTCGATCTCCTGTGCGATGGGCTCGATCTCGGCCTCGCAGAAGTCCCGGACGGTGTCCCGGATCATCCGGTGCTCGTTCGGCAGCTCGAAGTCCATAGCCGAACCTGCGGTCCGGCGGCAATAAAACTCACTCCAACCCCGGACATCGGGTCGCCGGTGGTTCCCGCGACGGGACCGTCGACGCCCTGTCCCCGGTCCGTCTCGCTCTCAGTACGCGCCGCCGTCGCCCCCACCGCCGTCGGTCGGCGTCGAGTCGCTACCGCTCCCATCCCCGCCGCCGGAGCCGACGGTGACCGTCCCGACCATCCCCTGGCCGCGGTGTGGCTGGCAGTAGTACTCGTAGGTGCCGGCCGTCGAGAACGTGTGGACGTGGGTGTACCCCGTGTCGTGCGTCTCCTCGCCGGTGCCGCTCCAGTTCTCACCCTCGGGCTGGCTGTCGACGGTCACGGTGTGGAAGTCCGAATCCCAGGTCCACTGCACCGTATCACCCGGGGAGACGGTCACCTCGGCCGGGTCGAACTTCAGCGAGCCACCGGGCCCGACGATGATCTCCTGGTCGGGTTCCTCGGCGGTCTGGTCGGTCGGGCTGGCGCCACCATCGCCGCCACCATCGCCACCGTCGCCGGTGCACCCGGCCACCGCCGTCGCGAGTGCCGTCCCGCCGAGCGTGAGCAGCCGCCGCCGGGTCGTCCGGTCTGTCATGGTCGTACGTTACGGCGGCCCGTACAAGAAACCGAGGTCGCCGGCGAGGGGCGTACCCGGTCCCGGCGCCGGGCGCGCCCTGCCGGCCGCAGTTTTATCCCTCCCACGCAGATATTGCCGCATATGTCCCGCGAACCCTCCGGACACTACATCGACGGCGAGTGGGTGGACGGCACCGGTGCGGAGACGTTCGAGAGCATCGACCCCGCCACGGGCGAGTCACTGGGCGAGTACGCGGTCGCCACGCCCGACGATGTCGACCGGGCGCTGGCGGCCGCGGACGAGGCGTTCGAGGAGTGGCGCGCCATGTCCTACATCGACCGTGCGGAGGTCCTCTGGGACGTCTACCACGAGCTCCGCGACCGCACGGACGAGCTCGGCGAGATCGTCACGCGCGAGTGCGGCAAGGAGATCTCCGAGGGCCGCGCCGACGTGGTCGAGGCCGCACACATGGTGGAGTGGGCCGCCGGCAACGCCCGGCACCCGCACGGGGAGGTGGTCCCCAGCGAGATCGCGAGCAAGGACTCGTACATGCGGCGCAAGCCACGCGGCGTGGTCGGGTGCATCACGCCCTGGAACTTCCCGGTCGCCATCCCGTTCTGGCACATGGCGGTGACGCTGGTCGAGGGGAACACGGTCGTCTGGAAGCCCGCCGAGCAGACGCCCTGGTGCGGCGAGACGGTCGCCGAGATGCTCGCCGACGCGGGCGTCCCGGACGGCGTGTTCAACATGGTCCAGGGCTTCGGCGAGGCGGGCGGCGAGATCGTCGACGACCCGCGCGTCGACACCGTCCTGTTCACGGGGAGCGCGCAGGTCGGCCACGAGATCGCCTCCCGGGTCGGTGGCGAACCCGGCAAGCTCGCGGCCTGCGAGATGGGCGGCAAGAACGCCATCGTCGTCACCGCCGAGGCGGACCTCGACATCGCGGTCCACTCCGCGGTGATGTCCTCGTTCAAGACGACCGGGCAGCGCTGTGTCTCCTCCGAGCGCCTCATCGTCCACACCGACGTCTACGACGAGTTCAGGCGGCGCTTCGTCGACCTCGCCGAGTCGGTCGCCGTCGGCGACCCGCTGGACGAGGACACGTTCATGGGGCCGCTCGTCGACGAGAGCCAGGTCGAGAAGTTCTCGCGCTACAACGACCTCGCCCGCGAGGAGGGCGCGAGCGTGCTGGTCGACCGCGAGGAACTGGCCGCCGACGAGATCCCTGACGGGAGCGAGGAGGGCCACTGGGTCGGCCCGTTCGTCTACGAGATCGACTACGACCCCGCCGAGCCGAAGCGGGTCCTGCAGGAGGAGGTGTTCGGCCCGCACGTCGCACTGGTCGAGTACGACGGCGACATCGGGACCGCCGTCGACATCCAGAACGACTCCGATTACGGGCTCGCGGGTGCCGTCATCAGCGAGGACTACCGCGAGATCAACCACTACCGCGACCACGCCGAGGTCGGGCTGGCGTACGCCAACCTCCCCTGTATCGGCGCGGAGGTCCAGCTCCCCTTCGGCGGCGTGAAGAAATCGGGCAACGGCTACCCCAGCGCCCGCGAGGTCATCGAGGCCGTCACCGAGCGGACCGCGTTCACGGTCAACAACTCGACGGACATCGAGATGGCCCAGGGTCTCTCGGCGGACATCAAGACCGAGGACGACTGACCCGCCTCGGCCGCACCGGCCGGGCTGATCTGGGCCGGGACCCCGTCGGGACCAGAAGCCACTTGCCCGGACCCCGCCAGGCACCCGACAATGGACCTCCAGAACGCGCGGGTCTGCATCACGGGGGGTGCGGGTTTCGTCGGCTCGCATCTCGCCGAGCACCTCATCGCCGAGTACGACGCCGACGTGCTGGTCGCCGACCGCTTCTCGAACTCCTCGCCCGACTGGGTCCCCGACGGCACGGACCTGGTCGAGGGCGACCTCACGGAGCCGGACGTGGTCGCCGAGGCCATCACCCCCGAGACGGACATGGTCTTCCACTTCGCCGCCGACAAGGACGCCTCCCGCGACGACACCGAGCAGTTCCGGGTCAACACGACGCTGACTCAGCGGGTCATCGAGCGGATGGACGCGGTCGATGTCCGGAACGTCGCCTTCACCTCCTCCTCGACGGTGTACGGCGAGGCACCGCGGCCGACGCCGGAGGACTACGCGCCGCTGGAACCCATCAGCGTCTACGGCGCCTCGAAGCTGGCCGAGGAGTCCCTCCTCTCGGTGTACGCCCACAGCCACGACTTCCAGGTGTGGGCGTTCCGCTTCGCCAACATCGTCGGGCCTCGCCTCCAGCTCGGCGCCGTCATCCCGGATTTCATCGGGAAGCTCCGCGACGACCCGAGCACGCTGGAGATCCTCGGCGACGGCCGCCAGGAGAAGTCCTACCTCCACGTCGAGGACTGCGTCGACGCGATGTGCCACGTCGTCGAGCACGCCGACCGGCCCGTCAACACGTACAACCTGGGGACCCGGACCACGACCTCGGTCAGGACCCTCGCCGACATCGTCGCCGACGAGATGGGTGTCGACCCCAAGTACGAGTTCACCGGTGGCGACCGCGGCTGGACCGGCGACGTGCCCCGGATGCGGCTCTCGGTCGAGAAGCTCGCCGGCCTGGGCTGGGAGCCGCCCGGCTCCAGCGACGACGCCGTCCGCCGCGCGACCCGCGAACTGCTCGACGAGGGCGTCTACGGCCTCGACGAGTCGGTCTGAGACGCTCCGCGAGCGCGAGCCGCCGCCTACCACCGTTGCCCTGCCGGCGGTCACGCCCCACCACGAGCGCACGCGCGGTGGAACAGTCTTATGGGGTGGCGTCTCGTCGGTCACGACGATGAGTACGGCCGACGAGGACGATCTCTCCGAGGACGAGCAGGCCGGACTGGCGCTGATCCGCGAGCTCGGCGGCATCCACCAGAGCGACTTCTGGAAGGAACTCGAGGTCGACTCCCGGAAGGGGAGCCGTATCCTCGAGGCCCTCGAGGAAAAGGGGTACATCGAGCGCGAGAAGACCGTCTACGACGGGCACAATACCTACTACATCGAGCCGATTCACGACCCCCGTGACCTGGACTTCTCGCTGCTGATGGCCGGCGACATGCTGAGCCCCTTCATCGGCGACGAGGAGATCGACGCCACCAGCGACCAGTTCTCGCAGTACATCATGACGCTGGCGTACGAGGAATACTGACGAGCTTTTTGACCGCGAGCTTTTTTGACGGCTCGGGTACCACTTGACCGGCGGCCCCCGGCCGCCGGTCTGCGGGTACCGCTCCCCGCAAAAAACGTTCAGAAAAAATGCTCGGCCTCGACCCGGACCTGCCGGCCTCCGGCCGGCAGGCCGCTCGTCTCGGCCGAGTGAAACCGCGCCTGCGGCGCGGTATGCAGCCCCCTCACCGTTGACGGTGTGACGGGCGCGGTTCTGTTGCCAGTGTCACGGGCGCGACCCGTTTGACCGGTGCCAGCGGGCGCAGGCGTTATGCCCGCTCGACACGGCCACCGGGTATGCCGGTCCCCCTCCACGAGACCAAGTACGACAGCGAGCCGGTCATCGACGCCGGCGCGGCGGCCGCGGACGCCGAATCGCGGGGGAACGAGCGGCCAGAGGCGCCGTCGGCGATCCTTCTCTGCTACAACCCGGACCTGCTGGCACATCTGGTCGAGACCTACGACGGCGAGGAGTTGCCGGGGCAGTACTTCGGCGGTGGCTGCTACCGGCTGCCGGGGGTCCCGGGCGAACGGTCGGTCGGCATCGCCGGCGGCTTCGGCATCGGCGCCCCGGTGACGGCGATGGTGATGGAGTCGTTGCTCCACTCGGGCACCGAGCGGTTCTGCATCTGCGGACGGGCGGGCGTCATCGCGGCCGACGGCGACGGGCGCGACCGGGTCCCCGAGTCCACCGCCGTCGTGGCCGACCGGGCGCTGCGGGACGAGGGCACCTCGTATCACTACGAGCCCCCGGAGCGGACGGTCCCGGCGGCCCCGGTGGTGCTGTCGGCCGTGCGCGCGAGCCTCGACCGGACCGACATCGAGTACCGGGTCGGCCCGACCTGGACCGTCGACGCGCTGTTCCGCGAGACGGCCGCCGAGGTCGAGCGCTACGCAGCCGAGGGCGTCCTCACGGTCGAGATGGAGGCGGCGACCGCGTTCACGGTCGCCCGGCACCACGGCGCGGCGGCCGGTGCGGCCTTCGTTCCCAGCGACTACGTCACGCTGGACGGCTGGGACCCGCTGTTCGGTGACGACCTCGACCTGCTGGAGCGGCTCGGCGAGGCGGTCGTCCGGGGGCTGGCGGCCGACTGACGGCACGGCACGCTCACAGCGACTTCGTCATCTCGCGGTGCGGGATGCCGGCGTCCTCGAACTCCTCGCCGTGGGCCTCGTAGCCGAGTCGCTCGTAGAACGCGACCACGGGGACCTGCGCGTGGAGGTAGACACGCTCGTAGCCCGCCTTGCGGGCGTGTTCCTCGACCGCCTGCATGATACGGGCCCCCCAGCCCTCGCCGCGCCGGGATTCGCGGACGGCGACCCGCTCGACCTTCGCGGTCCGGGGCTCCTCGCCCGCGCCGTCGTGGTACTCGCGAAGGCGTGCGGTCCCGACCACCTCGTCGCCGTCGCGGGCGAGGAAGTGGGTGGCCTCGTCGTCGCGGCCGTCCAGTTCGCGCTCGGGTGGGACCCCCTGCCCCTCGACGAACACCTCGTGACGGACGTCGATGGCGGCGTCGAGGTCCGCCTCGTCGGCGACGCGTTCGACGCGCTGGTCGCTCATGGCGGGGGCACGGCGCCCCCGGACAAAACTGCCCCGTCCGCCACGGCAAGCGGCACGCCTTTGGCCCATCCGGCCGCACCCATCCCCATGACCGCCGACCGCGCGCGCCTCCTGGTCGCCCTCGACGGTCTCGACGTGCAGGGGCTCGCGAGCGTCGACCTCGCCGACGTCCCGGAGGTGGAGGTCGCGGACCCGGTCTTCGCGCTGACGCTCGATGCCGCGGTCGACACGAACATGGCGACCCTGGAACTGGGCATCGAGGCCACCACCTACCAGCCCGATGCGTTCCCCGGGGTCGTCTACCAGGGCGACGCGGCGACGGTGCTCGTCTTCGGGACCGGCCAGGTGGTGGTCACGGACGCCGACTCACGCGAGGCCGCCGAGGCCGCGGTCGCGACGGTCGTCGCGCGGCTGGTGGACACCGACCTCGTCGACGCCGACGCGGTGCCCGAGCGGGGCGCGGAGGCCGTGGCCCTCCCGGCCGCCGAGGACCTGCCGGAGGGCGTCCGCGAGGCTGCCGAACCCCCGGACGACTCGCCGACCTGCCCGGACTGCGGGAGCGACCTGCAGGGTACCGAGAACTTCTGCCCGTCGTGTGGCGCGGACCTCTCCTGACCGACCTCCCGTCACCCGGTGACGTGTCCCTCCCCTGAACCGTTAAGACGCAGCCGAGTGTAGTCGCTCGTGTCATGGAACTCACCTGGCACGGACACTCCTGCTGGCACGTACAGGTCGGTGACACGAGCCTCCTCATCGACCCGTTCTTCGGGAACCCGCACACCTCGCTCGACCCGAGCGACGTGGACGACCCCGACTACCTGCTCCTCACGCACGCGCACGAGGACCACATCGCCCACGCCGGCGAGTTCCCGGACGCGACGGTCGTGGCGGTCCCGGAGCTCTGCGGGTTCGTCGAGGACGAGATGAGCCTCGAGAACGCCGTCGGCGGGATGGGGATGAACCTCGGCGGCACCGTCGAGTGCGGCGACGCCTTCGTGACGATGCATCGGGCCGACCACACCAACGGCGCGATGACCGGCTACGAGTACGACGTGGGGATGCCCGCGGGCTTCATCATCAGCGACACGAAGCCGACACAGGAGTCCGACCCCGACTCCACGACGTTCTACCACGCCGGCGACACCGGCCTCATGAGCGAGATGAAGGACGTCATCGGCCCGTACCTCGAACCGGACGCGGCTGCCGTCCCCGTGGGCGACCACTTCACCATGGGCCCGACCCAGGCCGCCATCGCCGTCGACTGGCTCGACGTCGACCACGCCTTCCCGATGCACTACGACACCTTCCCGCCCATCGAGATCGATACGGACGACTTCGTCCGCGAGGTGAAGGCGACGGGCTCGAACGCGGAGGTCCACGTGCTCGCGGGCGACGAGAGCTTCACGCTGGAGTAACGCACACCCTCCCTATCGATTCCGCCGCTCTCTATTCCGCTGCTGTCGTGGTACTCCGCCGCCGTCGTGGCACCCCACCCCTGGAGCCGCCCGAGCGGTTCGTCCGCGCCGGTCCGGACGGGCCACGGCTACGGACCCTGGGTGTTTAGCCACCGGCGCTCCGAGTCCCGAGCAAATCGTCATGCGTCGTCGTACTGCGGCCCTCGTCATCGGCGTGCTCGCGGCCGTCTGCCTCGGCCTCGTCCTCTCCGTCGCCTACCCGTTCACAACGTCCGCGCCACACGCCGCGACACCCGGTGACAAGTTCACCGTTGGCGAGGCGGACGCGTTCAGCGCGACCGGGGCGATCACCGTGGATGGAGAGACACGACTCGCGTTCGACGGCGCCGTGGCCGCCGACGGGACCTGGTACCAGCGCGTAGTCGAGCGTGATGTCGTCTCCGAGGAGTACCGTTCCCCGGACGGGCCGGTCTACCGGCGGGTCACCGTCGAGGACGGCGAGGCTGCCGACCAGCGACGGGACCAACTCGCCGAGCAGGACCGCGTGAGCCTTCTCCGCGAGTCCCGCGACGGTGACTGCGTGACGTTCGTCACCAGGCGCAAAACGACCAGTACGACGGAGCCGGTCTCGGGAACGGCGTCGGTGTTCGTCAACAACCTCTGGGTCGCCGGGTACGAGGCGACGGGGACGGACTCGGGCGTGACGACGTACCGACCACGACCCGGCTGGTACGAGAGCGGCGCCACGTACCGACTCACGGACGTCTCGGGGACCGTCCGTGCCGACGCGGAGTCGGCTGCAGTCACCCGGGCGAACGTCTCGTGGCAGCTGACCCGAGGGGGGACGTACGCCCAGTACGTGCTCTCCAGCCTGGTGGGTGACGGCCCGACAGCCTCGCGGACGACGTTCAGTTTCGACGGGACAGCCCCCGACCTCGAGCGACCGGGCTGGGCGAGCGACGACGAGCCGAACTCGAGCGACGTACCGCGAACCTGCTGAGGCGTCAGCTGAGGGGATATATCTCCGACAAGGGATCGAGGCTACAGTCTATCCTCGAAGTACCGATATATATCGTCAAGTTCGGAGACAATATGGGAACGCTTGGCTCCGGTGCCGAGGCCGCCTAGTCGGCCATCTCGTGGATACGCTCGGCGACGCGCTCTGCGAACTCGCTGGTCGCCAGTTTCTCGCCGCCGTCGATCTGGCGGTGGATGTCGTAGGTGACCTCACCGGCCGAGATGGTCGCCTCGACCGCGTCACGCACGAGGTCGGCGGCGTCGAGCCAGCCCATCTGCTCGAGCATGATGCGGCCCGAGAGGATGAGCGCCGAGGGGTTGACCTTGTCCTGGCCGGCGTACTTCGGGGCGCTCCCATGCACGGGCTCGGCGAGCATCCGGCCGTCGCCGAGGTTGGCGCCGGGCGCGATGCCCAGGCCGCCGATCTGGGCGCCACAGGCGTCCGAGAGGTAGTCGCCGTTCAGGTTCGGCATCGCGAGCACGTCGTACTGGTCCGTGCGCGTGAGGATCTGCTGGAGCATGTTGTCCGCGATGCGGTCGTTGACGACGACGGCGTCCTCGGGCGGCTCGCCGTCGCGCTCGTTCCAGAGCGTGTCCTCCGTGATGACCTCCTCGCCGTACTCCTCCTCGGCGACCTCGTAGCCCCAGTCGCGGAACGCGCCCTCGGTGAACTTCATGATGTTCCCCTTGTGGACCAGCGTGACCGAGTCGCGGTCGCGCTCGAGCGCGTAGTCGATGGCGTTGCGGACGAGCCGCTTCGTGCCGAACTCCGTGATGGGTTTGATGCCGATACCGACCGGTCCCTCGTGGATGGTCGAGTCGTAGCCCATCTCCTCCTCGATGAACTCGCGGACCTGCTCGACCTCGTCGGTGCCGGCCTCCCACTCGATGCCGGCGTAGACGTCCTCCGTGTTCTCCCGGAAGGTGACCATGTTCATCTGCTCGGGCGCCTTCACGGGCGAGGGGACGCCGTCGAGGTGGTAGGTCGGCCGGACGTTGGTGTAGAGGTCGAGTTTCTTCCGGAGCGCGACGTTCAGCGAGCGGAAGCCGGCGCCGACCGGCGTCGTGAGCGGCCCCTTGATGGAGACCTTGTACTCACGCATCGCCTGCAGCGTGTCCTCGGGCAGGTTCTCGTCGTACTTCTCGCGAGCGGACTCGCCCGCGTAGACGCGCATCCAGTTGATCTCGCGGCCGGTCGCGTTCGCGGCGGCCTGCAGTACCTCCTGGGCCGCCGGGCCTACGTCTACTCCGATCCCGTCACCGTAGATGATTGGGATGATGGGGTCGTCGGGGACGATGAACTCGTCGTCCTCGTCCACCTCGATCCGAGACCCGTCGGCAGGAACTTCCACCTTGTCGTATGACATTGGCGGCTCAACGAAGGGTCGGGTCAAATTAGTACCGCTCTCGCGGCCGCAACGCCACGAACGACCATGAACGACCCGGGGATTGACGGGCTGACGGGCTCATCGGGCGTCGGGACTGGACCCCGTCGCTCGGTCCACCCACAAGTGGCATCCCCCCGTTCCGAACGTCGTCGACCACCATCGCCACGGGTCATCGGGACGGCCGCGCACTCGCCAGCACCAGTCCGCCAGCCTGCGTGGCTGTGGTGGTGTGAGCGGGGCGGGTCGGTGTGGCTGTGGTGGTGTGAGCGGGGCGGGTCGATGTAGCCCAGCGGAACCCGCTACACGACCGATAGCGGCCTGAACGCGTGTTCTACGCGCGCGAGGAATGGCTGTAAATATTGACCGCGCATTCGGCGAGGATACCTGACGGGTCCACCAGGTGTTCGTCCAAACGTCCAAACGAACGCCCCCGTCCTCGACCGGGCGGGAGTGGGTCTCTGACGGGGGTATTTACGCCTCTCTCGGCTCGGCACACATCAAGTGCCGGCTAGCAACGGTGATTGGATTGGACGGTCTTGTCACAAGCCGTTTTTAGTGCCTTATCGAAGCTCGGAGTGTAGCATGAGTGGGGACGACTCATCCGAAACGAACGGAATCGAACTGTCGCGGCGGACCTTCACCAAGGCGGCCGGCGCGGCTGCCGGTGCCGGCCTCCTCGGTGCCTCGGCGGGTACGGCAGCGGCCGACGACCCGGCGATGGCGGCGAAGTTCGCCAACCCCCGTGTCCAGGAACTGCGGAAGGTCTGGAAGCGGGGCTACCGCGGCAACCCGAACCGGACCCTCGGCATCAACGACTCGGGCATCGACGCCCGGCACCCCGACCTCGGCCCCTGGAACGGCGTCCGGGGTATCGTCGAGGGTGACGAGCTGAAGCTGGTCGACCAGAGCGAGCGCGAGGGAATGACTATCTACGATATCGCGCTGTCGGCCGCCGTCAGCAACCCGGACGCCTTCCCGGCGACGGCGCAGGCCACCCCCGGAACGTTCGCGACCGGACAGGAGGTCACCATCGTCGAGTTCTCCACGAACCCCGGTGAGTCGCGGTTCCTGAACGCCGAACTCGACTGGAGTCCGAGCCAGCAGAACGCCAACGACCTGGAGTTCCGGCTGGACAAGCGCGTCGGCAACGGGGAGTGGGAGACGGTCAGCCGGACCGCGACAGGGAGCGTCCCGGAGCGCATCCTGGGCGCGAAGCTCGCCCCGTCGACGACGTACCGCTTCGTCGCGGAGTTATACGTCAACACCATCTCCGACGCGACAGTCTACGTCGACTCGTCGAACTCCCCGAACACCTCGGAGAGCGGCAACCCGAGCGAGGATCTCGGCTTCTACATCCCCGAGGGCCCGGATGGGGAGCTCACGCAGGCCGAGAGCCCCTTCGACTTCGGCGGCCCGGCGGACAAGACGGTCGGCTGGATCGACGCCGGCGCCCGGTACGGCAGCCTCGCGAAGCCCCGCGACCCCAACGGGCACGGGAGCCACGTTGCCTCCATCGCGGCCGGAACCGGCCGCGCCAGCGAGATCGCGCGCGAGGTCGAGAGCGGTCCCGACAGCGGGACGACGACCGTCACGATGGGCGGCTCGGAGCTGGCCGTCGTCGAGGTCGAGCAGGGTGAGGCCGGCGTCTACGCCTCCGCGTACGGTGACAACCTCGAGATCGAGATCGTCGGCGTGGCCGGCGTCGCCGCGAGTTCGACCATCACCTCCGACGCCAGCACGAACGACAACAACGTGGCGTCGACCCCGGCGAAGCCGGGCGAATCCTACATCGTCCGGGTCCAGGCGGCCTCGACGCCCAGCGGCGCCTCGGCACAGGGCGAGTCCGTCTCGCTGGGCCAGGGGTTCAACACCGTCGGCCGGATCGACTCCTACAGCATCGGGACGTTCACCGACCCCGAGTCGGCGTCGAACAGCGGTGACCGCGACATCTACGCCGACACGGACGACGACGGCCAGGTCGAGGACGACCAGGTCGCGCTCCACTCCGGCGTCGCGCCGAACACCTCGCTGGTCGGCCTCCAGGGCCTCTCCGGCCCGGTCCCCATCCTGGCGGACCACGCGGATGACGTGTTCACCTCGCGGTTCAACATGCGCGCGGTCAACATGTCCTGGGGTCCGGTCGGCGGCGTTCCACTGGGTGTCGCCGGCGGCACCCTCGACACCTCCGGCATCGTCAGCGACATCGGCACGATGGCGGAGAAGGGCCTCCTGACGGTCGCCGCGGCCGGTAACGCCGCGACGCCCGCCAACGGGAACGGCTACCCCGCGGTCGCCGACGAGGCGGTCAGCGTGGTCGCGACCGGCCCGAAGGACGGCATCGCGGCCTACTCCTCGGGCGGTATCGGTGCGCTCGACGAGGACGAGAACACGACGTACATGAAGCCCGACGTGACCGCCCCCGGCGGCACGCTCACGGACCTGGCGACGGCCGCGAAGGCCGACACGAACCCCGAGAACTTCGACACGGACACCGAGCCGCAGGGGTACACGGGCAAGGCCGGTACCTCGATGGCCTCGCCGTTCACCTGCGGCGTCGCCGGCCTCGTCGCCGACGCGATGGAGGACGCGGGCCTCATCGAGGAGCCCGCCGAGTCGGGCATCAACGACGTGTTCCGGCTGAAGCAGGTCCTGCTGGCGACGGCCTCGGAGACGGCCTTCACGGCGGCCCCGTACCACCGCGCGAAGGCGCCGACCTACCAGTTCGGCGACCGCGATCCGTTCGAGGGCTACGGCCGGGTCAACCCGGACGCGGCCGTCGACGCGGCCACGCGGAACTGGGTCGCCGAGGGTGGCGGCACCGAGCCGGTCGACGCCGCGCCCGGCGAGGACGTCGACCTCGGCTTCAGCGCCGGCCACGCGGTCGGCCTGGACGTTCCCGAGGACGCCCGCGCCGCCGCCGGCTACGTCGACGTGACCCGCGGCGAGGTCACCTTCGACATGACCGTCGGCTCCATCACCGGCACCGACGCCGGGATGGCGGCGGGCGGTCACCAGGTCGACTTCTTCGTCTACGACCTGGAGCAGCCCGGGCCGCACGGCGAGCCCAACATCCTGGCGAAGGGCCAGAGCGTCAGCGGCAGTCAGGTGCAGCTCACCGTCTACACGGACGGCCGCAGCCTGAGCCCGCAGGAGCAGCCCCAGAGCAGCGTCGCCAGCATCGACCTCGGCAAGGACCAGACCCGGCGGCTGGCCGTGGTCGGCAAGCTCGTCAACGTCCCCGGCCTGGTCAACGGCTTCGACGCCCGGACGGACGTCCGGTTCGACGGCAGCTTCATCGCCGAGCAGCTCCCGGCCTTCACGGCCGAGGGGATCCGCTCGGACAGCGGTGACCGGTTCACCCCCGGCGCGACCAACCGCGTCAACATCCAGCTCGACTCGATGGAGGTCGAGCAGGGCGAGATCATCGAGAAGGTCCCCAAGGAGTGGGACCTGCTCGAGGGGTTCGGCGACTACGAGAGCGACGCCCAGATCGTCGATTCGACCGACACCCACAACCTCGTCAGCTTCGGCACGGTCCAGAAGAGCGAGCTGCCGGTGACTCGGAACTACGCGGCCAACGCGCCGTCGTCGAGCGGCTCCTACACCTTCGGTCCGGCCCGTGTCGCCATCGCCGATGCGGACGTCGACGACGACGGCACCGACGAGTACCGCAGCGAGGAGACCACGTTCGGCGGGAGCGACCCGCGCAACATCGTCGTCGGCGGGGCCCCCTCGTCGGGCAGTGGCAGCACCAGCGGTGACGACCCACTGAGCGGTGGCGACGACACCCTGAGCGGTGACGACGACCCGCTGCCCGACGGGTCGGACGGCTCCTCGGACACCACCTCCGACGACGGTGACTCGACGGACGACTCGACCGACCCTATCGGCGACGCCGTCGACGACACGACCGGGACCGTCGACGACACGACCGGGACCGTCGACGACACGACCGGGTCGCTGTAACGCCCGTCGCGTCCCCGCCCGTCCCCACCCACTCCTCCATCGTTCTCTCCCCGGTAGCGGCCGCTCTCCGGTCGGGCGCGATGCGGCTGCCACAGGGGACACACCTTTTAACCATCCGCCCACGTAGCCGGCGGTATGATATCACTCGACGAGGCCGTGACGGCCCGGCTGGAATCACACGGCCAGCGCTTCGAGGTGCTGGTGGACCCGGACGCCGCGCTCGCCATCAAGCGCGAGGAGTTCGAGGGCGAGCTGGACGACGTCATCGCCGCCGAGGACGTCTTCGAGGACGCCTCCCGGGGTGACCGCCCGCCGGAGGACTCGCTGGAGGAGGTGTTCGGGACGACCGACCCGCTGGAGATCATCCCGGAGGTCATCCGGCGCGGGGAGATCCAGATCACGGCCGAACAGCGCCGGGAGATGCAGGAGCAGAAGCACAAGCAACTGGTCAACACCATCGTCCGGAACGCGGTCAACCCCCAGCAGGACGACACGCCGCACCCCCCGGAGCGCATCGAGCGCGCGCTCGAGCAGGCCGGGTTCAAGGTGGACCCCATGGAGCCCGTCGAGAACCAGGTCGACGACGCGCTGGAGGCGCTCCGCCCGGTCATCCCCATCCGGTTCGACGAGGTCGTGATGGCCGTCAGGCTGCCCGCCGACCACGCCGGGTCCGGGCAGGCGCGGGTCCGCGAGTTCGGTGACCTGCAGCGCGAGGAGTGGCAGTCCGACGGCGGGTGGGTCGGGGTGCTGGAGTTCCCCGCCGGACTCCAGAACGAGTTCTACGAGCTCTGTAACGAGGTCTCCAGCGGCGAGGCCGACGTCCGCGTCATCAAGGACGAGGACGAGATCGGGACGCGATAGCTGGGCGGCCCCGGCCGCCACCGGACCGCCCCCGGCGAGCGCAACCGTTTCCGGGGTTCGGCCCCTCCTGCCGACCGTGCCCTCGCGTTCCCGCCTGCTCACCGCGGCCGTCGGTCTCCTCGCGAGCCTGCTGGTGAGCGTCGTCGCGTACGTCTACCTCGACACGCTGCTCGTGTTCCTCCTCCTCCCGTTCGTCCCGTTCCTCTTCCGTGGTGGCGACGACGGCGACGAGCCGCCGGTCCGGAGCTGCCCCGAATGCGGCTACCGGACGCGTGCGATCGACCACGAGTACTGTCCCCGGGACGGCACCCGTCTGGAGTAGCGGCCCGGGGCAGCCGTGGTCAGTCCCCGCCGGCTCACTCCTCGGTCCCGCCGTCCGGACTCGGTGCCGGGTCGCCGTCGTGCCGTCCGCTCGATTCGGCCCCCTCCAGGTCGTCGCTGGGCTCGTCCGCCAGTCCCTCGGCGGCGTCGGCTCCGGGGCCGTACGGGCTCGTTCCGGGGTCGACCGCGGCCGGCTGGATGGGGGCGCCGTCGACCAGCTCCGGCAGGACGAGGTAGGCGAAGTGGTAGAGCACCACCAGCAGGAACGGCCCGAGGAAGATGCCGTACCAGCCGAACAGCAGCGGCCCGAAGATGTAGGCGAACATGATCAGCCCGACGTGGAGGTTGCGCCCGGAGACGTACGGCCGGAGCAGGAGGTCCGGGATGGTGTCGACGACGACGAACGAGAGGGCGGCGAACGCGACGGGGAACCAGAGCGGCGCCCCGGTTGCGCCGGCGACGACGAACAGGTAGATGCCGACGGGAACGTACACCAGCTTCATCCCGACGACGGGGACGAGGCTCGCGGCGCCCGCCAGCAGCCCCACGAGTGCGGGGTACGGGATTGCGCTCCCGGCCGGCGAGACGAAGTTCAGCAGGGAGTAGACGACGGCACCGATGCCGGCGGTGAAGACCGCGTTCAGGAGGTTCCCGGTGTAGACGCTGTGGAGGTCGGTGTCGACGCTCTCGAGGAACGAGTCGAGGACGCCGCTCTCGTTGCCGAACCGGCGGACCGCCCACCGGGTGAGACGGGGGCCGTCCCGGAGCATGTAGAAGGCGGCCGCGAAGACGATGAACAGGTGGAGCAGGCCGTTCCCGACGAACCCCAGCGAGTCCAGTGCCGGACCGATGGCGCCCTCGAGCGCGCGGCGGGCGCTGGGGTCCGACAGCAGCGTCGCCGGGTCACCGACGGCGTCGGACACGTTGAGGTACGGCGCCACGGCCTCCTCCAGCGGCCCGAGGTCGGCGGTCTGGCGGAACCGCTGGAACTCCTGCAGACCGATGGCCAGCGCGTAGGTCACGAGGATGAGCACCGGCAGCGCGAGCGCCAGGAGCGCCAGGGCCGCGGCGAGCGACGACGAGGGTAACCGGCGCCGCAACCGGGTGTAGAACGGTCGCGTCCCGTAGTAGACGAACAGCGCCAGCACGAACGTTCCCACGAACGAGTACGCCACGAAGAGGAGGAATCCGGCGAGTGCGGCCCCGATCACCCACCACGCGCCGCGGGACTTCGAGACGGGAACCTTCATACCGGATTGTTCACAGGCGCGACCATAAACCTCCGTCCCTGCCGTCCAGCCGTGCTCTGGGTGGCTGCTCCTGTCGGGCGCAGGGACCGGGTGGCAGTACCAGCATCCGTGCCACGGCGCAACGCACGGGGCGGGCCCGGCGAGGAGCCACCCGCGACAACCCGCCGCACGGCTCCTCGCAGCAGGGTCCCGTCGCTGTCGTCGTCAGCACACGAATCGCTGCACACCCCCCGTCGCCGCCGGTTCCGATTCGAACACCGCCTGGCCAACACCCGACCAGCCGCCGATACGCCTTTGCCCGCAACCGGCGCAGGGTCGGATGATGGCCACCAGCGTCACGTGGCGCCACGACGCGACCACCGAGCGGTGGCTCCGGGGGCTGTATCTGGTCGGCGCCGCGCTCCTCCACGGCGTGTTCGGGCTGGCGGCCGCGGCACTCCTGGCCGTCGTCGGACTGGCGCTCCTGACCGGGAACACGGCGGTCCGGCTGCTGGTCGTCGTCCTCGTACTGGTCGGTGGCCCCGCCTCCGTACTCTACCTGCTCCCGATGCTCCGCGACCCCGACCAGCGACCGCGGTTCTACCCCGAGGAGATGACCGTGGGACTGGCGCTCTCCCTGCGCCAACGGGTCGCGCTCGGACTGCTGGGCGCCGCGGCGCTCGCGGGGCCCTGGCTGCTCGACCCCCGGCTGACGGGACTCGTCGCCGTGGGCGGCGTCCTCGCCGGGGTGACGTACGCCGTCGCGACGACCCGGGGGACCATCGACCCGGAACGCGCCGTCCTCGACGCGGGCGCCCGGGTGTTCGACCTCGACCGCGTGACTGGCTACCGGGTGCGCCCGCTCGGGCCGCTGACGCTGGTCACGCTGTCGATCCCGGCTCGCCCCGGGCGGCTCGGCCGGAGCACGACCCGCCTGCTGGTCCCGACCGACCGGCTGGACGACGTCACAGCGGCGCTGGACGCCATCGTCGCTGAGGCGGCCCCGGAAACGGGTCGGGACCCGAACCCGCAGGTACAGCTGGCCGCCGGCGCCCTGGCGCTGCTGTTCCTGGGTATCGGGGCCGCCGCCGTCGCGACCATCGGCGCTGGGGTGGGCTGGTACGTCGCGGCACTGTGTGGGCTGTTCGGGCTGCTGCTCCTGCTGGTCGCGCGCGAGGGATGAAGCGGTGGAGCCGGGTACGGGGGCTGCACAGGGGCGGGTCGCCCTCGGTCCGTCGCCTGTCGTCCGATTGCCGCTGGCCGTCCGACCGGTGGGGTCGGCCGTTGCCGGGGCCCGTCACCTCCCCCGACGGGGCAGTTCGATCCGGATGCGGTTCAGGCTGTCGTGGCGGCTCACCTCGATACGGCCGTCCGAGAGTTCGACGACCCAGTAGACGAGCCAGAGCCCGAGCCCGGTACTGTGGTAGAGGCCGTCCATCTCGTGGTCGCCCCGGAGGACCGCCACCTCCATCTCGGGGATGGGTGGCGTCTCGCTTTCGACCAGAACCCCGATCCGCTCCGCGTCGACCTCGACGGTGACCGGGACGGGCGGCGCGTCGGCGTCGCTGTGGAGGATGGCGTTCTCGATGAGCTCCGCGATGGCGAGATGAAGCTCCGGCAGGGCCTGGGCATCGGCCGTCTCGGGCGCCGAGACGGTGACGTCGGCCGCGAGGCCACGGTCACTGATGGTCTCGATGGCCCGCTCGACCGCCACAACCACGTCGACCCGCTCCGCGGTGACCGGCCCGGTCAGCAGTTCGATGATGTCGCGCTCCTTCTCCGCGCTCCGGAGGAGGTCGTCGCCGGTCTTCCGGATGACCGCGGCCTGCTCGGCAACCTCCGGGGCGTCCTGCTTGATCAGTTCGGCGGTGCCGGAGATGGTGTTGACGTCGTTGCGGATGTTGTGCCGCAGGAGGTTGTCCATGACGTAGAGATGTCGCTCGCGCCGGTATCGGTCGGTGATGTCGCGCGTGAAGCCGGTGATGCGGGCGACCTCTCCGTCCTCGACGATGGGCTCGGCCTGGACCCAGACCCAGGTGCGGTAGTCCCGGTCCGGGTTCACCCGGTACTCCATGTCGATGGGGTTCCCCGCGTCGAGACACGCCATCGCCTCCCTGACGGCCTCGACGTCGTCGGGATGGATGGTGTCCAGGAACCGCTGTGGGTCGGCCTCCAGCGCCTCGATACTTCCCCCGTACACGTCCTCGTACGCGGGGTTGACGAACAGGAGCTCCGAGAAGTCGGCGGTGAACATCCAGAGCACGTCGCCCGTGGTGGCCGACAGTTCCTGGAGCCGTCTGGTCATCGCCTCCCGGTCTTGCTGGGCCTCGACACGGTCCGTGATGTCGCGCGAGGAGCAGACGTAGCCGTCGAGTTCGTCGTCGGTCAGGTTCGACATCCGGCTCTCGAGCCAGACCCAGGAGCCGTCCGCCGCCCGACAGCGGTACTCGCAGGTCGTCTCGACGAAGGACTCGCTCTCGATGGTCTCCTCGAACGCGGCGCGGGCCCCCCCGATGTCGTCGGGATGGATCTCGTCGAAGACGGTCCGCCCCTCGAAGTCCTCGGGGGACCGCCCGAGGATGTCCTCGACGGCCCCGTTGGCGTAGGTGATCGTCCCCGCCTCGTCGACCAGGATGACCATGTCGCGGGTGTGGTCGAGGAGAACGCCGAGGGACGGGGACCGACTCATCGAACGACGATTCCCTCTTCGGACGGAAAAGTTCGATGACGACCACTCTCGGTCACGGTCCGGACGATGCCGACCGACCGGCCCGTGGCGCCGTCGGTACCGGTGCCGGCTGGTGCGCCCGGTGCCGTGCTGGCTGGCCGGGGCCCTCCTGCTATCGTTAGAGGATAATTAGAGAATTTATAGATTTGTATAATATCTTCGAAGATGATGTGTGTGGTAGTGGAGTTGTTGGATTACTAGGCTCTGTGTTCTGGTCGTTTCCAACCAGTCGGACACTCCGAACGGGAATCCCTTCGCGGGACGCGGGACTACTCCAGGTCCTCGTACAGCGGGTAGTCCGCACAGAGCGCGTCGACCTGCTCGGCAACGGCGTCCAGGGTGTCCTGGCTGTCGTGGTCGTCGAGCACGTCGCAGATGAGGTGTGCGACCTCCTGGACGGCGTCCTCGCCCATGCCGCGCGTGGTGAGCGCGGGCGTCCCGACGCGGATACCCGAGGGGTCGAACGGCGAGCGGCTCTCGTCCGGGACGGTGTTGGCGTTCAGCACGAGGCCGCACTCCTCCATCGCCTCCTCCGCGGTGCCGCCCGAGAGGTCCGGGTGCGACTCCCGGAGGTCGACGAGGACGAGGTGGGTGTCCGTGCCGCCGGAGACGACCTTCAGGCCGTGGTCGGCGAACACCTCGGCCATCGCCTCCGCGTTGTCGACGACCTGCGCGGCGTACTCATCGAACTCGGGCTGGAGCGCCTCCTTGAAGCC
Source organism: Haloglomus litoreum (assembly GCF_029338515.1). Taxonomy (GTDB): domain Archaea; phylum Halobacteriota; class Halobacteria; order Halobacteriales; family Haloarculaceae; genus Haloglomus; species Haloglomus litoreum. The sequence continues at coordinate 2,971,729 of NZ_CP119988.1, read as the reverse complement.
GACGGCCTTGCCGGCGATGTTGTGCATCAGGGGGCCGCCCTGGCCGCCGGGGAAGACGGCGGGGTCGATGTCGCTCGCGTACTCCTCGTCGGTCATGATGATGCCGCCGCGACCGGCGCGGATGGTCTTGTGCGTCGAGCCGGTGACGAAGTCCGCGACGCCGACCGGTGACTGGTGCTCGCCGGCGGCGACGAGCCCGGTGATGTGGGCGATGTCGGCGAGGTGGTAGGCGTCGACGGCGTCCGCGGCCGCCTGGACGCGCTCGAACTCGACCTCACGTGGGTACGCGGAGTAGCCCGAGACGACGATGTCCGGGTCGAACCGCTCGGCGTGCTCGCGGAGCGCGTCGTAGTCGATGTAGCCCGTCTCGGGGTCGACCTCGTACTGCTCGACCTCGTAGGTCTGGCCGGTGAAGTTCGCGGGGTGGCCGTGCGAGAGGTGGCCACCGTGGTTCAGGTCGAGGCTGAGGATCTTGTCGCCGGGCGAGAGCATCGCGAGGTAGACGCCCATGTTCGCCTGCGTGCCGGAGTGGGGCTGGACGTTGACGTGCTCTGCGCCCCAGAGCTCCGTCGCGCGCTCGATGGCAAGTTCCTCCACCGTGTCGGCGAACTCACAGCCGGCGTAGTAGCGCTCGCCGGGGTAGCCCTCGGCGTACTTGTTGGTGAGCGCCGACCCCTGCGCCTCCAGCACCGCGGGGGAGACGTGGTTCTCGGAGGCGATCATCGCGAGGGTCTCGCGCTGGCGGTCCACCTCGCCGGCGAGGGCGTCGGCCACCGCCGGGTCGGTCTCGCGGACGCGGTCGTACATACAGCAACGTCGGGAGTGGTGGCGGAAGTAGCTTCCCGTCTGCGGCAATCCGGACGGGAGAGCCACGGAGCGGGTAAAAAGCCCCGGCAGTTCGTGGCGGTAGTTCTATGGTCGGCCACCCGAGAGACGCTCTACAGATGGTGTGGTGTGCCACGTCAGGGGGGTGGATAGCCGCACACGGCCGCCAGGGGTCGGTCCACCTCGAGACCGACGGCTGGCAGCGGGCCCCGCCGGACGCGCCGCCGCCGCTCCCGTTCCCGGTCGACGCGCGGCTCGGTGGCCGGGTGGCCCGCCTCACGCTCCCCGCGGCGACCGTCTCGGTCCGGTGTCCGGCACGCACCCGGGCGGCTGGCGACCGGGTCTCGCTCGGCGACGGCGAGGCGCTGGTCGCGACGGACGGTGCGGTCGAGACGATCATTCGGTTCGACGGCGAGGCCGACGTGCGCCCCCCCGCGCTCCCCGACGGGAGCGGCGCGGGAGCCGGGAGCGGGCGCGACGTGGGGGTCGGAGGGGGCGGGCGGGACGCGGCTGGCTGGCGTGGCGAGGGGGGCGGCCGGCGAGCGGGCGGTGCCGCGCCCGCCACGGCCGAAGAGCCGCGGGTAACGGTCGCCTTCGACGACCCCACGCTCGTCACGGTCGGGTTCCGCGAGGCCGCTCCGGACCCGCCGACGGTGACCGTCCCGGCCACGCCGGCCGGTGTCGCGACCGCGCTCACGCACGCCTCGTCGGCACTCGGGACGATGGGTCCCGGGCGGTCGCATCCGGGACGCCGCGGCCACCCGCCGCTCGTGGCCTTCGGCGACCTGGACGTGCCTACGGCGGTGCGGGAGGCCACGCCGGAGACGGGTATCGAACTCCGGCTCCCGGCGGCGATGTCGACGTGCTGTCTCGCGGCACCGCTGGCGTTCTACCTGGGTGCCCGGGTGACGGTCGACGAGGGCCGGAACCGGCCACGGCTCGTCGCGGCCGACGCGGGCATCGACCGGCCGCTCCCGGCCGCCGAGGGACCGTTCGCCGACGAGGTTGGGGGACTGCTCCGCCGCGTGTTCGTCCTCGACTGTCTGACCCGCGACCGGCCGGGCGAGCGGCTCGCGGGCGCCGACCTGCTGGACCGGGTCGGTATCGAGGCGGCGACCGCACGGTCGCTGTCGCCGGCCGGGCGACTAGCCGCGTATCTGGACGCCCCGTTCGCCCCCATCGAGAGCGAGTTCCCCGCCTGGCCGCTGGCGACCTACGTGGACGGCGGGACGCGGACGGCCCGCTGTCTCCCCTACCTGCTCGATCGGTTGAGTCTCGTCTACCCGGCGGCCGCGTCGGAACTCGACGGCGGATCGCTGCTCCGACGGGCGCTCGACGGGTTCTACCGTGGCCCCGGTGTGGGTCCGGCGCCCGTCTCCGGACGGGCGTCCGGCGACCCGACTGGGCGTCCGGGTGACCCGACGGATGGCGACGTGGCGGGGGACCGACCGGCCGGTGGTGGGATGACCCGCTCGGCCGGCGACGTGGCGGGGGACCGACCGGCCGGTGGTGGGATGACCCGCTCGGCCGGCGACGTGGCGACCGCCGACCGGCTCGCGCCGGAGCTCCGGGACGCGCGGCTCCACGGCTGGCTCGCCGATGGGACCCCCATCGAGGCGTTCAAATCCAATCCCGAGGCGTACCGGAACCGGCTGGCCGCCCGCCGTGACCGGCCGGGAACGCTCGACATCGCCGTGGTCTGCAACGATGCCGACCTGACGGGCGAGCAGGCCGTCGCCGACATCTACCGGGAGCGGGCGGCCGACCTCCCGGTCGACGTGACCGTCCACGGCTCGCTGGACCGACGGTCCCTGGCGGACCTCCTCGGCGAGCCCCGCGACTTCGTCCACTACATCGGCCACTGCGAGCGCGACGGGCTGCGCTGTCGCGACGGCTACCTCGACGTGGCCGACGTGGAGACGGTCCGGGCGCGGACGTTCTTCCTGAACGCGTGTGGCTCCTACCAGCAGGGACAGCGTCTCGTCGAGCGTGGGAGCGTCGCGGGAGCGGTGACGCTGACGACGGTGCTGGACCGGCACGCCGCGACGGTCGGGACGGCGTTCGCCCGATTGCTCATCCACGGCGTCGGGTTCGAGCGGGCGCTCTCGCTCGCCCGCCAGCAGATCCTGATGGGGAGCGACTACGCCGTCGTCGGCGACGGGACGTACGCGCTGGTCCCGGCCGCAGCGCCCGCCGTGCTGCAGGTCTCCGAGACCGACGCGGGCTTCGAGATCGTCCAGGAGGTCCTCTCGGCGGACGCCCCGGGCAGGAGCCACCGCTCACCGTTCGACGACAACGACCGCCTGCACGGGCGGCCGGCACGGACGGAACTGGGCCACGACGCAGCCATCGACCTGCTCAGCGAGCGGTCCGTCCCGGCCTACTACGACGGCGACCTCCGCTGGTCGACCGAACTCGCGGCGGAGCTCTCGAGCCGGTGCGACTGACCGCTCGCGTGTCCGGGTTCTCCCGGATATGTCGGGGGTTTCTTCTGCCGCCTCGAGCTACGCTCGTCCACCTCCCGTCCGGCGAGACCTCCCCACTCCGCCGTCTATACGGCCCTCTGACCACGAACGCCCCGTTCCTTACAATTATCCAATAAATTAATATAGAGTTCACCTCGTAGATAGACCCAGCTATCATGGACGCCAATCTACTCGAGAACAGTATCGCCGACGTGCTCACCGAGGCACTCGTCGGCGTAGACGAGACCGTCTTCGTGGTGAATCCGGCCCCGGAGACCGTCGAGGAACTGGTCGAGGTCCTCTCTCCCGACGGTGGGCCGACGGTCCGACTGCTGGCCGACGGGGCGGTCCTGAAGGACGTCATGGACGACTTCATCGTGGGAAGCAACGCCGCCGACCTCATCGAGGCCGGCCGGCTCGAGCTCCGGACCTACCAGAACGGTGACAACACGCTGCTGGTGACCGCGGACGCCGTGGCCGCGCTCGTGACGGCGGGCGGCCGTGCGGCCGCCATCCCGACGGAGGACGACGAGTTCGTCGACGGCGCCTACGACGAGTACGCCGGCGCCTGGGAGAGCGCCGAGCCGTACAACCTCCGGACGCCGGCCATCTCCCGGGTCCGCGAGACGCTGCGCGAGTCGCTCGGCCCCGAGGCGGCCGACGACTTCGACGCCATGCTCGCGACGCTTGAGACGGCGCGTGGCGACGGTGAGGGGCTCGACGAGGTGACCATCAGCCTGCTCGTCGCGGCCAGGAACCGCGAACTGCTGTACGATGTCAGCAAGTGGGGCGAGGACATCGGCATCGCGTCGAAGGCGACGTTCTCGCGAACGAAGACGCGGCTCGAGGAGGTCGACCTCATCGACACGGAGAAGGTCCCCATCGACGTCGGGCGCCCGCGCCTCCGCCTCCTGCTCCACGACGAGGAGCTCCAGGAGCTCGATATCGACGAACTGGTCGCCGCCGCGCAGTCCTCACTGGCGGCGGCCTGAACGCCCGACGACCGACTGCCCGGACACGAGCCGTGGGAGAGCGTTTTCGAGGGTCCTCACTGCTGGTAGCGCCGCGTATCGTCTCGCTCGGGTGGCCCACCGACGCCACCGGCACCGCCGGTCATCTCCTCGTAGGTCATCCCCGAAAGGTACTCGTCGTAGGTGACGTCGTACGCCGAGCGGAGGTGGAAGTCCACGTTCCCGGTGTCGACGGCCGACTGGAACAGCATATGGATGCCCCGCCGGACGAGTTCGTCCATGTCGTCCGGGTCGTAGGCCGCCGCCAGCAGCGCCAGCTCGTTGCGGGTCTCCCGGTCCAGCGACACGTCCAGTTCGTCGCCGAGGTCGGCGTAGGTCGACTCGATATCGGTGGACAGCTCGTCGAGACTCATACCCGGGCCGACGCCGCCGACGGGCTTGAGGCCTGTGCTGTCCGCGGGCGAGGGGGCGGCCGTCGTCGTTCAGACACCCCACCGCTCGTCGCGGTACGCGGCGTCCCAGAACCGGTACTCGTACCGCGCGGAGGTGTAGAACAGGTCCCGGTACCGCTCGCGGGTCCGGTCGGGCGCGCCCGCGGCGACCTCGTCCAGCAGCGCCCGGCACCAGTCGGCCAGCTCGGCGAACTCGTCGTCCCGGTACGTGCGGATCCATGCCGCGTACCGCTCCTCGTCCGGGAGGCCGTCGGCCGCGAGCCGCTCGGCCGTCTCGTTGAACCCCCACATGCACGGCAGCAGGGCCGCGACCAGGTCCCCGAACGAGCCCAGCGCGGCCACCCGGACGAGGAAGTCCGTGTACCCGCGCGTGGTCGGCGCCGGGTCGGTGGCCTCCAGCTCGGCCTCGGAGATGTCGAACTCGGCGGCGTACGACCGGTGGAGGTCCATCTCCGTGTGTAGCGTCTCGTGCAGGAGCTCGGCGAAGGTCCGCATCCGGTCGAGGTCGGGCCTTCGCCGCGCCGAGGGCGAACACGCGGTTGTACTCGACCAGGTAGACGTAGTCCTGTCGCACCCACCGCCGGAACGGTTCCGGCTCGAGCGTCCCGTCCCCGATGCCCGCGACCATCGGATGGTCGACGATGCCGGTGACGACCTCGTCGTGGAGCGGCTCGAGTTCGTCCGTGAAGCCCATGCCGACCTCCCGGTGCCACCGGACTATTACCTTATGGTATTATCCAGTTATCAGTGCGGCAATCTCGTCCTACCGATGGCTCGGTCGGTCGACCAGCGTTCCGCTCGCGGAGCGCCCAGGGGCGAGTAGGGCGGAATCGCCACGCTGTGGTGCAATTCTCAGGTATTTGGAATCATCATTCAGGGTGATATGGGTATCCGTCCTACACCTATCCGTAAGGTGAACCACGATGTCAACCAAGAACACAACCCGGCAGGTCGACACGGAGATATTCGGCCGTGAGGCGCACTTCGAGTACAGCGAACACTGGATCGGCTACGCGCTGGTCTCGATGCGGGTCGTCATGGGCTGGGTCCTCCTCCAGGGCGGACTCACCAAGCTCGTCACGTACCTCGACGCGAACCCGGAGAACAACTGGACCGCGTCGGGCTTCCTGCTCAACGCCATCCCCGAGGGGAACCCGCTGACCGGGTTCTTCGCGAGCATGGCGGGAATGCCGCTCATCGACATCCTCGTCATGTGGGGCCTGACCCTGACCGGCTTCGGCCTCATCATCGGCGCGGCGGTGCGCTGGAACGCGTTCTGGGGCGCCGTCATGATGATGTTCTTCTGGCTCGCCAGCCTGACGGGCGGCATCATGGCCGGACTCCCGGTCGCGCACGGCTGGGTCGTCGACGACCACCTCGTCTACGCGGCCCTCCTGTTCGGTCTCGGCGCGGTCGGCTCGGGCCGCATCCTCGGCCTGGACGCCTACCTCGAGAAGACCGAGTTCGTCCAGAACAACCGCTGGCTCCGCCTGCTGCTGGGCTGACCCGGTAGGAGTTCTTCCGCGGATCTCTCCTGCGTTTCTCGCTTTCGACACCCACGACGCGTAGCGTCGGCCCTCCTGCCGTTCACTCCTCTCGCCCCGAGCGGTAGCCCTCGCGGACATCGGCCAGGTAGGAGTTGGCGATGGCGGCCACGACGAACAGGAGTCCGAGCACGGTGAGCGCCATCCCGGCGGTGACGCCGACGAACCGGCCCGCGAGCCAGGCCACCACGAGGCAGGCGACTGCCAGGACGAGGAGCCGACCGGTCGTGTGCATGGTCGTTCCCGGGTGGCCGGCCGCCTGAGCTTTTCGCCTCGACGGGTCACGGGTCAGGTGACGACCGCCCGGAACCGCCACCGGAAAGTACCGTCCACGCGGAGTCCCGACGATGACAGACGCCGGGCCAGCGTCCGAGGAACTCCCCGATGGCACCACAGCGGGCGCTGCCCGCGAGGACGGCGACGCCCCCGCGCTCCCCGACGACCCGGAAGCGGTCGAGCGGGTCCGCGAGGCGCTCGTCGCGTGGTACGAGGCCGACCACCGCTCGTTCCCGTGGCGGGAGACCGAGGACCCGTACGAGATCCTCGTCTCGGAGGTGATGAGCCAGCAGACCCAGCTCGACCGTGTCGTCGAGGCCTGGCACGACTTCCTCGACGAGTGGCCCACCGTCGAGACCCTCGCGGCCGCCGACCGCGCCGACGTGGTCGGCTTCTGGACGGACCACTCGCTGGGCTACAACAACCGCGCGAAGTACCTCCACGAGGCCGCCCGGCAGGTCGTCGAGGGCGAGGTCGAGGGGGTCGAGGCGGGCGCGTTCCCCCGGACGCCCGAGCGCCTGCAGGAGCTGATGGGTGTCGGCCCGTACACTGCGAACGCGGTCGCCTCCTTCGCGTTCAACCAGGGCGATGCCGTGGTCGATACGAACGTCAAGCGCGTGCTCCACCGCGCGTTTGCAGAAATCCATAATGCGGACGATCCAGACTACGAAACCGTTGCGAACGCCCTTATGCCAGCTGGAGAGTCCCGAATCTGGAACAACGCGATTATGGAACTCGGCGGTGTTGCCTGCGGGAAGAAACCACGATGTGACGAGGCTGGGTGTCCCTGGCGCGAATGGTGTCACGCCTACCAGACCGGTGACTTCACCGCGCCCGACGTACCCACACAACCGAGCTTCGAGGGGAGTCGCCGGCAGTTCCGCGGGCGAATCATCAAACTCCTCGGTAACTATGACGAGATGACTCTCGATACCCTCGGTCATCGAATCCGCGTGGACTATTCACCAGACGGCGACCACGGTCGAGACTGGCTTCGAGAACTGCTCTCGGATCTGGCTGATGATGGGTTAGTCGAAGTTGAAGAGACTAAAGATGAGACGGTGGCTCGTCTTCAGAGGTAGTCGTTGCGTTTCCGCGAAGTCCGGTCTCAGAGTATCAGCTGCTCTGCTGAGGTCCAATACGATAACCGGTCTTCGCCACAGCTGAATCAGCTGGCACCATCCGAGGAATCGGTCGGCAGATTCCGCCCGGTCAATCTGGGCTTGCTACTGACACACCATCTCACCGCTGCCAGTGCAGTACATCACTTTTCTACCTGACGCAACAGATAGGCCATGCCGGCGAGAACCGTGGTTAAGCCTGCGATCGCGGCCTCAACCGGGATTCCAAGCAATTCAAGTACATCCAGTATACTCACGTCACGGTCTGACTTTCCGGATTCAACAGCACGGTCCGGAATCTCTGCGTGTTCGCGGTGGAAGTTCGTTATATCACGTACCATGGCTTCCGTAACCGCGTGTCCGACGCCTTCGTACAATTCGAACTCTGCCGACGCGTCAACATCATCGTACACTGACTCGCAATACGGGAAGCGGTCATCTATCATGTCCTCTCCGTACACTTCGCGGGCGATCTCACGCTGCTCGTCACTCCATGCGTCTCCAGCCTGGAGTGTGTCGTTTTGATCTTTCGCGCCCATGTAGATGTACTGATTGACGTCACCGAACTCCGCGATATCGAATTGCTTTCCTGTGAGCCCCTCGACATCGGCGACACCGATCTGGTAGTTCAGCGTATGCCCTTTCGCCTCCCTAATCGGAAGCGTCACCATTCCATTGACTCCGCCTGCCGTCACGGATGTTACCAGCTCGGGGTGGAGAACTGCGAACCTATTCACGAAGTTTCCCGACGCGGAGAAGCCATTCAGTATGACCTGCTCAGTGAGCGGAATATCCGACGAAATCCGGTTCTGCGCATCTTCTATCATCCCGACTAACTGAAGATCAACGCGTTCAAGCGGACCGGCGGAGATTTGCATCGTCTCCGTATCAAGTTGATGAACGTAGTGCCGCCAGTCTACCGGCTCAGACTCCGGACGGGGAAACACTGGCATCAGTAAAGGAACACCCAATTCGTCGCTAATCAATCGAGCAAATCCTTCTTCTACATCTTTTCGCGCTTCGGCTCGGTGTTTCGCAAAGTCGTCGGTGGTGGCACCCGTATTGTTCGGCTGCACCAGCAACGGGCGTTCTGTAGTCGTATCGGTCGATGGGGTGTACAGGAAGTATGGATAGTTGAACGAGTCACTGTCGCCAGGTGAAATCATTGTCACCCGCGATTCGGTGTTTTCCGAGAGCTCAGTTACTGGTAACGCTCCTAAGACAGTGGCGCTAAGCAGCTCACGCCGAGTCGAGGAACATTGATTAATGGCCATATTTTATATCGATACTAGTGACGTTTGTACCACTTTCTATCAAAAATAGATATCAGGACATAATATCTGAGACGCGGTTCGAGTCAGTGGCTGTGAGTCAGCAGTCTCCGTGAGGTCGTTTCAGCCGTCGTTCGGTTTCGGTTCACACGGCGACACCGACTGGAACAAGGGTGTTGGCCGATGGATGGACACTTGGGATTCGTCTCGTCCGCGAAATAGACAGTCTCCCGGTCCAACACAAAGACAGTTGTCCAGCGTATTTGACTGTCGTTGTATAGTCTGTTTCTGACCGCGCGTTTGCAGAAATCCATAATGCGGACGATCCGGACTACGAAACCCTTGCTAACGTGCTCATGCCGCCCGGAGAGTCCCGAATCTGGAACAACGCGATCATGGAACTCGGTGGCGTCGCCTGTGGGAAGACACCCCGCTGTGACGAGGCGGGCTGTCCGTGGCGCGAGTGGTGTCACGCGTACCAGACCGGTGACTTCACCGCGCCCGACGTTCCGACTCAACCGAGCTTCGATGGGAGTCGGCGACAGTTCCGGGGTCGTATCGTTCGTGTCCTCAGTAACCACGACGAGATGAGTCTCGATAGCCTCGGACACAGGATTCGCGTGGATTATACACCAGACGGTCAACACGGACGCGAATGGCTTCGAGACCTTCTCTCCGATTTGGCTGACGATGGGCTAATCGAGGTCGAGGAAACAGGCGATGAAACGATCACTCGCCTGGGGTAGTGAGTATACTGGCTCCGTTGAAATCAGTAGAACGTGACGGGAACGCCGTGCTGAACGTAGCGTATGGATTCGGCGTGTTGGCTTCCATTGTTCCAAGCCATTAGATCGGGCTTGTGAGATCTATTGCGACTCGTCGAATGGGTTTGATCTGTTACCATCCAGCGGACATCGAAATCGACACGCTAGTCTAGGAGATATTCGAAAAATTCACCAACTGTTTCACAGTCAGAAAATACGACAACGAATTCCCAGCCTTCCTGCGTCGCGGCGACCCGCTGACTGTCCCCACTCTGCTTCACTCGTTGTAGAACATCATCCCGCTAGACAGACAGGATACGTTCGACCCACGAGCTACTCGTCCTCGATACTGCACTTCGTTCACACATTGACATCGTGTGACCCGACCAGTGTCAGGAGATCTCGTTCCAGTTCGCCGCCGACAAACTGGACGTTCCCCGCTTCAGTTTCGTAGTCGACTATCCCAGCCGCATCCAGTTTCGGAAGATGAATATGGTGAAGTGCGATCCGGACGCGTTGTCGGTGTTCGTGGGATGCTCGCTCTGCGTCTTCGTCTCGAACCCTGTCTGCAACGCAGTCTACGAGCGCATCGTACTCCAATGCCTTACCGGGAGCGTTGTCCAGTGAATTAAGGATAGCGCGTCGGTGTTCGTTCGCTACTGCCGACAGAATCCTATCGGGGGAAATCGGTCGCGCTCGTTTCGCAGACTCGGAGGGACCGCCGATATTCTGTAGATCATCTGCCTCTCGCTCTGCGTTCTCATCCATACCCATATAGCAGAGCCACAACTGCCTGCTTCTATTCCTTGGTACACAATGGTACCAGTCGATTCACTTACGCGTCTGTCTCGGGGGTGAGGAGTGCATGTCGAACGAACGTACCGATGGCACGACGCAGACGCTCCGTCACTGCTTGATCAGAAATTCCGAGTTCGTCCGCGAGTTCTTCGGTCGTGCAGCCTCGGGGAATGTCGTAGTAACCCATCCGAACGGCAAGCGTGAGCGCTTCTCGTTGGGGCTTGCTCAAGCCGTACCACGGGCCGGCCCCGGGATCCGTGGGATTGTATACACTGATCATCTCCAGCGATATGTGTGCGTCCTCACAACACGTCCAATACTGACTCAATGCCTCGCGGTGAGAGAACCGAATCTCGAAATCCCACCCTTCAGCTGTCCCTGTCGCACCCAAAATTTGTCCCTCGTTGTCCAGAATGCACCGAAAGAGATGATCCTGGCTCGCATCCCAATCGAGCCTGAATAGGGTTCTGTCGTCGAACACGTCCACCTCCGTTACGCTGTTGACAGTCGGATAGCGTCGGACGGTATCGAGAAACTGGTTTTCGACCGGTTCGTAAACCCAGAAGAGCGGCACGGTAACGTCCCCACTCGGGACGAGCGTTTCGAGTTCGATAGCCGACGCCTCATCGAGATCCAGTATCTGCCCGAGTTCGAAGTCGTCGGGTGAAATTCGAACCTCCGCGATTACACTCATTCTCTCGGAAATAGGTTGTTCAGGTTCGTACAAAAGGGAGTGGCATGGTGTACCATGTCCGCCAGCATTCGATCAGCCCTCCCTGTTCACGGAGTACGCGATTCTATCTACTGACCGTGCTCTGGCCTGTCTCGAAGCCATGATACACCACCCACGCCAGTTATCGGCCTGTCGGACGAAGATTCCACCATGGCGACCGTGATGGAGTTTACGAGTCCGACAGCGGAATTTCCGCTGGGAAGTGTCTTCGAGAACTTGCCGGGAGTGACAGTCGAACTGGAGCGACTGATTCCACACCAGACGCTGATCATCCCGTACTTCTGGGTGCGTGGCGTTGAAACCGCGGACATCGAAGACGCGTTCGACCCACACGCGGGCGTGACGAACATCCGACTGATCGATAGCGTCGAGGACGAGTATCTCATGCGTGCCGAGTGGAAGCAATCGTACTTGGGCGTCCTGAGCGCCCTGGCCAAGGCCAACGTCGTCGTACTCTCCGGAATCGGAACGAAAGACGAGTGGCGATTCGAGGTGCGCAGCGAGAGTCAGGATGCAATCGCTGAGTTTCGAGAGTACTGCCAGGAACACGACATCCCGATAGAGATCACCGCTGTCCACGCCATGCTCCCAATCCAGGGAGAGGGGTACGAGCTGACCGAAACCCAGCGCGAGGCGCTGGTACTGGCCTACGAGCGTGGCTACTTCGACACGCCACGTGAGGTGTCGCTCGAAGAGCTCGCAGACGAACTCGGCATCACGCAGCAGTCGCTTTCGTCACGACTCCGCCGCGGGCATCGACGTCTCATTGGCGCGACGCTCGTCACTTCGCCGTGATCGGGCGGGCGTTCTCTTAAACCCTCTGTATAATCAGTACCTCTACTAAACCGATTCAGGCCGGTAGAATAGGTAGATATGGACGCAGTAGTGTCTGGGGTCAGCGTAGAATCGGTCGAGTATCATCAGGACGCTGCGGCTGTTCGCACCCAGTTTGATCAGGAGAAGACGTCCGCAAGCATGACCGTTATCGCAACGCTGGCAGAAGTGATGGACGCTGATCCGGTCGAACTGGACCCGCTTCACTCTACGGTTGATCCTGACGCGCTGGATAAATTCGTCCGGGTCGGCACCGGAACGACCGGAGATATCCACGTTTCATTCACGCACGAGGACCACGAGATAACCGTGTCCAGCTACGGTGTGGTCACTATCTCCCAGGGAGACAAATCACCAGCGGAAAAATACGGGAAGGACGCGGAAAGATGACGTCCGAGGAGACCCAGCTCACCTCGAATGCGGAATTGAACGCGGAGCTAAAAGCGCTCCTCGTGAGGGCCTACGAGAATGGAATCGACGTTGAAGGCGGATTCGAGTGTCGGAACGGAGTCGAACATCCCGACTGGGACGTGATCGTCACTGAAGTCGAAAAGAACGAGCAGTCGGAGTGACCAACTGCGAGGGAATCCGGGTCGGTAGCAGGTGACAGAGCCGTGAGTGACGAGTGCTGTAACGGTGGCCGAGTCGAACGAGTGTTGTCAGCGCGACAGTGGCGAGTATCACGTGCGCTACTGCGAGACGGTTCGCGGAGGGCGATATCGAGGCCATACGAGACATCACGGGTCCCGAAGCCGAGTTACACATGCCGGGGGGAATCGCCGGCGGCGGGACGTTTCACGAATCCGACGAAATCGTCGAGAAGGCACTGTCTAGTTTAGCACCTCCTCAGCTGGCGTTCGTCCGTCGAGCGATTGGTGCGGTCGTTGTTCGTTGTAGTATTGCACGTAGTGAGAAATCCAACGGCGGACGCTCCGCCGACTGCCGACCCACGAGTGATGGAAGCGGTCGATGCGCTGCTTGAGGGTGTGAAACCACTTTTCGATGAGGTTTCGGTCGGTGTAGTCCACCCGACCGCTCAGCCCTAATCGATTGAGGGCAGTCCGATAGCCGAACGAGTCAGTCAAAAACGTGGTATTCGCGCAGTCGTGATTTTCACGGAGTCGGTGGAGGAACGCAGCCGCTGGATCGGTGCCGTGACGCTTGAAAATCTGGGCATCCAGAATCAGCTTTGTATCAAGGTCGATTGCAGCGTACACCCAACACAGGTCGCCATTGATCCGGACAGCAGTCTCGTCAACCGCGACCCGCGACGGCGAAGCCGTCGGCGGGTCTGGACTGCTGTCAGTCAGCCGATGTACCCACTGAAAGATCGCCTGATGCGAACGCTCCACGCCGAGAGACGCAAGAATCGCTTCTGTTTCTCTGAGTGAACAACCGGTCGCGTGAAGCCGGACGGCGAACGCCCTGACGGGCGTCGCCGTCCGCTCACGCTCCCAATATTCATCTAAGTCGCCGTTGTAATCGTTCTCGAGCAGGTCTGCGAGCATCTCTAGGCAAGACACTCAACGACCTGCTCGTTCCTCAATCTGCGCTAACTAGACAGTGCCGTCGAGAACGTCTTTTACCGCGCGTTCGACACGCCGGACGACGACGCGGCGTTCGAGCGGGTCGCCCGCGCGCTCATGCCCGCCGGCGAGTCCCGCGTCTGGAACAACGCCATCATGGAACTCGGCGGGGTGGCCTGCGGGAAGGCCCCGAAGTGCGACGAGGCGGACTGCCCGTGGCGGGAGTGGTGCCACGCGTACCAGACCGGTGACTTCACCGCACCGGACGTCCCCACACAGCCGAGCTTCGAAGGGAGCCGTCGGCAGTTCCGCGGGCGGATCGTTCGACTCCTCGGCGAACACGACGAGATGGACCTGGACACGCTGGGGCACCGGATACGAGTGGACTACACACCCGACGGTGAGCACGGCCGTGAATGGCTCCGAGATCTCCTGTCGGGCCTCTCCGATGACGGGCTTGTCGCGGTTGAACCCCGCGAGGACGGGACCGTCGCCCGCCTCCGCCGGTAGTCGGACGGCCCCCGCCGGTCCGGTTCACTCCACCCGGTAGGCCTCGACGGTCCGGTCGTCGAGTTCCACCCCGAGACCCGGGCCCTCGGGGACGACGGTGTGTCCCTCCTCGATGCGGATCGGGTCCGCCAGGACGGACGCCTCGTGGAGCGTCGGCCCCTTCACGTCCGACGGGTAGGCTGCAGGGAGCGTCGCCGCGAAGTGGGCACCGGCAGCGGTTCCGACACCCAGCTCCACCATGCTCCCGACGACGAGGGGGAGGTGAGCGGCGGCCGCGACGGCGGCGATCTGCCGCGAGCGGTACAGCCCGCCGGCCTTGACGAGTTTGACGCTGAGTGCGTCCGCGGCGCCGCGGTCGACGATGTCGATCGCGTCGTGGGGGGAGAACACCGACTCGTCGGCGAGAACGGGCGTCTCCAGGGCCGCAGTGACGCGTGCCATGCCCGCGAGGTCGTCGGCCGCGACGGGCTGCTCGACGAGCAGGAGGTCGCACTCGGACTCCAGCGCCGAGAACACGCGGACGGCCTGGTCCGCACGGTACCCCTGGTTTGCGTCGACCCGGATTGAGGCCCGGTCGCCGACGGCCTCGGCGACCGCGGTTGCCCGCTCGATGTCGGTCTCCGGGTCGGTGCCGACCTTGACCTTGATCGAGGAGAACCCGTCGTCGACCCAGGCGCGTGCCCGCTCGACCGCGCGGTCGGTCGGCCCGATGCCGATCGACTGCCCCACCTCGATCCGGTCGCGGAGGCGTCCGCCCAGCAGTGTCGACACGGGGATGCCGAGGTGCTTGCCGGTCGCGTCGAAGCACGCGATGTCGACTGCGGCCTTCGCGAACGGGTTCCCCCTGATGGCCTCGTCCATCGCCCGGTGGATGCGCCCGCGGTTCGAGGGGTCCTCGCCACGGATCGCCGGCGAGATATGGTCCTCGATCGCCGCGACGACACTGCCCATCGTCTCCGGTGCGAAGTACGGGTCGGGGCAGGCCTCCCCGAGGCCGACGACTCCCGCGTCGGTGTGGAGTCGGAGGAGGACGTGGTTCGCGGCCGACACCTCGCCCCCGGAGATGGCGAAGTCGACACTGTAGGGAACGCTGACGGGTATCGGGTCCAGGTCGGTGATCTCCATGTGTGTCGATTCCGGTCGGGAACAGGCCACCTCACTCGGAGCGGGGTCATAGTTCCTCCCCCGGCGGGTGGTCGCCCGGCCCGGATGGACGGGGGCGTGGTCGTGACCGGTTTCAGGCCGCGCCCCGTCGTTCGAACGCCGCACGGACCGGCTCGCTGAGTCCGAGCCCCTCTACCTCAGCCTCGACGTCGACGCCGGCCAGTTCCTCGGCGCCCGCGGGCGTCTTCTTCGCGATCTTCACGTGGTAGAGGTACGAGAGCCGGAGCAGCCACCGGGCGTGGTCGTAGTCGTCCGGGGACTCGATGTAGTAGGTCGTCCAGCCCGACTCCGCGAGGAGGTGGTGGACGCCGGTCTCGCCCTCGTCGATGAGCACGTCGCGGAGCTTGCGGAGGTAGGCGATGTCGAGCATCCCCCACGCGTGGACGTGGCCGATCTCCCGGGGTCCGACCCGGAACTCCGTCCCGCCGAAGCGGTGTTCGGCCACGGTGATGCCCTCCCAGCTCCCGACCTCCTCGATGAGCCGCTCGACGGTTCGCGCGATGACCTCACGCTCGGATACCATCCCTCGTCTAGGCTACCGACCGAGAAAACCTCGCCGCCCCCTGGCCAGGGTGACGACCCGTCGGAACACGGCCGGAACGCCGTCGGACTGCTGCCGGGGTGTTCAAGGGGGCCCGGGCTGTCGCCACCCGCATGGTCGCCGGCGCGCCGGGCCCCCTGCTCGCGTTGCTGTCCGGGCTCGCGCTGTTGCTAGCCACGGCGCACGCGCTGGGGACGGTCGCCGACCGGCTCGGGTTCGCGCCCGTCGTGGGCGAACTCCTCACGGGGCTGGTGCTGGGCCCGGCGGTGCTCGGCGCGGTGGCACCGCGGGTCACGGCGGTCGTCGTGCCCGTCAGCGCGCCGCTGGAGGCGTTCGCGTCGGTCGGCCTCGTCTTCCTGCTCGTCCTGGCGGGCATGGAGGTCGACACGGGGGCGCTCCGTGGGAACCTCCCCCCGACGGTCGCGCTCGCCGTCGGTGGTTCGGTCGTCCCCTTCGCGCTGGGGGTCGGGCTGGGGTGGCTGCTCCCGGCGACGTACCTCGTCGACCCCGCAGGGCGACCCGTCTTCGCCCTGTTCCTCGGCACCGCGCTGAGCATCTCCGCGGTTCCGGTCGCGGTCCGGGTCCTCGTCGACCTCGACGCGATGGACCGTCGGGTCGGGCAGCTCACCGTCACCGCCGCGGTGCTCATCGACGCCGCGGGCTGGGTCGCGCTCACGCTCGTCGCCGACCTCGCCCGCGGCGGTCAGCCCGACCCGCTCGGCGTCGGCCGGACGCTGCTCGTGATCGCGGGGTTCGTCGCCGTCGTCGTGGTCGTCGGCCCGCGCGTGGTCGAGGCCCTGCTCGGCATCGCCACCCGGGCCCGGTCGCCGGTCCTGACGGGGTTCTCGGTCGTGGTCGTGTCCGGTATCGCGCTCTCGGGCGCGTCGCTGGCGCTGGGGCTGGAGGCCGTCCTCGGGGCGTTCCTGGCCGGGATCCTCCTGCGGAACCCGCTGGACGGCGAGACCGAGCGGGTGTTCCAGCTGGTGACGCTCGGGCTGTTCGCACCCCTCTTCTTCGCGACGGCGGGCCTGCGGGCGGACCTCGGTGGCCTGCTCACTCCGGATGCGCTCGCCGTCACCGCGCTCGTCTTCGCCGTCGCGGTCGTCGGGAAGGGCCTCGGCGTCGCGCTCGGTGCGGCGTTCACCGACCTCTCGCGGGCGGAGCGGCTCTGTGTCGCCATCGGGCTCAACGCTCGCGGGGCGATGGAGATCGTCGTCGCGGCGCTCGGCCTCGCCATCGGCGTCCTCACCCCGACCATCTACGCCGTCGTGGTCCTGGTCGCGGTCCTCACGTCGGTGATGACGCCACCCCTCCTGCGACGGGCGCTCGCACGACTCCCGGCCGAGGACGCAGCGAGCGGCTGATTCCGTCTTCGACGACGGTGTGGGGGGCCGACCCCAACGATTATTCGCGCCCCGACGTTCGGTGGAACAGATGTCCCAACGGCGCCTCCACCCACTGCTGGTGCTGTTCGCGGTCGTACTCCTGACGGTGCCCTGGCTCCTCCTCCGAGGCCTCGGATTCGTCGCGTCGCTCCCGACGCTCGCCGTCATCGCGACCAGCGGCGTCGCGGTCATCGGGGCCGCGTTCGTCCTGACGTGGGGCGCGGAGACGGCGGAGATGGACGTCCCGCGCTCGTTCGCGCTCGCGGTGCTAGCCATCATCGCCGTCGCCCCCGAGTACGCCGTCGACGCGCTGTACGCGTTCGAAGCGGGGGCCGCACCGGGGACCGCAGCCTCCGAGAACGCCGCGAACCTCGCGGTGGCGAACATGACGGGTGCGAACCGCATCCTCGTCGGTCTCGGCTGGTCGCTCATCGCGCTCTACGCGGTGTACCGGGCCGGCACCGGCGGGCGCGAAGTCACCAGGCGCGAGGGACTGCTCTCGACCGCCGTCAGCCTCGAACGGCGCGTCAGCGTCGAGGTAGTGTTCCTGGGCGTGGCGACCGTCTACGCCTTCTTCATCCCGCTTAACGGCGGTATCGGAGCCGTCGACGCGATATTCCTCGTCGGCCTCTACGCCGCGTACGTGGTCGTCGTCCTCCGGAGCGAGACGACCCACGAGCCACAACTGGGCGTACCTGCCTACCTGCAGGGACTCCCCAGGGCACGCCGTATCGCCGCCATCCTCCTCATGTTCGCCTTCTCGGCGGCGGTCATCCTCCTCGCGGTGAAGCCCTTCGCGAAGGGGCTGGAGGTGCTGGGGCCACGGCTGGGCCTCTCGTCGTTCTTCATGATCCAGTGGGTCGCGCCGCTGGCCAGTGAGAGCCCGGAGTTCATCGCCACTGCCTACCTCGTCAACAAGGCCCGGACCACCGCGGCGTTCAACGCGCTCATCTCCTCGAAGCTGAACCAGTGGACGCTGCTCATCGGGACGCTCGTCGTCGTCTACAGCATCTCGCTCGGCTACTACGGCGTGCTCGAGTTCAACCAGAAGCAGGCGGGCGAGATCTGGCTCACCGCGGCCCAGAGTTTCTTCGCCATCACACTGCTCGTCGACTTCGAGATCACGGTCGGCGAGGCGCTGGCCCTGCTCGCGCTGTTCGGCCTCCAGTTCATCCCCTTCTTCGGGACCTACGAGGGACTGTTACTGTTCAGTGGCGTCTACATCGTCCTGGGAGTCGGAATCCTGGCCGTCCGGCGCCGGGCGGTGGTCGACCTCGTGCGGACGGCCAGAGAGTACGTCCTCCGGCCGACGGAGGCCGAGAGAGACCACGCAGGAGCCGACTGACGGGAACGTCGCGGGAACGGGCGGGACGGCTCTCCCCACAGCGGTCACTCGCCCTCGGGTAACGTGCCGCGCCGTCGCTTCGCGCGCCGGCGGTACTCCCCGTTCGGGTCCTCGGGGCTGAACGGCGCGGGGGCGGAGTTGACCGCCTCGGCACCGCACTCGGGACACTCGTCGCCGAGCGTGTACACCGGCCGGTCGTGGACCTCGCGCCAGTCGGAGCAGACGTGGATGTCGGATTTCACGCGAATCGTCGTGTTTCGAACGCAATATTCGGGATTCGATGCATATCGACGAGTCTATCGAAGAACGAGCAGTGTTACTCGTCGTCGGTGCGGCGTTCGCGGTGGAAATCACCGGTCCCGCCGGCGCTCTCGATGGCCTCGCGGGCCCGACCGGCGGCCTCCTCGAGCTGTGCCTCGGCGGTCTTGTAGTTCGGCGCCTGGACACGGATGCGGTACTCGGGTGCGCCGACGTAGGTCACCTCGAGGTCGATCTCGTCGGGGACCTCGCCGTTGCCCTCGGCGGCCTGGAGCGCCTGCCGGACGGTCTCGACGCCGGCCGGACCCGGCGCGCGCAGGTCGACGTAGCCCGTCACCTGCACGTACGGCACCGAGACGTTCTCGCGGGCGGTATCGACGATGGCGTCGGCGTCCTCCTCCGAGAGGTCCGTCGATTCGAGCGCCTCGTGGCCGTGGATGGCGGCCTGCTCGAAGCCGTCGTACAGCGAGCCGAACTCGGCGAACAGTGCGTTCGCCACCGTGGAGTACTGCTCGTCGCTCATGTCCTCGCCGAAGGCCAGCTCCATCCACTTCTCGGCCTTCTGCTCGGACTTCCACTCCTGGATCTTGTCGCTCCGCTGGTGGTCGTTGACGTCCTTGATGGAGAGGTCGATCTGCTGGGCGTCCTCGTCGACCTCGAGCACCTTGCAGACGACGCGCTCGTCGACGCCGACGTGGTCGCGGACGTTCTTGATCCAGCCGGAGGCGACCTCGCTGACGTGGACGAGCCCGCGCTTGTCCTCGTACTCCTCGAGGTCGACGAACACGCCGAAATCCTCGATCTCGTCGACCCGGCCGACGACGAGTTCCCCGGGTTCGGGATAGCCGCTGAATTGCATACGCGTGGCTAGCCCACAGGCGGGGATAAACCCACCGAGAGGCACGAGCGCGGGGCTCGCCTGTCCGTGCGGGTGGCCCTACCGCCGCAGCGAGAGGAAGACGAGGCCGACCATGAGCGCCATCCCGACGCTTGCGAGGATGAACGCCAGGCCGTCCGAGAGCCCGCTCTGGCGGAGCGAGACCACCGCGGTCAGGGTCACGGCCACGGCGGCCCCGGTCGCGACGACCCAGAACGCCCCCTGCCGGGCCAGCGACCGCCACCGGGACTCGTTCTCCCGTTCGTACTCCTCGAGCAACGTGTGGCCGCCCTCCTCGGCGCTCGCGGGGGCGTTGAGGATCTCGTCCGGGAGCGTCCCCGGCCCCTCGTCCCCTTCCTGGGTGTCGGCCGACTCGGCTCCCTCGACAGCCGTCTCGACGCCCTCGTCGGTCGCCTCGGGGCTGCTGGCATCCGTCCCGTCCCCATCCGGCGACTCGTCCATACCACCCACTCCCGCGGGCGGGGGAAAAACCGTTGCGGAGGAATGCCCGACCACCCGCCCCCCGGTTTGGAACGGGGGGCATCCGGCTGGCACCGTCGGGGAACGGGGGGTCCGGTCGGTGGCCCTGGAGGGCCGCCGTCGCGTCCGGTCCGGGCGTCCCTTGGGCAACGTTTACGGCGCAGTCGCGTGTTCCTCCGGCTGCTATGGCAGATATCGAGTCCACCACGACGAACGACTCGGGCTTCCACGCCCTGAGCCGTGTCGGCGACTTCGAGCTGAGTATCGACGCGACCACCGAGGAGGGTCCCTCCCCGAACGAGGTCCTCGTCGCGGACTACGCCTCCTGCTACACGTTCGCCTTCCGCGCCGGTGCCCAGCGAAACGACTACGACGACCTCGGCAAGATCCAGACGGACGCCTCCGCCGACCTCGACGACGAGGACGACCTGGAGTCCATCAGCTTCGACATCCACGTCGAGGCCGATCTCGACGAGGACGAACAGGACGAGCTGAAGGGGCTGGCTGACGACATCTGTCACGTCCACGCCGCGCTGCGTGAGGGTCTCCACGCCGACGTGAGCATCCACCCCGGCGCCGACCTGTAATCACCGACACCTCGCTCCGGGAGCGCCGTCTTCGCAAGTTCTATTGCCGGCTATCGGCTAGCCGGAGCCATGGACCTGCGCGTCATTGAGAACGAGGAGACCGAACTCTCCATCGAGATCGCCGGCGAGGACCACACCTTCATGAACGTCCTCAAGGAGGCCCTGCTGGAGACCGACGGGGTCGCCGCTGCGACCTACGACATGAACCCCGAGCAGTCCGGTGGTCAGACGGACCCCATCCTCACGATCAAGACCGAGGGTGGGACCGCCCCGCTGGACGCACTGGAGGCCGCCGCGAGGAACGTCAAGGACAAGACCGCCTCCTTCCGCGAGGCGTTCGAGGCCGCCGCGTAGACACCGGATCCCGCCCTTCGGGCTCCGTTTCTGCCGACGTCTCGGCGTTCATCTCCCGGTACACCAGCCGCCAGCCACCGCTCGGGGAGGTGCCGGCCTCAGGCATCGTCGGGCTCCTCGTCTCCCTCCGCGGTGCGGCGGGCGAGCCGCGCACAGCGCGGACAGCCGTCGCTGATGTCCTGTGTGGTCTCGAGGCCACAGGCCTCGCACCGCCAGTAGCGGTAGTCGAAGCGGCCGTAGCGGTCGTGGCCGGCGTGTGGGCCGGAGACCGCCGGGTCGCGCGCCGGTCCCTCCCGCGGCGCGGCGGGTTCGGCGTCGTGATCGTCGGCGGCTCGCGACACGGCGTCGCGGCGATGCTCCTCGTGCGGGCCCGCTCGTACGGGCGGGATGCGTGCGTCCATCGAGTCTGGTGTGTTCGGAGTGACTCGAACCGGGTGTTCGGGCGTTCGGTGGGCGGTACTGACGCCGCCGACGTCGGTGACGCCGCGACGACAGCTAGGCTCGGAACCCGACGGACATAAGCGGGCGCCGAGTGCGGAGTGGAAGTGAAAATCGGGTCGCTGTCGCTCCCGGAAACGGACGCCTCGGGGCTCTTACGGACACTTCCGCCGTCGACTGGAGTGGAAACGGCGGGCGGGCGCTGCCGGGCGGTTCCGGGCGGCCCGGATCGGGGGGTCCCGGATGCCGCCCCCCGCGGCCTCAGAGCCGGACGGGGACGCCGCGCTCGTCGAGGTAGCGCTTGACCTCGTCGATGGAGAACTCGTCGAAGTGGAAGATGCTGGCCGCCAGCGCCGCATCGGCGCCGGCCTCGGTGAAGACCTCGTAGGCGTCCTCCGGGCCGCCACAGCCCGAGGAGGCGATGACCGGCGTCGAGACGGCGTCGCACACGGCGCGGGTGAGTGGGATGTCGTAGCCGTCCTTCGTCCCGTCGGCGTCGATGGAGTTGACGAACAGCTCGCCGGCGCCGCGGTCCTCGGCCTCTTCGCTCCACGAGACCACGTCGATGCCGGTCCCCTCGCGGCCACCCTTGACGGTGCACTCGAACCAGCAGGACTCGCCGTCGACCTGGACGTAGTGCTCGCCCTGCTCGTCGAAGCGACGTCGGGCGTCGACGCTGATGACGACGGCCTGGCTGCCCACCGAGTCTGCACCCTCGGTGATGAGTTCCGGCCGTTCGAGGGCACCCGTGTTGATGGACACCTTGTCGGCGCCCGCGCGGAGCGTCTCCACGATGTCCGCTTTGGTGCGGATGCCGCCGCCGACGGTGAGCGGGATGAACACCTCGTCCGCGACCGCGGAGACGGTGTCCAGCATCGTCTCGCGGCCGTCGGCGGAGGCGGTGATGTCGAGGAAGACGAACTCGTCGGCGCCCGCACGGTTGTACGCCCGGGCCATCTCCACCGGGTCGCCCGTGTACTGCAGGTCCTCGAAGTTGACCCCCGTGTACACCTTCGCGTCGCCGTTCTCGTCCAGGTCCACGTCGATACAGGGGATGATGCGCTTGGTGAGGGTCATCGGATTCGATTGCTCGTGTCTGGAGGGTGTCGGGCAGGCGGTTTGACGGTGACGGTTGGGGTAGGAAGGAGGGGAGGCAGGCAGACAGTAAATCATCTGAAAACCATCAGAACATTCGATATATTTCCTATATTATTGTAATATGGATTTGGTTATAATATTATAATGTAAGATGAACTGGAAAGGGTGGGTTATCTCCCGAACCCCTCGGCCGCTGCACCGTCCGGGACCCGCTCGGCCTTCGGCCTCGCGTCGCCTGCGGCGACGGCTGTGCTCCTCGCTCGCTGTGGTGCTTGCCGGGTCCGGGACGGATGTAGCGGCCTCGCCTTCCGGAAGACTCCGTCTTCCGGCGTTCGCCTCGCTTCGCTCGGCTCATCTTCGGAAGTCCACCAGGACCGCACGTGGGTCAGTCTGGTCCGTGGGCCTCACGCCTCCCCAGCCGCCTGCGGTGCTCACTCTGTTGTCGCCGAAAATCGGAGATTTTCGGCATGACGAGACGTCGCTGCCGTCTCGAACCACCTCGTTCGCTCCGCTCACGAGGACCTCGCGCGCTTAGAGATGGTCGGCACCCGCCGTTGGTGCTCGCGGCCTGAAGCCGTTCACGGCGCTACGCGCCGTTCGCTCGGGGGACGGAGTCCCCCGCTGCTCGCGGGTGGCGGGTGCCGACCACCAGCGCGCGCCGGTCCGACTGACAGGGCTGCCACGCACCTGTCGAGCAGCTGGGTCGCCTGACTGGTTCCGAGAACAGGAAGCGCGCTCGCGCCCCTCCGGCGAACCCGCGACCGAAGGGAGCGTGGTGAGTCGCCCCGGCGGTCTCGTGAGCAAAGCGAACGAGATCTCGTCGGAGCTTGCTCCGACGGCGCGAGCGCGGGGAGGTTTGGGGCCGCTAGCGCTCCGCTGGAACCACCATGAGCGAATGCTCGATGCCACAGGCAACAGGACGGGACTGAAAGGGGCCGCCCGCCTCGACCCTCCCCCGACGAAGCAAGGACCGCAGGGAGCCACGCGACCGAGGACCGCAGCGAGTCGCGGGAGGTCGAGCGGGCGGGGGCTTTCTCCATGGTTCCGTCGTCGCTGTCGCAGATGAGGTCGCAGGGAGCGAGCGGCTCGAAAGAGGATCTACCAACGACCGAAGAGTCGAGGTGAAATCGGAAACCCCACCAGAATCCAGTGCTTCAGTCCAGATACGTCGAGACGTACGGGCCGTCCTGGAAGTAGCCCAGTTTCTCGCGGTAGTACTCTCGGACGCCGATCCCCGAGATGACCGAGAGCTTCGAGTAGCCGGCATCACGGGCACGCTGCTCGGCCTCGCGCAGCAGCTTCCGGCCGTAGCCCTGGTGCTGGTGCGAGCCGTCGCCACCATCGCCGGCCTGCCCGACGCCGACCTCGTTGCCGTAGACGTGCAGCTCCCGGACCAGCGCGGCGCCCTGTAGCTCCCGCCGAACCGGTGAATCCGGGAACCGCAACCGGCAGAACCCCACCAGCAGGTCCTGCTCGAAGTCCTCGTAGCTGATGAACTGCTCCGTGCCGCCGGCGGCCTCGTACTCGATGGTGTCCCGGGTCACGTTCTCGGGGGTCTCCTCGTTCATCCCGACCTCGCGACAGCGGATGCAGTTGCACTCCCAGCCGCGCTCGTCCATGACCTGCCACGCCAGCTGCCGGAGGTTGGACTTCTGGACCCCGGCCTCGATGTGGCCGGCGGGGATGTCGCGCTGGACGCGCTGGAGACGGACGTAGCGCGGCAACTCGTGCATCACCTCGGCGACGAGTTCCGCGGCGCGCTCGCTGGAGAGCGGCTCGAACTCGCCGCGGCGCCACATATCGTACGTGACGGTGTCGTCGACGACGAGCGTCGGGTAGATCTTCAGGTAGTCCGGGCGCCAGGCCGGATCGCTGAACAGCTGCCGGAAGTCCTCGACGACCATCCGCTCGCTCATGCCGGGCTGGCCGGGCATCGTGTGGAAGCCGACCTTGAACGCCGCATCGCGCAGGCGGCGGTTGGCGTCCATCGAGGCCTGGACGCCGTGGCCGCGGTGCATCTCGCGGTTGACGCGCTCGAAGGTGGTCTGCACTCCGACCTCGACCTTCGTTCCGCCGAGGGCGAGCATCCGGTTGACCTGCTCCGGGTCACACCAGTCGGGCTTCGTCTCGAACGTCACCCCGATGCAGCGCACGTCGCCCGTCTCGTTCTCGGCGATGACGTCCTCCAGGTAGCGGAACTCCGGCACCCCGTCGGGCGCGAAGCTCTCGGACTCCGAGGGCGTGGCCTCCGCCTCGGGGTCGAACTCGTTCATCGCCTCGAGCGCGCGCTTGACGAACCACTCCTGGTAGTCGTGCGAGCGGGCGGTCATCGTCCCGCCCATCACGATGAGTTCGACCTTGTCGACCGGGTGGCCGATCTTCCGGAGCTGGTTCAGCCGCAGGGTGACCTGCCCGTACGGGTCGTAGTCGTTCTGCTGGCCCCGCGCCGCGGCGGGCTCGTCGCCGGTGTAGCTCTGTGCGCTGGAGAACTCCGAGTCCGGCCCACCGGGGCAGTAGAGACACTGCCCGTGCGGGCAGTTGTGGGGGGCCGTCATCACCGCCACCGGCGAGACACCCGAGGCGGTCCGGACGGGCTTGCGCCGGAGCACCTGCTCCAGTTCCTCGCGGCGCTCCGGGATGGCGTCCATGATGTCGCTGTTCCGGGGGACCTTCGGCGCGCCGTGACGCGAGCAGGCGTCGAGCTTGGCGCTCTCGACCGCGTCGCGTTCGAGATCGCCCGCGAGGACGCGCTCGGCGAGTTCCTCGACGACGCGCTGGAACGCCTCGGTCTCCTCCGGGGGCACGTCGTCGTCGGTATCCGTACTCATCGGTCGCTGGTTGGTCGTGCTGGGTCGCGGCCGGGCAAACGCCTTCCGGTCCTCGGGGACCTCGCCACTAAGTAGCCGGCGCCGGACCGTCCGCCATGGAGTCCCTCCACGACCCGCAGACGCTCCTCGACACCCCCGGTGTGGCGTTCGACGAGGAGCGGACGGTCGACGACCCCGACGACTTCGCGTACTACGAGTCGCTGGCCGGGATGCTCGCGGTGGGCGTCACGAGCCACGATGGCGCGGTGCTGCTGATGGAGAGCCCGCACGGCTGGCGCCTCCCGTACGGCCCCGTCGAGGCCGGGGCGGACTGGCTGGCGGCCACACGCCGTATCGCCAGGCAGCTGACCGGCGAATCGGTCGATGCGGGCGGGGTCGAGCGCGTGACGCGACACGTCCGCGAACACGCCGACGACGAGGGCCGGGAGACGGTCACCCTCGACGTGGTCGTCGGCGCCGGCCCGGTCCCCGGCAGGCCGGTGGCCGAGGACCCGACGTTCGACCCCTGGGAGAACCTGACCGTGGCCTGGTTCGACACCGTCCCCGAGGACGCGTACCACGACCACGGTGACGCGGTGGCCGACATCCGGCGGTTCCTGGACTGAACGCCGCGGGGCGGCACATCGGACGGCTCCCAGCCGATTTTTGCACCCGGCGGACGAGCGTCGGGCCATGACCACCGAGGACGAACCCATCCCGCAGGGCGTGAGTCGCGAGACGCTCCTGGATATCCTCGCCGGCTGGTACGGGGCGGGCGCCGCCGAGGAACCGGTCCACACGGGCACGGTGGCCGAGCGCACGGGTCACCCGGACGCGACGGCCCGGCAGACGAGGTTCTTCGAGGCCATCGGCGCGCTCGAACCGGGCGACGACCAGCGACACCGCCTCACCGAGCGCGGGACACCCCTCGCGGCTGCACTCGCCGATGGCGAGGACGAACTCGCACGGGAACGCGCCTACGGCCTGCTCGCGGGCTGGCCACTCACGGTCCGTGCTCGCGACCTCCTGCGCGGCGACCCCCTCGCCGAGGACGAACTGCTTCCGCGCCTCGCGGCGTTCACGGACGCCGACCTCGATGCCTCGCGCGACCGCGTCGGGCTGCGGACGCTGCTGGACCTGTGGACCTGGGCCGGCGCCATCGACCGGACCGACGACGGCCTGTACCTGCCCGGACGCGTCGAGGGCGGCGTCGTGGGCGGTGCGAGGACCGGCGCCGCCGACGAGACGCTTCGCGTCGGCCTCGAACTCTCCGTGGACCTCGACGCCGAGCAGGTCGAGGACCTGGTCGCGGGGGTCAGGCGCGGCTTGGAGACCGGCGAGGACGCACGCATCGAGACCAGTCTCTCCGGCGCGGACGTGGCGGTCGGCACACCTGGTGACGGCGAGCACGCGGACGAGGAGGACTGACGCGTTACCGGCCGCCCTGCGCCACCGACGCCGGATACGCCACCGACAGCGCCCCGGGGACGACCTCGCAGTGGAGGTCCGTCAGGTCCGGGAGCGGCGTGCCGTCGATCTCGGCGGGGAGCGTCCCGTCCGGCGACCCGGTCCCGGCGCCCGCGCGCACGTCGAACGTCTCTCCGGTGAAGTAGTGGACCGCTGGGTGGTCGAGGTGGTTCCCCTCGCGGGCGGCCCGGGCGATTGCGAGCGCCTCGCGCCCGCCCACGGGCTCGAGGACGAGCGCGTGCAGGCACCCGTCGCCCGGGCGCGAGTCCGGCAACAGCCGCGTCGTGCCGCCGCGGTAGCGGCCGCCGCCGACGGCGACGAGCCGCGCGTCGCCGGCGAACAGCCGCTCGTCCGAACGGCCCACCCGGACGGCGACGGGGTCGGCGAACAGCGTCGCCGTCGCGGTCCCGAGCAGGTACGCCAACGGCCCCGGCAGCGCGCGGAACCGCTCCGCGCCGTCGAGCGCGTGCCGGAACAGCCCGACCGTCACGCCCAGCACGGAGTACCGCGCGTCGGTCGGCGGCTCGGTCTCCACCCGCGTCAGTTCGAGCGGCCGCGTGACGACGCCCTCGCCCAGTCGTGCCGCGAGTGCCCGCCAGTCCGCCTCGCCGTACAGGTGTCGGTAGACGCTGTTGCCACGGCCGGCGGGCACGACGAACAGCGGCGGCGGCTCCCGACCGGTCTCCTCGCGCCACGCGTACAGCGCGCTCGCGACCTCCCGGAGCGTGCCGTCGCCGCCGACGCTGACGAGCAGGTCCACCTCACCCGCGAGCGCCCGGGTCGCCCGGGGCACGTCGTCCGGCCCTCGGGTCACCTCCTCGTCGACCCCGTCGCCGTAGCGCGCCGCGAAGGTCCGTGCGAGGGTGCGCCCCTCGCCGTCGCCCGAGGTCGGATTGACGACCGCGCCGACCTGCTCGGGGGCGGTCGGCACGTCGCCGGCCCGCGCGACCGCGTCGGCCTTGTCCGTCATGGCGCCGGTTCCCCGTCGCCGGTCATGGCCCCAGCACCGCGTCCACGTCGGCCAGCGTGGCGTCGGTCTCGTGGACGTCGCGCACCTCGCGGGCGACGCGCTCGGCGTCGTCGCGGGCGGCGCCGCGGGCCAGCATCGCCTCGGAGAGCTTCCGGCGGGCGATGGCGCGGGTCTCGTCGAGCGCGCGACCGGCGAACCCGGGCGGGTGCTCGACCGTCTCACTGAACTCGCGGCCGTCGGCCAGCCGGACGGTGACGCGGGCCCCCATGGCCTTGTCCGCGCCCGAGAGGTCCTCGGGGAGCGGGCGCTTCCGGACGAACCGCAGGAGGGTCGGCAGGTTCTTCAGCGTCGTCACGGGCCCGACGCTCTTCGCCGCGTACGGGATGACCTTCCAGCCGACGCGCCGGAGCATCGCCCCCAGCGGCACCTCGGACTCCAGGGCACGCATCGTGAACGCGGGGTCGTGCTCGATGGACACGCGATCGGCCAGCTCCCAGACGGCCTCGTCACCCACCCGCTCCGGGCGTAGCTGGCGCGGCGTGTGTTCGCCGTCACGGAGCGCGACGGCCACGTTGTACGGGATGGAGAAGTTGAGCGAGGCGAGCGGGCTCTCCGTCCGGTCGGTGTACCGGCTCGCCAGGCTGTCGACCTCGTGGCTGAACAGCGAGCCATCGACGCGGATACCCGTGACCTGTGCGGTGAGCGGTGCCGCCGTGTCCGTCGCGGTCGCCGCGACCGCCTCCCGGACCCGTTTTCGGACCCGCAACGCCGCGTGGACCGGCGCGGTGACGTACGCACACCCTGGGTACGGCTTCACCGTCACGGCGCGGGTGTGCCAGCGCTCGCCCAGTCCGCCGAGGAACTCCGGGAGCGGGAGGTCCGAGAACTCGTCGAGGAATCCGTCCTCGGCCGTCACGACGTCCTCGTTCCCCGTCAGCCCGTTCCGTGCCGCGGAGACGGCCGACAGCCCGGCGAGCGTCGGCTCCGCCGCGGAGAGCACCTTCGCGTCCGACCCGAGGAAGTCGGGGACGAGCGGCCACGGCGGCTGGCCCAGCGCGATGGCGATGGCGTCGGCCAGCGTCTCGGCGTCGTCGCCCTCGACCACGCCGCGCGCGACGGCGGCGCCCACGCTGTGGACGTAGGCGGTCTGCTGCCCGCGGAACGGGCCGACGGCGGCCGCGCTCGCGATGCGCGCCGCGATCTCGTTGGCCGCGACGTGGCCCCGCAGCGCCCGCCGGCCCGGGTAGTCGAGGTCCGCCGCGTTGGCCTCCGCGAACAGGTACGGCACCAGCGCGGCGCTGTGGCCGGTGTGGCCGCCGAGGACGGTGTCGTCGAAGTCCATCGCCATCGCCAGCGCGGCCGTGCCGTAACACGCCCCCCGGACCGGCATCGGCCCGGCACCGGGGAGCGTCGCCGACGGCCCCCAGTCCTCGGGGAACTCGGCGCGCACGGTGTCGAGAATCCGGTCGCCGATGGGGTGGTCGAGCGTCCAGACCGCGGCGCCGACGGTGCTGGTCAACTGTGCGCCCGCTGCCCGCCGCACGGGCGCCGGGATGCGCCCGAACCGGAGGGTGGCCGCCCACTCGGCGGCCTCGGCCACGAACGGCAGGTCCTCCGCCTGGACCTCGACCGTGCCCGACTCATCGGCATCGGTGGCCCCGTCCTCCGTCCGGGTCGCGGCGCCGTCGGTGGCGTCGGCCGACATCAGCCGGTCCTCCTGCCGTCTCCCCGTTCGGTCGTGGTAGCGCGTCGCATACGGACCGGTGCAGGGAGAGCGACTAATCGGTGTCGGTCGGGGGGCAGGGGGTACCGGCCGAGTCCCGGGGCCCGACCACCGTCCGGCGGTGATGGGCGGTATCCGTTCAGACGGTCTCGAGGTGGATCCTGACCGACCCCTCGGTGTTCCCCGACTCGAGCTCGCCGCCGGCACGCTCGACGAGCACGTCCGCGACCGAGAGCCCGACGTCGCTGCCCGGGCCGCCGAGCAACTGGTCGCCGCCGTCGGTCGACGCCTCCCCGGGCGCCGTGATGTTGACCACGACGCCTCCCTCGTCGAGCGCCGCCGAGACGGTCGCCCGGCCCCCGGAGGTGAGCGCGTCGTTCAACAGCACGCTGATGGCCTCGCCCAGGGCCGGGGACGAGCGGACGCTGACCTCGGGGAGTGGCTCGGCCAGGGACACCGCGTCGTCGCTGCGGGTCGCGCGGATCCGCTCGACCTCGCCGCGGAGGAGCCGCGGGAGGTCGACCTCGCCGGGTGGGTCGTCGTCGGGACCCGCGATGGTGCTGACCTGCTCGACGAGCGTCACGATCTCCTGGCCGCGGACGTGCGCGTCCTCGAGGTCGGCGGCGACCCCGGGCTCCTGGGTCTGCTCGCGTGCGAGGTCGACCTTCGCCAGGAGGACGTTCATCCCGTTGAGGAGGTGGTGGCGGAGGAGGCGGTTGAGGTGGTCGAGCTTCTCGCGCTCGCGCTCCAGTTCGCGCTTCTTCCGGTCCGCCCAGATCTCGTAGAAGCCGATGCCGAACCCGGCCAGCGCCCCGCTGACGACGGTGCTCGTGATGACGAACACCGGCTGGTCGATGACGTAGCCCTCGCGCTGGAGGAACAGCGCCAGCCCCCCGAGCGACCCGATGCCGGCCATCCCGGCGACGCTCCACTCCAGCATCCGGGTCGCGGTGCCGTCGTCGAGGTCGTCCGTGAACGCCACCCAGATGCCGGCGACGACGAGGCCGACGGCGAGGAACGAGGGGAGGACCGTCCCCAGCGTGACGGTCAGCCAGCTCTCCGTCGGGTCGTAGGCGCTCCAGATGACGAGCATCCCGATGATGCCCAGCACCGACAGGAGCGACGCGCTCACGACCCGGTGGGCCCCCTTCATCGTCTGAGATACGATATTCCCCGGGTAAAACCGGAGCGGGTGTTATCACAGCGTGAAAACGCTCCCGTCATCCCACCTCCGGCGCTCCGCTACAGTCGCTCCCCGCGGTCGGCCGCCCGGACGACGACCGTGTCGGCCGCCAGGTCCCCGAGCCGCTGTTGCTCGTCGGTGAGGTAGATGGCGACGAGCCCGACGATGTAGAACACGGGCAGGACGTCGACCAGCCGGAGGACGTTCCGGATGGCCGCGTCGGTGTACTCGCACGGTTCACCCCGCTCGGTGACCACGACCAGCCCCAGCAGATGCTTGCCCACCGTCTTCCCGTACGTCCCCTCGAAGACGATGAAGTAGATGAGGAGGAGGAGCCCCGTCAGGCCGCCTCCGAACTCGGTCGGGAGGCCGAACGCGCCCGCCAGGAGCCCACCGAGGACGGCGACGAGGATCGCATCGACGACGAACGCGCCGACGCGGCGCAACACCACCTCGTCCTGCGTTCCCATCTGCGGCTTCGGTCGCTCGAACAGCGCCATGTGGCGGCGTGCGTGACGACCCGATATAAACCCCGGCAGGTCCGTCCGACGCGTGTCGGCCCCGGTGCTCGGCTCCGGGGGCCCGGTGGGTGCCGGTTCCGCCGCGGCGGCGGTCGTTCGCGTGTGCCGCCTCACCGCAGAACCGCTTTGAGGGCGGGCGGTCTCTCTGGACCCATGCGACGACAGTTGCGCCGGCGACAGTTCCTGGGCGCGCTCGGGGCCGCCGGTGTCACGGGGCTCGCGGGCTGTACGGGGGACGGGGCCGACGGCGGTGGTGGCGGTGGCGGCGCCGGCCCGGGCGACGGCTCGGGCGGCGGTGACGGCGGAGGCGGCGATGCCACGCCGACGCCTGCAGGGACGCCGTGGACCCTCCCCGACCACGACTCGCTGACGGGGCTGGATGGCCAGCCCGTGCTCGGGCCGCCCCCGGGCGAGGCCCCGGGACTCGTGGTGGCGTTCGAGGACCCCTCGTGCACCATCTGCCAGCGGTTCGAGCGGAACACGTGGCCGGAGCTGGAGTCCGAACTCGTCGCCACCGGCAAGGTCAGCTTCGTCTACCGGGTGATGCCCATCACCTACCCGTGGGGGAAGCCGGCGACCCAGGCACTGGAGTCCACGTACGCGTTCGCCCGCGAGGCCGGGCAGGGCCGCGACGCACCGGCGTTCTGGGGCCTCAAGGACGCCTACTACGCCGAGCGCGACCGGTTCGCCTCGGGTGACACCCTCGCGGAGACGGAGGCGTACCTCGCCAGCGAGACGGACCTCGACGCCGAAGCCGTCGTGGCGGCCGCCCGCGAGAAGCGCCACGACGACGCCGTCCAGGCCGACCTCGCGGCCGGGAACGAGGCCGGCGTGAGCGCGACGCCGACGTTCTTCCTCTTCCGCGACGGCGAGTTCGAGACGACCATCCGGGGCGCACAGAGCTACAACGTCTTCGCCACGGCACTGGGGTTCTGATGGCGGGACGCACCATCTCGGGGCCCCGGTGGCTTCCGCGGCTCCCGACCAGACGCGACGACTGGCGACTGATGGGCCGGACCGCGCGACTCGTCCTCGGCGGGCCGGGCTACGCGGTCCTCGCGCTGGTCACGGGGGTCCTCGCGCTCTCGCTGTTCGTCTTCTCGCTCAATCTCCCCCTGGTCGGGTTCGCGCTCTCGCCCGGCCTCCCCCTCGCGGACCGCCTGACGCTGCTGGTCGAGCTGTACCCGTTCGTCGGGCCGGCGTTCGGCGTCGTGCAGGGACTCCTGCTCCTCGTCGTCGCCGCGCTGGTCGGCGTCGACGTGTCGAT
The DNA here is from genome assembly GCF_029338515.1 of Haloglomus litoreum. GTDB lineage: Archaea > Halobacteriota > Halobacteria > Halobacteriales > Haloarculaceae > Haloglomus > Haloglomus litoreum. The sequence continues at coordinate 2,939,174 of NZ_CP119988.1, read as the reverse complement.
GGCCGTCTACCACGTCCGCGAGCACGACCTCTCGGCCGCGAGCGGGAGCGGCCTCGTCGGGGTGATCCTCGGGACGCTCGGCGCGGGTTGTGCGGCCTGCGGCTCGGCCGTGCTGGCCGGGCTCCTCTCCCTGCTCGGCATCGGGTCGCTGACGATCCTGCCCCTCGACGGCCTGGAGTTCGCCATCCTCGGGCTGGTGGCGGTCCTGCTGTCGATCTTCTGGCTGGCCGACGGGATGCGCGGCGGCGAGATCCGCGGCTGCCCGGTCGACCTGTAGCCGCTCGGTGCCGGGCGACGGCCACGCTGGTCCATCGGCCGGCCGTGCCCTCCAGCACCGGTCCGGTCGCGGGATTTTTCCCCGACCGACCCCGTGGCCGGATATGGAGCGACGGGAGCGGGCGTTCCGGGAGCTGGCGACGCTGGTCCGGGACCGGGAGCGGCCGTTCGTCGACCGCGTCCGGGAGGGACTGGAGCTGGGCTGTGTGGCGCTCGGCGTCGAGTACGGCGCGCTCGCTCGCGCCGACGGCGGGGAGCACACCGTCCTCGCGGTCGCCACGCGCGGCGACGCGCCGGGCGCGCCCGGTGACAGTCGACCCCTCGGTGAGACCTTCTGCGAGCTACCGGTCACGGACCGCGAGACGGTGGGGTTCGGCCACCCGGATGACGGGCCGCCGGGGGTGGGTGACCGCGCGGCCCACACGACGGACGGCTTCTCCTGCTACGTCGGCGCGCCGGTCACCGTCGACGAGCGGGTGTACGGCACCTGCTGTTTCGCCGACCGGGAGCCCCGGGAGGCGTTCGCCGACTGGGAGCGGGAACTGGTGGGCTCGCTGGCGGCCTGGATGAGCGACGGGCTCACCGCGCGGGCACGGAAGCTGGCGCTGGCCTCGGAGAGCGACCGGCTCGACGGCTTCACCGCCATGATCGACCACGACATCCGGGAGCCCCTCTCGACCGCGCGCGGCCACGCACAGCTGGCACACGAGGCTGCGACCGAGGCCGACGCCGCCGAGGTGACCCCACACACCGAGGCGACCGTGACCGCCCTCTCCCGCACCGAGCGGCTGGTGGCCGACCTGCTCCGGCTCGGGAGCGACTCCGAGCGCGCGGGCGGCGCCGGTCCGGTGGACGTCCGTGCCGTGGCCGAACACGCCTGGGCCGAGGTGACAACGGACGACACGATGGCCCGGCTGACGACCGAGCCCGGCGTCCGGGTCCCGGCGGACGAGTCGCTGCTGAAGCGGCTGCTGGCGGAGACGTTCCGGTTCTGTCTGGAGACCGGCGACGACGCACTCGAGGTCACTGTGGGCTCGCTGGGCGACCGCCCGGGCTTCTACGTCGCCGACGACGGCACGGGCTTCCCCGGCGAGAGCGGTGACCGCCCGGCCGGGGACTCGGTCGGGCTCGACAGCATCGAACGCATCGCCGCCGCGCACGACTGGACGGTCACGGCCGGCCTGAGCGCCGACGGCGGCCTCCGTGTCGAGGTGGAGACCGACGAGGGCATCTGGCCGGCGTCCGAGATGACCGGCCACGCCGAGGAGGGGACCGCGCCGGTCGCGACCCTCGTCGAGGAGTGGTCCGACGACGGCTCGGAGTCCGGGTCGGACGCCGGCCCCGACTCCGCAACCGATTCGGGGCTGGAGTCCGGGGGCTGACCGGGCTCAGGCGCTCGCGTCGGGCGCCCGCTGCTCGCCGGCCAGCTCCTCACGGAGCACCGACAGGAACGTCTCGGGGAACTCCCCGTGTGGGAGCAGGTCTGCCTCCTCCAGCACGACGAGCTTCACGTCCGCCGCCTCGGCCAGCTCGCGCCCCTGCGAGACGGGCGTGACCTCCGAGACGCCGCCCCAGCAGACCGTGACCGGGGTCCCGGCCTCGCGGATCTCCGAGAGCAGCGCCGCGAGGTCCGCATCGAGGTTGAGGTAGCCGCTCAGGAACGACGCCGGTGCGTAGCGGGCGCCCGGGACGTGGGTGGTGGCGTAGTCGTACGCGACCCACTCCTCGGGGACGGCCGCCGCGGAGGAGAACCCGTGGTCGCCGAGGAAGTAGCGGATGGACGCCTCGGAGCTGATGAGGTTGTGGACCGCCTCGCCCACCAGCGGCGCCCGGACGAGCGAGCGGATGGCGGGCGACCGGCCCGGGAAGGCCGATGCCGTCGGGCAGACGAGGAACAGCTGCCGGGCCGGCGCGGCCTTCTCGGCGACGGCGGCGGCCGTGTACGCACCGACGAGCGAGGAGGCCACCACCGCCGGCGGCTCGCGCTCGCCGTCCCTGTCGCCCCCGGTCGCCGCGTCACGGTCGGGGTCGACGAGCGTCCCGTCGGCCACGTCCCGCAGGAAGTCGGCGACGAAGGTGACGTACAGCGTCGCCGAGTACAGCAGCGGCGGGCGGTCGGAGTGGCCGAAGCCGGGCAGGTCCGGCGCGAGGACGTGGTACTCCTCGGCGAGGTCGTCGACGACGTAGCGGAACTCGTGGCTGGAGCCGGCGGCGTTGACGCCGTGCAGCAGGACGAGCGTCGGGTCGTCGGGGTCGCCGGCCTCCGTGTAGGCCACGTCGAAGCCACGCCAGCGGTACGTCGAGAGCGGCCGGCCGAGGGGCGGTTCCAGGTCGTCGGCATCGCCACGGAGGAGCGCGTTCCCCCCGGCGACCGCGCCGACGGCACCGGCGGCTCCCAGCAGGGCGTTCCGGAGTCTCATACCAGTACGAACGGCCGCCGGCAGGGTAAATCCTGTCGACCTGGGGCCGGTGGCCCCTCGGTCGCGGCGTCGACCGGTCGGGTCACACCGCCGACCCGTCCTCGCCGGCGCCGTCGTGCTCGCCGGCGCTGTCGTCCTCGCCGTTCGCCCGGAGCGTGGCGCCGAGGAACTCGAAGCGGGCGCCGCCGGAGTCGCTCTCGCCGAGCCGGATGGCCCAGCCGTGGGCGTCGGCCACCCGCCTGACGATGGCGAGGCCGAGCCCCGTCCCGTTCGCGTCGGTCGTGTGTCCGGCCTCGAACACCCGGTCGTGCTCGTCGGGCGGGATGCCGGGGCCGTCGTCCTCCACGTAGAACCCCTCGACGGACCCCTCGTCGGGGAGCGAGCCGACCGTCGGCTCGACCGGGTCGTCGACGGTGAGGGGGCCCGTCCGGACCGTCACGCCCGCTCTCGGGTGGTCCCCGTCGGCGGTCCCGCCGTGTTCGACACTGTCGTCGGCCGGTGGCCGACTGCCCGTGGAGTCGTGCTCCACGCTGTCGCCGGACTGCGTCCGGCTGCTCGTCGAACCATGTTCGACACTGTCGTCGGCCGGTGGCCGACTGCCCGTGGAGCCGTGCTCCACGCTGTCGCCGGACTCCGTCCGGCTGCTCGTCGAACCATGTTCGACACTGTTCCGGAACAGGTTCTCGAACAGGTGCCGGAGCCGGTTCGGGTCCGCCTCGACCGTGAAGGGCGTGTCAACGACGAGCTCGGCGTCGGCGGTGGCGGCGACCTCCCACCACTCCGGGGCCTCCTCGGCCATCGGAACCGGCTCGGTCGCATCCACCTCGCCGCCGCCGCGCACCAGCGTCAGCGAGTCGTCGATCATCTCGTCCATCCGCTCGATGGCCTGCAGGATGCGCTCCAGCGCCGCCTCCTCGTCGATGCCCTCGTCGTCGCCGAGGGCGTAGTCGACCCAGCCCTCGGCCACCGTCAGCGGGCTCCGGATGTCGTGGCTCACGACGCCCGCGAACTCCTCCATCCGCCGGCTCTGGCGCCGGAGCGACGCCTCCCGCTCCTTGCGCTCGGTGATGTCCTGGACGATGGCCAGCACGCGGTCGTGACCGCCGATGACGGTCCGCCGGAGGCTCACCTCGACCGGGACGGGCTCCCCGTCGGCCCGCTCGTCGAGCCACTCGAACCGCTGTGGTCCCTCGGTCGCCGCCCGCCGGATGTTCCGCTCGGCCTGGTCCTGCGTGTAGGGCTCCTCGCCGGCGCTGAACTCGCCGACGGTCATGGTCAGTAGCTCCGAGCGATCGTAGCCCAGCAGCTCCGACATCCACGGGTTGATGTCGATTATCTCGCCCGTCTCGGGATGGTGGACGACGATACCGACCGTCGCCTCCTCGAACACCTGCTGGTAGTCGACACCCGGGGACTGATGGTCCGCAGCCACCGCGAGCCGGTCGGCGGCCACGGCCGCGGTCCGCTCCGGGTCCCGCCGGACGAGATAGTCGTTGGCACCCGCGCGCCGGGACGCGGCGGCGACATCGGCCGCCCCGTCCGGGACCAGGAGGACGAACGGGATGCCGGGACTCGCCTCCCGGGCGCGGTGCATCAGCGTCATCGCGTCGGTCGCGCCGAGGTCGCGCTGGGCCAGTACGCAGTCGAACGCCCCCGCCCGGAGCCGCGAGAGGGCCGTCTCCGCGTCCGCGACGTGTTCGACCGAGAGTTCTTCGTGGGTCCGGAGGGCATCACCGAGCGATGCCGCGTACGACCCGTCGCTGTCGGCGTAGAGCACCTCCACCGGCTCCGAGCCGTCGTCCATCGGGCGGCTGTTGGCCGGCACCACACGTAACTCCTCGGTGTAGTGGCTCGGCGGGGTCAATATCGGACCGGTGACAGGTGGGTCGTGCGAGGGTGGCGAGCCGGACGGGAACCTCCTCGACAGTCGCGTACGGGGTATCGATCTCTGGAACTCTGCGATGAAACGGGATATCCCTCAGATATGGCCGTCATCCGGTGTGAAATCGATTCTTTCGCCGGCATCCGCTCACCGGTTCGACGGCCGGGGGAGCCGCCGGCTACTCGTCGTCCGGGTCGTCCAGGCAGTCCCGGAGCGGCTGGACGACCTCGTCGGCGACCGTGTACGGGTCGCTCTCGCGGCCCATCACCTCCTCGACGAAGCTCTCGATGCCCCCCTGGGCCTCGAGTTCGCGCTCCAGCAGGGCGCGGGTGTCCTCGCGGAGGAGGCGGCGGATCTCCTCCGCGTAGCGCTTGCGGGCCTTGACCTCCAGCTGCCCGGACCGTTCGAGGAAGGACCGGTGGTCCGCGAGCGTCCCGAGGAAGTTCTCGACGCCCTCGCCCGTGTTGGCGACGGTCTGGACGACCGGCGGGACCCACGCCTCGCCCTCGTCGGTGTCGACGGGGCCGCCCTGGTCGGTCGGCGAGCCCGGGGTCCCGGCGGAGCCGGGGCCGGTGACCTCGGCGGTCGGGTCGGGCTCGGACTCCGCCGTGCCGCCCTCGTCGGGGCCGTGGTGGCCGCTCGCGTCCGTGCCGGCGCCGTGGTAGCCGCCGGTGCCCGCGGCGGGCGAGGCGTCGCGCATCATGATCATCTCCTTCAGTTCGGAGACGGTCCGGTCGGCGCCGTCGAGGTCGGCCTTGTTGACGACGAACACGTCGCCGATCTCGAGGATGCCGGCCTTCAGCATCTGTACGTCGTCGCCCGACGACGGCGGAACGAGGACCGCCACCGTGTCGGCGGTGCGCACGATGTCGATCTCGTTCTGTCCGGCGCCGACCGTCTCGACGATGATGCGGTCCTTGCCGAAGGCGTCCAGCGCCTTCACGGCGTCCGTCGTCGCCGTGGAGACGCCACCGAGCTGGCCGCGGGCGGACATCGACCGGAAGAACACGTCCATGTCCCCGACGTTGGAGGCCATCCGGATGCGGTCGCCCAGGACGGCGCCGCCGGTGAACGGCGAGGACGGGTCGATGGCGATGACGCCGACCGTGAGCCCGCGCTCGCGGTACTCGGCGGCCATCTTGTCGACCAGGGTCGACTTCCCCGCGCCCGGGGACCCGGTGACGCCGACCACCTCGGCGTCGCCGGTGTGCTGGTGCAGCTCTCGGACGAGGTCCCGGTAGCCGGGCGAGCGGTTCTCGATCTTCGTGATGACCCGCGCGAGGGCGCGGTGCTGGCCGTCGAGCAGGTCGTCGATCAGTTCCTCTCCCATGGACTACCGCTCGCGCGCGTTCTCGCGGACGAAGTCGATGGTCTCCTGCATGGAGGCGCCGGGACCGAAGATCTCGGCGACGCCGGCCTCTCTGAGCCCCGGGCGGTCGTCCTCGGGGATGATGCCGCCGACGATGATGAGGGTGTCCTCGAAGGCGCCGTACTCCTTGAGCCCCTCGACGATCTTCGGGACGAGCGTGTTGTGCGCGCCCGAGAGGATGGAGATGCCCAGCACGTCGACGTCCTCCTGGACGGCGGCCTGTACGATCTCGTCGGGTGCCTTGTGCAGGCCGGAGTAGATGACTTCGAAGCCGGCGTCGCGGAACGCCCGCGCGATGACGTGTGCGCCGCGGTCGTGGCCGTCGAGGCCGACTTTCGCTACCAGACACCGGATGGTCCGCTGCTCGGGTTCCTGCTCCGTGCTCATACCCCCCCTGCGTGCGGGTGGCGTTTGACTCTAACGGAGGTTCAGGCGCTCCTCGTGCCTGTTTGTCCTGATTCAAGCGAGGTTGTTGTCGGGGTCGTCGATTACGCCTCGTCCCCGCCGGTCCCTGTTTCGCGGGGTCGTCCCGGGACGCCCACGGGAGGGTCGTCCCGGAACGCTCACGGGGCGCCTACGCCGGGCGGAGCGCGTACGCGTGGCCGGGCGGGCCGTCGGCGCCCTCGGGTGCGCGCTCGGCGACGTAGATGCCACGGCCGGTCACGAGCGGCGTACTCGTCACCCAGCCGTCGAGTTCCAGTGACCACACCTCAGTCCCGTCGCTGGTGTCGAGGGCGTAGACCGAGCGGTCCTTCGACCCGCAGACGACGCGGGTCCCGGTCGTCACCGGGCAGCCGACGACCCGCCCGCCCGTGCCGAACCGCCACAGCTCGGTTCCCTCGTCGGCGTCGAGCGCGTAGAGGTTGCCATCGTGACTGCCGACGTAGCAGACCCCCCGCCCGACGTCGATGGCGGGACCGCTCATCACGAGCCCGTTCGTCCCGAACGCCCAGTCCTCGGTCCCGTCCGCCAGGTCGACGCGGTAGACGTTCCGGTCCCACGACCCGAAGAAGGCTCCCCCGTCGTAGGTGGCGACGGGGCCCTTGATGGCGTCGCCCGTCTCGAAGCGCCACTGGAACTCCAGTTCCGGGTAGCTCCAGGCGTAGAGGTAGCCGTCGTTCGACCCGACGACGAGCCGCCCCGCGTCGCGGTCGATGGCGATGGTGGAGTGGGGGTGGTCGGTCACCCGGCGGTCACCCCAGCGCCCGCCACCGGTGGCCGCGTCCACCCCGAACACGCCCCCGCTGGGGGTGTAGTACTCGACGGCGATGTAGACGTCGCCGTCGTGGTAGGCCGGCGAGGAGCCGATGGCGTCGCCGAGCTTCCGGCGCCAGACCCGTTCGCCGCTCCCGAGGTCGAACGCGTACAGCCCACCGTCGTAGCCGCCGATGTAGACCAGCCCCCCGGCGACGGCGGGCGTCCCGTGGATGCCACGGCTCGCGGGCTGGATGGCCGAGGCCCACAGCAACTCGCCGTCGGGTGTGAAGGCTCGCACCGTCCCGTCGTCGCCCGGGACGACGAGGCGGTCGCCCGCGTCCTCGTCGCCGGTCGCCGCCCGCACGGCGTCGGCAGGGGCGTGGACGAAGCTGGCCTTCGCCGCGGTGTGGTCGCCCGTGTTGACGGGGTGGGACCACGCCACCTCGACGTCGTCGGGGACGGTCCCGTCCGTCTGGTAGCCGTGCCGCTCGAGGCCGCCACGGAACTGTGCGGTCGCGGCCGTCTCGAAGTCGGAGCTGGCGGGGTCGGCGAGCGTCGTACAGCCGGCGAGGCCGGCGGCTGCGGCCGCGCCGGCCCCGAGTCGGAGGAAGCCGCGGCGGGAGGGCGCGACCCGTCGGTCGGTCATACCCGCACGCACTCCGGGGACCCACTTCTGCCTTCGCCTCCGTCACCGGGTCGCGATGCCCCCTACACTACCGGGGTCGGGCCGTCACCCCCGGATGGGGTCGGCCCCGGACGCGTCGAGCCTGAGACGGAACTGGAGGTGGATGGCCTGCGCGAGGACGTACAGCGCCACGGCGGCGACGAAGGCGCTCGTCGCCACCTCGGCGACCGTGATGGGCACGCCGCTGGCGGCGTATGGGCTCCGCCCGGCCAGCCGGATGTAGGTCTCGACCGCGCGCATCCCGCCGTGCCCAAGCAGGACGAACCCCAGCGTGAGGAGGATGGCGAGGCCACCGGTGCCGAGCCCGAGCAGGGAGGCGACCTCCTCAAGCGACAACAGCGTGTGCGCCCGCTCCTCGGTCATCCGGCCCTCGAGTCGGAGCCGTGCGGCCCCGAGCGTCGCCAGCCCCAGTCCACAGACGAAGACGACGGTCCCACCGATGAGCCCGAGGACGATGATCTTCGGCGAGGCCATCGGGACCGGCCCCACCGTCTCGCGCACACCGACCGGGAACGCGGCCATGAGCGGCAGTACCCCGGCGAGGGCGAACAGCAGCCCGCTCCCCGCCCGGATCTTCTGCGGGATGGGCTGCTGGAAGAACCCGTGACGGCGGAACCGCAGCCGCTCGTACGCCGATCCGTGCAACAGGGCATCCGTCACGCGGTCGGTCGGCTCGTCGTCATCCCCCTTCCGGCTCACGTCACGCTCACCCTGTTGCTCCGGTTCATCAGTGACCGGATTACGTGCAGAGGTGCTTATACTCGTCGGCAGTGACACAGGTTGTCAGGAAACGGGGTCGTGTGGCGACTGCCGGGGTTCGGGTCCGTTCCTCCGGTCGCTGCTCACCTCGGTCGCTGCACGGACGCGGCGGGACCGAGCGAACGCGCAGCGTTCGCGAACTACGCCGTGGCTGCAAGTGAAACACGCGGTGACGAACGAGCGGACACGGCGGGATTCGAACCCGCGATCGAGGGGTTAGGAACCCCTCGCCCTGTCCACTAGGCCACGTGTCCTGCCCGGGCGTGAGCGGGGCGGCGAGAAAAGGGTGTCCGTCAGTTCCTCTCGGTGTCGGTCTCGGTGTCGGTGGTCGTGTCGGACTCGGCCTCGCCGATGACGGTCTCGCTGTCGGTCTCCTCGGACGGCGGCGGCGCCTCGTCGAGACCCTCCTCGCGCTTCTTGCCCTCGCGCATCTCCTGGAGCTCCTGTTCGACCTCCTCGCGACCCTTCTGGAACTCGCCCATCGCCTCCCCCGTCGAGCGCGCGAGCTTCGGCAGCTTCTGCGCGCCGAACAGCAGCACGATGATGAGCAGGATGACGATGAGCTCCGGCCCACCCGGCAGCCCGCCGAACAGCGGTACGAATGTATCGAGCATCTATAGCCGGTTTTGCGCTCATCGAATTATAGGCCTTTCCCTCGGGTTCACTCCGTCCCGGCCTCGGCGGTGGGCCGCGAGCGGTCGCTCCCCCTCGTGCCGCCCGTTCGCTTTTGTCCTCGGCTCCCATCGCCCCGGCCATGGACAGCGACTCACCCGACGGAACCATCGACGCGGAGGATCTTCGGGAGGCAGATCGGGGCAACGGGGGCCGGGAGTACAACCCGGCGGCCGACCACAGCTTCCCGGACGAGCGGGTCAACCGCGTCCTCGAGGTCGTCGAGGACGACGAGGAGATCGCCGCCTATCTGGAGGCACAGAACGTCAACCCCGTCGCGCGCAAGGGGTACAACGACCACGGTACGAAGCACATCGACATCGTGCGGAACCGCGCGCTCTGCCTCTACGACCTGTTGAAGGCCGGCGGGGTCGCGTTCAACGGGGCGACCGGCCAGGGGCTCGACGAGGCCGACGAGGCCGTCGTCATCGCGCTCGCCGCGACGTTGCACGACATCGGCCACGTCGTCCACCGCGACGAGCATCCCTACTACTCCATCCCGCTCGCGGCGGACCTGCTCGACCGGCTCCTGCCCGAACTCGGCTACGAGATTCCGGAGGCCGTCCGTCTCAAGGGCGAGGTGCTCCACGCCATCCTCTGTCACCACACCGAGGAGGACCCGCTCACCCTCGAGGCCGGCGTCGTCCGGGTGGCGGACGCGCTGGACATGGAGCGGGGCCGCTCGCGGATTCCCTACGAGAAGGGTGGCCGCGGCATCGATACCATCTCCAGCCAGGCGATCAAGCGCGTTTCGCTCCACGACGGCGACGACCGGCCCGTCCTCGTCGAGATCGAGATGACCGACGCCGCCGGCGTCTACCAGGTCGACGAACTGCTCAAGTCGAAGCTGGAGGACTCGGGCCTGGAGGGGGACATCCGCATCGTCGCCGTCCACACGGACGCCGGCGGCGACGGGGACGGCGAGGGCACGCTCATCGAACGGATCGAGCTCTGAGGGTCGTCGAGCCTCCGGAAATCGGCGTTACTCCTGGACGAAGCCGGATCCCCGCAGGTCCACCCCGCCATCGTCGGCGATGCGGGCCTCGCAGTCGAACACCGCCCGGACCGTGTTGACCGTCTGCTGGTCGTGCATCCCGGGATCCATCGCGAACACGCCGAACAGCCCACCCGACCGGATCCGGGAGGTGAAGACGTGCAGGAACCGGAACGCGGTCCGTACGTCGGTGTACATCAGCAGTGTCGAGATGGAGGCGAGGCCGACACGCACGCGGTCGCCCGCGCCGGCGTCGTCGAACCGGTCGACGAGCTTGGCGAACTCCAGGCTCATCCCCGTCAGGTCGCCCGGCGAGCCCAGCCGCCGCACCGGCGCCCCGTCGACCTCCTCGGGGCCCTCGCGTCCCGTGCAGTCGATGAACCCCATACGCCCGGGGTCGAACGCGTCGCGCTGCCGGAACGCCCGGACGACCTCGGAGGCGCCCCGGTCCGTGGAGATGAGGACCGCCGTCTCTCCGCCGTCGGCGGCCTCAGAGAGCACGTCGTAGAGCCGCTCCTGGATGTCCATCGACGACCCCGAGACGAGGAGGCTCGTCCCCTCGTCGAACGCCACCGTTCCGTCGGCGAGCGCGGTCGTCTCGTAGCTCATCGGCCACCACCCTCCGGGGCACTGGAGTCATCCTCCGCCCCGTCGCCGTCCTCCTCGGCGAACGGGTCCCCGACGTCCCCGTCCGGTGGCTCGATGTCGTCGTCGGCACTCGCCTCGATGTCACGCACCATCGCGACGAACTCCCCGCCCTCCAGATCCGGCATCGCCTCGTCGATCTCGGCCTGCAGCTCCTTGATGCGACGCTCCAGCTCGTCGTACTCCTCGGAGGCCGCGATCTCCTGGGCCGACTTCGCGGACTGCAGCGCCGACCGCTTCGACACCAGCGCGTACAGCTCCTGCTCCAGCCCCTCGTAGTTCGACCGATCGAGCAGCCGCTCGACGGTCTCCAGCAGCAGCTCCTTCTCGACGGGCTTCGTGAGGTAGTCGTCGAAGCCCATCGTGATGATGTCGAAGTCGGGCTCGACGGCGGTGACCATCGCCACCCTGCATCCCGGCGCCCGCTCGCGGATCTCGGCCAGCACCTCGTCCCCCGACATCCCGGGCATCAGGCGGTCCAGCAGCGCCACGTCGACGTCGTCGTCGACCTGTTCGAGCGCCTCGGAGCCGTTCTGGGCCGTCCGTACCTCGTAGTCCGCCTCCAGCCACCGGGCGTAGATCTCGATGAGCGGGGGCTCGTCTTCCACCACCAGTACCGTCGGTTGCTCTGAGCCCATCTGTCTCTCTGTCCCTTCCGCGGGATGGTGTATAGTAATTCCGCTGGGCGAGCGTGTAGAAAGCAGCGTCCCCAGGGTTATCTACCGTCGTCCTCCGGGGCGTGGAGCTGGGTGGTGTAGGTCGTCCGGTACCCGTCGCTGTACGTGACGGTCACGCTCACCTCCAGCATATCGCTCGGCGTCTCGCTGTCGCCGAACTCGTTCCCCATGTCCGCCTCGATGGACTCGTCGAACGTGAGCGTCACCTCGTTCCCGTTGCTGGTCGCCGGAATCGGCGTGAGATCCGGCGCGTTGACCGCGGGCCCGTTCTCGACGGGAGCCGTTCCGAACGTCCCACTCACGGAGGTCCCGCTACTCGGGTCGACCGCGATATCGGTGAGCGCGTTCGGCCCGTCGATGGTGTCGGTGGCGTTGGTCTTGCCGACGTTCACGTCGGCATCGGTCACGACCTGTGCGAGTGCCGCGAGGGTATCGCTCGTCGTCGTGACCAGGTCGGCGGATTCGACCACCTTCTTCTGCTCGTGGACGGTGACGTAGTTCGTTTTCACCGTCTCCACGCTCCGCTCCGGGCCGAAGTTCTGGAGCGTCAGCCGTACCTGGTCGTCCGCGACGATGGTCGCGTCGCTCAGTCGGACCGGCGAGGTGGAGCCGGATGTCGGGAAGTTCGAGCTGAGGATGCAGGCCGGCGACTGGAAGCAGGTCACCCCGCTCCCGGGCGTGAACGCGTTCGGCCCGCTGTCGATGTAGTACGCCTTCACACCCGAGGGCTTGTCCACCGTGAGTTCGCCGTCGGTGGGGATCTCGACGCCCGATTCGTCAGGCGGCGTCTGAACCGTGTTCGAACCGGTGTCGTAGTCCGCGATGGAGATGGTCCCGGTGCTGACAGGGTTGTTGAACCGGTCCCGGAACTCCAGCGTGACCTCGCTCACCGAGTTGGCCAGGGCGTTGTCCGCCGTGACGTACGCCGGCGCCACCTCGTCGGACTGGGCCTGGAACGCCACCTTCGACATCTGCATCTCGTAGGTGGTGTCGGACTGGAAGGTCAGGGTCAGCTCGGCCGGGCTGGTGCTGTCGTCGTACGAGCAGTCGATGATGTACCGGCCGTCGGTGTCGCTCGCCGGGTTGCTACTGTCGATTGTCTCGAGGTCACTACACGCCGAGAGGTCACCTCCCGGGAGCGCGTTCGTGTCGATCTGGTCCCGGAGGACCTCGCTCACCCAGACCGACTCGTCGATGCTGGTCGGCAGGACGAGTTCCCCGGGCTGGCTCCCGGCCGGCACGTCGATGGTCTGCCCGGGTGCGCTCACCGGGTAGGTGGTGATCGAGGCCGGGCGGACCTGTGACTCCTGGAGCCCCCCGTCGAGGTAGGTCAGGCTGATGCGTCGGCCGTTGACGAGGTTCCCCTCGGCCTGCACGGTCGTCTCGTCGCCGAAGTCGCTGACCAGCGTCCCGTGCTCGTACCGGATGGTCGGCGACTCCTGGTACCGGTTGTAGTCGGCCTCGTAGGAGACGAGGTTGGTCGAGAACTCGCGGTCGAAGATGAACTTGTACCCCACGTTGTCGTCGGTCGGCGCGACCGGGATCGCGTCGCCGTCGGCGTCGATGTCGTACCCGAACTGGTTCACCTCCACGTTGTCGCTGGGGGAGTCGCTCGTCCGCAACGTCCCCTGCACGGCCGGTGGGTTGTACAGCACCAGCCGCGGCGGATACGTCATCCCCGTCTCGACGACGGTCGACTCGGTGCCGCCGAACGCCGAGGTCCGGGTGATGGCGGCCTGCAGGTTCGCCATGTCGCCCTGCACGTCGTCGCTGTGTTTCACCTCGACCTCGTTGTTCGCGTCGGGCACCGCCTGCGTCTGGACGATGGCCAGCAGCGAGACGAGCAGGCCGAACACGAGGATGGAGCCGATGACCTCGCTCACACCGCGGTCGTCGAGCCAGCCCGCAACCGGGCCGTCCGGACCGCTCGCCCGTTCGTCGCCCCGTTCCGCTCGCCATTCGGTTCGTGTGTCTGCCATGGTTCAGATGAAGATGAAGACCGCGAGCGCGATCGCCACGAGGACGATGCTGTACTTCAGCCCCGCGAGGATGTCGTTCTCGGCGAGTTTGCCGGCGAGCAGCCCGCTTCCGGCGCCCTGGATGAGCGCCGAGTGGAAGAAGATGGTCCGGTACTGGTCGACCGGGACCGTCGAGACGGTCAGCAGGTCGCTGTTGCCGCCCGCGTCGGTCGCCATCTGGCCGATGGGCTGGAGGTACGAGGTGTCCAGCAGCACGATGACCGCCAGGTAGACCAGGAAGCCGATGGCGACGATGGCGGTGTACGCGGACATCTCCTGGCGCCGGTTCTGCTCGATCTGGTAGCGGTTGCGCGTGTCCTCGGCGGCGATGGAGATGATCTCCGAGAGGTCCGAGGACGACCGCGACCCCTTCGCGATGAGCTTCATCGTCCGGGTCACCTGCGGGACGCGCAGGCGGTCGGCGAACGACAGCAGGGCGCCCTCGACGTCGTGGTTCCACGTGATGTCGTTGCGGACCTTCCGGAGTTCGTCGGCCAGCGTCCCCTCGGACCAGCGCGAGACGAGGTCCAGCGCGTCGACGAGCCGGATGCCCATCTGGTTGGCCGACGAGAGGATGTTCAGCGTGTCCGGGAAGCGACTGGAGATGCGCTGCTCCCGACGGCGCTCGGCCTCGTAGAACAGCGTCAGCGGGACCGTCGTCACGAGGAACGGGACGACGCCGTAGCCGACGGTGTGCTTGATCGGCGTGCGGCCCATCCCGGCGAGACTCGTCTGGAGCTGCCCCGTGGCCACCAGTGCCCCGACCGTCACCAGCGCGGCCGGGACGGAGATGGCGAGCGACAGCAGCGGGTCGCGCTTGCGGATCTCCGAGATGGGGTTCGTCACGAGTTCGAGCAGCTCGTCCCGGCGCTTGCGCTTCTCGTACTCCTCGAAGTGCGGGTCCGACTCGGCCGCGTCGCTCGGGTCGACCGCCTCCTCCTGGCTCAGGTCGACGTCGTGCTCGTGCTGGGCGTACGGCTTCGACAGCAGGTCGATGAGGACGATGAACACCAGCATCCCGGCCGGGAGGAACAGGTAGACCAGCGCCTTCGTCTGGTTCAGCGAGTCACCGCCCAGCAGGCTGATGACCATCAGCGTCACGATGAGGAAGAGCGGCGCCGCGACGAACATCACGACGAAGATCTCCGAGAGGATCGACAGCGTCTCCAGGAAGTTCTCCTGCTCCTGCTTGGCCTCGGTCATGTAGGTCTCGGACTCGTCGGAGAGGAAGGTGCTGAAGTCGCTGCCCGAGTCGAGCACGGAGAGCGTGTCGTCGAAGAACTGTTCGAGGTTGTCGCTGGGCGTGAGGTTCCGGGCGTCCCGGATTGCGGTGAACAGGTCGTTCCCGAACAGCTCCACGTCGCGGACGATCATGTCGCACTCGCGGGCGACCTCGCCGTAGACGTCCTCGGCCTGCGCGACCTCCTTGATGACCTCGAAGGTGTTCATCCCGCCGTGGCTGAGTGCGTACATGTAGACGATGGCGTGCGGGAGCAACACGTCGATGTTGCGCCGGCGCTGGTTGACCACCGTCCGGGGGTAGTAGTAGCGCGCCGCGGCGGTGCCACCGCCGAAGACGGCGAGCCCGAGCAGGCCGAACACGAAGCCGGCCAGCGGGGCCAGCACCGGCTCCAGGACCCCGCCGACGGCCGGCAGGTCCGTGACCGGGGCGAAGGCGCCCATCGCCATCAGCTGGACCGAGAGCGCCACTCCCAGGACGAGCCCGACGACCGCCGCGCCGATGGCGTAGCGGGCCGTCGCGGCCAGGTAGACGTCGTAGGTGAGGCCGAAGCGGGCCTGGTTGAGCCAGCGCTGGAGCTTCCGGAAGCGGTCCGGCTGCTCGCGGAAGTACGTCCGGAAGTAGCCGTGCTGTTCGCGGAGCTTCGCGCGCTCCTCCTCGCTCAGTTCCGACCGCTCCGGGAAGTACTGCTCCAGCTCGTACTCCGGGACGATCGGCTGGTCGTCGATGCCTGGCGAACTCATCGGTAGAGCTCTTCGGCCTCCTCCTCGACGTTCAGGTCGTCCGGCGAGAGGGTCCCCTGCTGGACCTGTTGCATCAGTTCCTCGCGGTCGTTCCCGAAGGCGTGGATGGCCGCCGTGACCTGCTGGTAGTCGTCGATGCCCTCGTCGACGAGGTACTGGAGGAACTCCTCGCGATCGTTGAGCGCCTCGGCCAGCTCGCGGGCGCCCCAGCCACGGTCGTCGGCGATGTCCTGCAGCACCGCGGACTTGTTGACCTTCCGGTGGGTGTCCGTGTCCGCGTCGCGCTGGAACACGTCGATCGCCCGGACCGACTCGCCGGCGTCGTCGCCGGAGCGGATCTCGGTGACGCCGTCGTTCCGTCGCACCCGGTCGCCGTCCTTGAAGGTCTGCTTCTGGATGCTGACGATGTCGAGTTCCAGCACCATCTGGACCGGCACCGCGAGCGGGTCGTTCTCGAGGCGGTTGAGGACGCCCTCGACGGACTCGGCGTGGATGGTCGTGTAGGCGGTGTGGCCCGTGCCGATGGCCTGGAAGAAGGTGAACGCCACGTCCTGCTCGGTCCGGATCTCACCGACGAGCAGGTACTCCGGGCGCTGGCGGAGCGCGGCCTGGAGGAGCTGGTACATCGTCACCTCACCGCGGCCCTCCGAGGTGATGGAGTCGCGGGTCAGCGACTGGATCCAGTTGTCGTGCGGGAGCGTGATCTCGCGGGTGTCCTCGATGGAGACCACCTTCGAGTCCTCCGGGATGAACATCGACACCGCGTTCATCGAGGTGGTCTTCCCCGAGCCGGTCCCGCCGGAGAAGATGAGCGAGCGGTTGTTCTCGATGGCGAGCCAGAAGTACGCCATCTGCTCGACGCTGAAGGTGCCCGACTCGATGAGGTCGACCGGCGTCAGCGGCACGTTCGCGAACTTCCGGATGGTGAAGTTCGACCCGCGGGTCGAGACGTCCGACCCGAAGGTCAACTGCACGCGCGAGCCGTCCGGTAGCGTGCCGTCCATCAGCGGTTCGCTCACGCTGATCTGCTCGCCAGCTCGCTGGGCCAGCCGCAGCGCGAACGAGGAGAGCTCGTTCCCGTCGAACGTGATGTTCGAGCGGAGGTCCCGGTGCTCCGTGTGGTAGACGTACACCGGGATGCCGATGCCGTCACACGAGATGTCCTCGATGGCGGGGTCCCGCATGATGGGGTCGATCGGACCCAGATGGACGAAGTCCCGCAGCAGGTAGTACTTCAGCTTCAGGAGCGTCCCGTCCGAGACCGTCGCGGCCGCGTGGTCGGTGATGATCTCCTTGGCCTTCCGCTCGAAGACGGCCTCGCGGTCCTGCTCGTCGTCGAGGTCCTGGTACATCAGGGAGTTCCGGAGGATCTTCTCCAGGTCCTCCTTGACGTAGTCCTCGAACTCCGTCAGTTCGGGCTCGTGGATGTGGTATCGGAGTTTCTCCTCGCCGTGGCGCTGGAGGATGGAGACGTACGCGTAGGGTCTGTTCACCCAGACGCGCTCGATCTCCTCGTGGTCGTCGAGGTAGGAGAAGTCGAAGAACCTGTTCTTGATGAACTCCGTTTCCGGCGGCTGGGCGAACGACTCGTCGAGATCCGCCTCCTGGAACCACTCCTGGACCTCCTGGAGGATCTCACCCTTGATGGGGTGGTCGGCCACGATGCGCTGGCTCGTGCCGGCGCGACCGGCCCCCGGAGCCGTCCCCCCTGCTCCGTCGGCGTCCTCGTCACTGTCGAACTGGAAGCCGCCGTCCTCCGGCCCAGTCTCACTACGCTCCTCGGTCGGTGTCGGCTCGTTCGGGTCTGTTTCGCTGCTCACGGTCACACACTCACGCTGTTCACCGCCCCCTCCCGGACGCCACACCTGTCCGGGCGTTCAGGTCGGTTCTGCCTGTCCATCCGCCTTGACGTACATCAGGGTTGTACCGGTGGTGCCCGGGGGTTTATCCTATGCCCGGGACCCTCCGCTCGCCGTCGACGGATGTGGTACGGTACACTTGAGCGAACGTCCGGGTCCGCATTGTTAAAGGCACCGCTCAGTGCGCTCCTGTGGCTGCTGCGAGGGTCAACCCAGTCGCGAACCGAGTTCGTGGTCCGCCGCCCAGCGGGTCGATGGGTGGTCGCTGTCGAAGAGAACGCAGTACGAGCGATGTCTCCACTCCGCGACGGAGCGAGTGCATGAACGGGATGCGCCGGCCGGGATTTGAACCCGGGCCATCAGCTTGGAAGGCTGAGGTCCTACCACTAGACCACCGGCGCGCTCACTTCGTTCGAGCCCCGCAGTTCCTGCCGTCGACAGTCACTACCGGTGCGCTCGCACCGCTCGCGCACCGAGGCTCGCGCGCTCCGCGCGCTCACCACCGGCGCTCGCATCACCGTCTGGTCGTGGGGCGCACAAGTGCGTACCGGTCCAAATCGCGGGATACATTCGTGATCAATAGCGGAGATTTCTGGACGGATCAAGTCATTATATCTGTACATGGTTGGTAGAGTAATTAGTTGCCGCATATAGGTTATAAATTTTGCATAATGGTGGAATGACTCTCGATTGGCTCGAACAGTCCGCCGTCCACGAAGCCATTCATCCTGCCGACCGCCACGCGAACGCACGAGCGGAGCCGTTGGCCTGGCCCTGCTGTTCTTCCTCATCGGCATCATGCTCTGAGTGTACTCGGGCGCGAAGGAGAACAGCCCACAGAGCGCGGGCCTGTGGGCGCTGGTCGCCTTCTTCGGGGGCATCCTCGCGCTGCTGCTGTACATCCTGCTCGAGCGTAAAGGCCACAGCGGGAATCGGGAGGGTGGCAGCCACCACCGGGCGTGGAGTCAGGACGACGATGACGGTGACGACACACCGCCGAGCGGCCGGAACTCGCTGAGCGGGAACGACGGGTTCTGAGGGTCAGTCGGGTCCGACGACGGCGTAGCAGTTCCCGCTCGACCGGAACGACTCGACGACGGTGAGGTCGCTCGCCGCGAGGTCACGGTCGAACTCCGCCGGCGCGTAGATGTGGTAGAACCGGGGAACCGTCTCCCCTCCGGGGAGCGTCCAGTCGACGGTCGTGTCGAACCCCTCCTCGGCATCGGCCGGCGCGTCGAAGCGGTCGTGGGCGGTACTCCACGCACTCACGAGCGCCCGGGCGCCCGGGGCGAGGATGCGGGCGAGTTCCGAGAGCGACGTGACCCGTGTCTCCCGGTCCGGCAGGTGGTGCAGCGTCGCGACGTAGACGGCGAGGTCCACCGAGCCGGCCACGAGCGGGAGCCGGGCGGCGTCGGCCACGACCGGTCGGTAGCGGTCCGCGTACCCACGCTCGGTCGCGCGCGCTCGGCCAGCACGGAGGAGCTGGGCGCTTGCGTCGACGGCGAGGACCCGCTCCGTGCGGGCCGCGAGCGGCTCGACGTGCCGCCCGTTCCCCGCACCGAGGTCGAGTCCCGTCGTCCCCGTGCGCCCGTCGAGGAAGTCGACCACCTCGGGCCACGGGTGCGCGCGGGTCTCGGCGAAGTGGCCGGCGATGCGGTCGTACGTCTCGCGGACCGTCCGGCGGTCCCGGGCGGCGTCGACGGCGGCGGAGTCGGCGTCCGGGGCCGGATCGTCCCCCGGCACGTCAGAACGGGAGCAGCGGGGCGATCATCGCCGCCGTCCCGCTGCCGACGTCCGGCTGGGGCAGGAAGACGAACGCCAGGTAGGTGATGGTCAGCATGATGGTGGCGTGCTTGACTCCGTCCTTGATGGAGCCGCCACCCATCTGCCCGCCGACCAGCCCGGAGAGGGTGGCCTGGATGAGGCCCGCGTGGAAGAAGGTGAGGCGGTACTGGTCGACCTTCTCCGAGTTGATCTGGAGGAACGACGGGGCGGCCTGGACGGCACTGCCCCCGCCGGTGAGCGCGTCCTGCGTCGGCAGGTTCGGGATGAGGACGCGGTCGATGGCCCCGATGACGACCAGGAAGACCAGGAAGGAGACGTAGATGACGATGATGTAGGTGAACATCTCCTGCTTGCGCTTGCGCTTGAGGCGCTGGTCGGCGCGGGCCTGCTCGGAGGCGATGCGGAGGACGGGGCCGATCTCGTTCGAGGCCCGCATCGAGTTCGTCAGCAGGGTCACCGTCCGCGTGACCGAGGGGGTCTGGACCCGGCGCTCGAAGCGGTCCAGCGCTTGCTCGACGGTGGCGCCCCACTTGATGTCGCGCCAGATGCGGTCGACCTCCGCGTTCAGCTCGCCGAGGTCGCTCCGGCGCACCCGGTCGAAGGAGGAGACGACCGCGACGCCGGCCTCGTTGAGGCTGGCGAGCCGTTCGAGCATGTCCGGGATGGCGCTCTCGAGGCGCTGGAGGCGGGCCTGCGACACCTCGTAGACGACCGCGAACGTCGCCATCACGAACAGGGCGGCCTGGATGAGGGCGTCGTCGAACGCGCGGGCGTCGAACGTGCCGCTGGCCAGCGCGGCCGGCAGCTGTGCCAGGACGAACCCCAGCGCGATGGGGACGGTCACGAAGAGGATGAGCTCCGGCTGGTCGAACAGCGAGTCGATGGGGCTGGTGAGTCCCTCCCGAATCCGTCTGACGCGCTTGTACGCCCGGAGCCGGTCCCGGTTGGCCTTCGTCCGGGGGCTCTCGGCCCAGCCGTACTCCACCTCCCCACCGTCGGCCAGGCCCGACGAGGTCCGGCCGACGGACTCGCCACCATCCGGCGCGGTCTCGGGGCTGCCCTCACCGGCCTCTCGCGGCAGCCGCTGGTTCAGGGTGTTCAGCTCGTCGCGCTCGATATCGCTGTCGTCGCGGCTCGCCCGAAGGGGCTGGGTGATCTCCGAGAGGTAGGCGATGAACAGGACGTTCGTCGCCGGCAGGACGACGTAGGTGATGAGCTGGACGAGGACCAGCGTGTCACCGCTCGTGAGCCCGATGACGAGCAGGATGGTGATGAGGAACAGCATCCCCGCGACGACCGACGTGACGTACACCTCCGCCGTGGTGGCGAGGAGTTCGAGGATCTCCTCCTGCTGTTCCTCGGCCTGCTCGCGGTATCGCTCGTACTCGTCGGCGAGGAACTCCGAGAGGTTCCGCCCTGACTGGAGCACGCTCGTCAGGTTCTCCATGAACTTCTGGAACTGCTGGGACGGCGTGCGCCGCGAGAGGTCACGGACGGCGTTGACGAGGTCCTGCCCGAACAGGTCGATGTTGCGGACGCCGACGGCCATCTCGTCGGCGCCGGCGCCGAAGACCCCCCGGTTGTTCGACAGCGACCGCATCACGTCCGGGAACGCCATCCCGCCGCGGGACTGGGCGTAGATGAACGCGACCATCCGGGGGAGCGAGGCGTCGATCTGGCGCTCGCGCGTGGTCGCCCGCACCGAGGGGATGGCCCACCGGATAGCGTAGACGATGGTCGCCGCGATGGTGCCGAGCAGGATGCTGGTCCCGACGAGCAGCGCGAACAGTTTCGCGTTGAACGCCAGCAGGAACTCCGGCAGCGAGGAGGTCACGTCGCTGATGATCGGGCTGGGTGCGGTCAGCGTCCGGAGTTCGAGCAGATCGACGATGAATCCGCCGAGGTACACCCCGAGGACGGCCCCACTGAACGCCGCAACCGCCGTGTAGAGGTACGTCTGCGTGACGTACACCCGGTAGGGCGTCCCGATGCCCGCCGAGCGAAGGGTCCGCTCGCGCTGCTCGTCGTGCGGGATGTTCCGGCCGCCGAAGGCGGTGAACGCCAGCCGTTTGGTGTCGCGTTCGAGCGTCCGGCTGAACGGCGCCAGCGCCAGTACCAGCAGCGTCACGACGACGACGATCAGCGGGATGTAGGTCGTGACCGCCATATCAGTCGTCCGCGCTCGCCTCGGCCCCGCTACCCGTGTCGAGTTCGGGGGCATCGATGCGGTCCATCACCCGGTCCGGGTCGGCGTAGTAGCGGTTCACCATCGTCGTGAACGCCTGGTAGTTCGTGACCTCCTCGTCCCAGAGGTACTTCAGGAAGCGGCGGCGACGACGCATCTCGCTGAGCAGGTCGCGCTGGGACCACCCCCGCTCCTCGCGGATCTCGTCCATCAGGTTGCGATTACCCTCTCGGAACGTGTCGTCCGTCGCATCCCAGTCGTACGCGCCCGCGTAGTCCAGCTCGCCGGTCCGCTGGTCGATGCCCTCGATCTCGGCGATGTCGGAGGCACGCCGCACCCGTTCGCCGCCGAACCGGGCCAGCGTCTGCACGACCAGCACGTCCAGCGACTGGACCATCGGGCGCGGCACGTTGATGGGCTCGTTCTCGAGGCGGTTGATCGCCGTCTGCACCGAGTCGGCGTGCATCGTCGACAGCGTCGTGTGGCCCGTGTTCATCGCCTGGAACAGCGTGATGGCCTCCTCGCCACGCACCTCGCCGACGATGATGTACTCCGGCCGGTGCCGGAGCGACGACCGCAGCAGGTCGTACATCGTGATGTTGGCGGCCTCGTCGAGCCGCTCGCGCGTGACGCTGGAGAGCCAGTTGTCGTGGTACAGCGCCAGCTCGCGGGTGTCCTCGATGGTGATGAGCTTCGAGCGCGGCGGGATGAACATCGAGATGGCGTTCAGCGATGTCGTCTTCCCGGCCGCCGTCCCGCCGGCGAAGATGACGTTCTTGTTGTGCTCGATGGCCATCCAGAGGTAGGCCATCTGGTCCAGGTTGTACGTCCCGAACCGGAGCAGGTCGATGGGCGTGAACGGCTCCTCGCTGTACTTCCGGATGGTGAACGCCGATCCCCGGGGCGTGACCTCCTGGCCGAGGGCGAGTTCCGCACGCGAGCCGTCCTCCAGCGTGGTCTCGACCACGGGATTGCCGACGGAGATGTGGCGGCCGGACTGCTGGGCCAGCTGGATGACGAACGAGTCGAGTTCCTCCTCGCCGAACGAGACGTTGGTCTCGACGTCCTGGTAGTCCTCGTGGTAGGCGTACAGCGGCAGACCGTAGCCGTCACAGGAGATGTCCTCGATGTTGGGGTCGTGCATCAGCGCGTCGATCTTCCCGTAGCCACGGAACCGGCGCCAGAGGTAGTAGAAGAGGCGGTAGAAGCCGGCCATGTCAACGTCGACGCCGTACTCCTCCAGCCGGTCCCGGAGCTCCTCCATCAGGACCCGCTCGGCGCCCTCGTCGTCCTCCGCGTCGGTCTCCGGGCCGTACAGCAGCGGGTTCCGGACGTCCTCGTAGAGGGCGTCCAGCAGCTCCGCCTCGAACCCGTCCAGGGTGGGCTCGACGACGTGGTAGAGGTACTGGTTCTCCTCAGCGTCGTAGTTGATCGAGGCGTAGGAGAACGGTGCGTTCAGCCAGTAGCGATCCACCTCCTCGTAGCCCTCGCGGCCGCCGAAGTCCACCAGCCGACCGTGTTCGGTCGGCGACCAGTGCTCGATATCGATGCGGGACCCGCGGAACATCTCCACCGTCCTGGAGAGCTGCTCCATGACGTTCTCCAGCGCCCCCTTCCGCTGGCCCCGCTGTGAGTCGTTCGTATCGGACATGATGACCGGGTGACCAGGTCGCCCCCGTTGGTTGTCGAGTCGTGGGGCCAGGCGCATATAAATCCATGCTGGTCACGCAGCCGCCCGCCCCCGACGTATCTCCCGCGTACCGCCGGTCGGCGTGGGGTTCTGGCTGAACGTGGGGTCAGCCCTCGACGCGCTCGACCCGGAGCAGGATGGCGCCGAAGACGAGGAGGAACAGCACCCCGACGGGGACCGCTCCGCCCGGGTACCGCTGGACCAGCAACGCCGTCGCCGCGCCGAGGACGACGCCACTCAGGAGCAACAGCCCCCCCAGCACGCGGACGGGGTCGACCGGAAGTCGGTCCTCGACGCGCTCCTCGCGGGCGTAGTAGGCCACGCTGAGGAGGAACGCGAGGAGGAACGGGACCGCCCCGGCGGCCCAGACGAGGTATGCCTGCTCGACGCCCCCGGACTCGCGAGCGATGGCGGTCGGGAGCAACTGGAACGGCGCCTCGCCGGGGAGCGAGGCCCCGAAGATGAACTGGAACAGGAACACCTGCCATCGGACGACGACCAGCGAGATGCCCCCCTGCGAGGCGAACGACATCGACCACGGCAACAGCGCGCTCGCCCACGTCGACAGCACGGCGAGCTCGCCCGCGTACTTCGTCCGGAGCGACACCATACCGGGCGGGCGCCGCCCGCCGCCGAAAACCTACCGATGGGGGGCGGGCCGCGCGGACTCGCGACCCTGGGGCGTCACGTTCTTGTCCGCCGACGTACAAGGTGCTGCCACTAGATGAGGCGCGATTACTTCACGCTGGACGTCCGCAACATGGACGCGGACGGGCCACCGACGGCCCACATCGAGTTCGATGGCCCCGCCGACCAGCTCGTCGATCGCCTCACCGGCGACGACGACGAGCCACTTCCGCCCGAGGAGCTCGATGTCGCCCTGCGACTCCAGACCCCGGCCGACGCCGAGGACGCGAGCGGCGTCGTCGCCGTGACCAACCGGGTGACCGGCGCGTACGTCCTCGAGCTCAACGTCGACGCCGACGACGTGTTCCGCTTCATCGACGCCGCCCGCGAGTTCGGACAGGAGACCGACCGGGAGTTCCGCTACCGCGTCCGCGTCACCGTCGACGGCGAGGAGCTGCTGGACCACGAGATGAACGTCTTCCTCGTCTACGATCCCGACGGGGAACTGCTGCGCGGCCGGTCGCTGATTCCGAGCGGCGTCGAACTCTAGCGAGCTTTTTTGACGACTCGGGTACCGCTCGCGGGCCGGCCTTCGGCCGGCACCACGGCGGGTGCCGGCTGGCGGCGTTGCCGCCCGCAGAACGCTTCGTGTTCTGATGGGCTGCGCGAGAACCTTCCTCTCGTGAGCGCCAGCGATACATTTCTCGGCTCCGCCCAGAAATCGCTCGTCGCAAAAAACGTTCAGACCAATGCCGCTGGGTCCCAGCGGTCGCCAGCGATGAGGGTGACAGCCCGAACGTCGTCGGAGCGTGCTCCGACGGAACTGAAACCGCGCTCGCTACGCCCACGCGGTGTGTCATGACGTTGCTGGAACCTCCGGTAGCTGATGCTATCGGCGTCACCGACTCATAGGACGAACTCAGCATGTAGACCGCGTTCGGATCTTCCGCCTACCGCGCCCAGGACAGCTCCAGATCATCCGTCTCATACGGCTCCGGTGTCGGGACGATGAGCCGTTTTCGACCGCTCCACCAGTCGTCTTCCAGGAACGGGTGACTGCTCCCGGAGCGATTGCCGTTCTCGGGTCCGACGACTGGCTCGCCCCGCTCGAAACGGATCTTCAGTGCCCCAGCCCCCTCCTCTGACCAGGTCAACACATGGTATGCGCCTTTAGCAGGTAAAGTAACGTCCAGCTGCGTGATATTGTGGTCGGTGTGGATACTTCGGTAGCTTTCGTCGAACCACGTCCCCACGTCCCGAGCGACGTCCTTGCTGATCGTTTCGGCACTGGCGGGGATGAACACCGGCTCCTCCCCGTCCGGACTCCAGATGAGCTCTATCCTATCGACGTTCAATGTGGGGATGCTGTTCCGCGACCCTATCCAATCGTCTATCGCCCTGTACAGATCGACCGAAGTATGGGTGGTGGGCGGATCGTCGGATACGACCCTCACCTGGTTGCCATGTTGGTCAGTCGAGAATTCGAGAAACCTCTTGTTCAGTACGTCGAACGGTATTAAGGTGAACTCGGCCCCCGGAACGTCGTATTCACTGGCCGGATCCAGTGTCCGGTCGGTGCCGCGAGACGGTGGCACCGTACTGGTGTCGGACCCCGCGGCAGTCCCAGCAGCGAGGGTGACGAACAGATCCGTCGGGTCCCCGAGTGAATCCAGCACCGTCTCTACCGCGCCGGTTCGCTCCAGCAGTACCGAGTACACCACCGCCCGGAGCGCCTCCTTCGGTTCCCGCTTGGCCCGCGCTCTGACCTGTTCGAGGAGTCTGGCGGCGGTGCCGACTTCGAGCGAGCGTCGCACACCCAGTAGTTCTGGCCCACTGCTGCGTGCCAGCGCCCGCTCGCTTCCCAGGTCGGTCCTGATGACGAGACAGCCCTCGCTCTCGGGGAGGTGTGGACGCGTCGCGTCTTCCTCCAACAGGACGAGCGCCGGCACGTCACGTGATAGGGCGACCGACGCCGTACTGCTGACCGCCTGCCGGCCTCTACTGGTCCTGTCCGCGGGAACCACGCCGACGAAACAGGTCGGCGTCTCGGTGAACTCCGTGAATCGCTCGCGGGCCTCCTGCTCACCGGATGCGAGATAGATGTCGAACCCCCAGTTCTGGATGAAATCTCGGACCGGGCGAGCGGGATCGCCTGCACCGGCGGTACACAGAACGGCGTCATACCGGGGAGTGCCGCCGACCGGCACGACCAGCGGCGTATCGGTGTGGCGGTGCTGGTACGCCATCTCGCCGGTTTCCGAGGGGATCCCCACTTCGAACTCGACGTGAAAGCCCTGCCGCCCAGCGAGTCCGAGCGGGGTGTCCACGTCTGTGGCCAGCAGCTGTTTCGAGGCATTCGATGGCACCGAGCGGTCACCACCGCTGGCAATCTCCCGATCGGGGTCCCAGGTCGGCCAGACGGAGACATTCGTGATGTGATGGAACGCCTGGTCGTCCCGGTTGACGTACTCCAGGACGATGCTCGCCGACGAATCTGGGCTGAGCTCTTTCGGTTCCTTGAGCCTCACGCCCCCCGAAATATCGCCCATGCATCCCCGAAACGGTCGGAACGAGTATGAACGTTAGCCTGCTCCAGCGCTATCCCCACAGTTGAGCTCTGCACTTCCGCGGGAACCGCCGTGAGCGATGGTACTGTCCGTCGGCCCCAGGCCCGTTCCACCCCTGTTGGCAGGGCCGCGGGTGCTGGTTCCGTCGCTGGCCCGACAGTCGCCTCGTGCATCGATGCTCCGATGGCTGGCCGATTATTCTATATTATTTCTTATTGACATTCAAGAATCGGTATAATATCAAAACAAAGTTGGTAGAATTACTATCCCTTCTTGAAGCCGAGCAGGAAGCCGCCGGCGAAGCCGCCGCTGACCGAGAGCGTCGAGAGGATGGTCATGAGCCAGGAGGGCGGTGTCTGCGAGGCGGCTGCCTCGCCCGCGGCGAGGAAGCTCGCACCGAGCTTGTCCCAGTTGACCGTCAGGATCTGGCGGGATTCGAGGAACTTGAACAGGGCGAGTTCGAGGCCGACCAGGATGGCGAGGACCTTGGCCACCTTCTTCGCCGTGAACCCGATGAGGCCACCGATGACGGCCCCGGTGCCGAGGTTGATGCCCACGGTCTGTGCGAGCGCTTGGAAGTCCACCATGCCCCCGGGTGCGATACGCCGGTGTAAGTCTCTTGTGGCGAGACGGGCCGGAACCGGCCGGTGGCGCCCGGATGGCCGTCAGGCGTGCGTCAGCCCCCCACCCCGCCGACGACGTTTTCACCCAGGGGGAGTAACGTTCGGGGTGAGTGACTGGCGCACACCAGGGAACGGCGGTCGTCGCGAAGCGTGTCGACGCGGGTGAGGCCGACACGGCCGAGTTCCGCGAACTCGCCCGGGCGGCCGGGTACGAGGTCGTCGCGGAGGTCACCCAGACCCGGAAGGAGGACCCGGCGCTCTGTCTCGGCGAGGGGAAGGCCGAGGAACTGGCCGCGGTCGTCCGGGAGACGGAGGCGACGACGGTACTGTTCGACAACCGGCTGGGTCCGTACCAGACATTCAACCTCGGGAACCTGCTCCCGGAGGGCGTCGAGCTGGTCGACCGCTTCCGGCTCATCCTCGAGATCTTCGGCCAGCGCGCCGCGACCAAGAAGGCCCAGTTGCAGGTCGAACTCGCCGAGTTGCGGTACGAACTCCCGCGTGCCGAGGCGAAGGCCTCGCTCGCGAAACGCGACGAGCGCCCCGGCTTCATGGGACTGGGCGAGTACGACGAGTCCCGCGAACAGGACATCAAGCGCCAGATATCCGAGATCAGCGACGAGCTGGAGGCCATCGAGGAGACCGAGGCCCACCGGCGCGAGCAGCGCCGCGAGTCCGGCTTCGACCTCGTCGCGCTGGCGGGCTACACGAACGCCGGGAAGTCCACCCTGCTCCGGCGGCTGGCGGACGAACTCGACATCGACGAGAACGCCGACCTCCACCCCGACCTCGACACGACGGCCGAATCCGAGGACCGCCTGTTCACGACGCTCGGCACCACCACGCGCCGCGCGGACATGGGCAAGCGCGACGTGCTGGTGACGGACACGGTCGGGTTCATCTCCGACCTCCCGCACTGGCTCGTGGAGTCGTTCAAGTCGACGCTCTCGGAGGTGTACCGCGCGGACCTCGTCCTCCTCGTGGTGGACGTCTCCGACCCCATCGAGGAGATCCGCGAGAAGCTCGTCACCAGCCACGATACGCTGTACGAGCGCAACGAGGCCCCCATCGTCACCGTCCTCAACAAGGTGGACAAGGTCCCCGCGGAGGAGGTCGAGCGCAAGCGCGAGGCCCTCTCCGCGCTCGCACCCAACCCCATCGCCGTGAGCGCCCTCGAGGGCGACGGCATCGCCGAGTTGCGCGACCGCGTGGACGACGAACTCCCGCCGTTCGAGCGCGAGCGACTGGTCCTGCCGATGTGCGACGACGCGATGTCGCTGGTGTCGTGGGTCCACGACCACGCGCACGTCAACGACGTGGACTACGGCGAGCAGGTGGTCGTCGACTTCGAGGCCCGCCCCAGCGTCATCGAGCGCTCGCGGGCCCGGGCCTCGGAGGTCGCGGCGGCCGTCGAACACTGATCCGTCAGTCTTCCCCGGGGCCGAGCGCGTACAGCCCGTCCCACGCGAACGCGTAGACGCCGCCCTCGGCGACGACCGGCTGGGCCGCCAGCCCCGAGACGACCATATCCCCCTCCACGACGGTCTCCGGGAACCGGAGGGTCCACCGCTCGCGCCCGTCGTCCCGGGCGAGTGCGGCCAGCTCCCCGCCGTCGCCACGCCGCCCCAGGTAGATGCACTCACTCCCCACCGCCGGCTGTCTCGCGTACCCGCCGTGGTTGGGTGTCACGGCGTAGCGTTCGTCGCCGGTCGTGGCCTCGAGGACTCGGAGCGTTCCGTCGTCGACGAGATACGCGCGGTCGCCGTCGGCCGCGAGGCCCACGGTGTTCGGTGTCGTGGCTTCGTAGTGCCAGCGACGGCGCGCGTCCGACCGCGCGAAGGCGTGGATGCCGCCGTCGTCCGGCGCGACGTACACGGTGTCGCCGGCGGCGAAAGGACCGGCCGGGATGCCGTTGTCGTCGAGTTCGACCGACCAGTGCGGCCGGCCGTCGTCGAGCGTGCGGGCCGTGAGCGTGCTGCCGACCTGGAACTCGCTCGAGAGCGCGTAGACCGTCTCGCCGTCGGCCGCGAGCGCGGCCCGCCACCGCGGCGACGGGCGTCGCCAGCGCCGGGCCCCGTCCGCGACCGCGTAGGCCCGCACGTCGGCGTCGCGGTCGCCCTGCCGGGGTATCTCGGTCGAGGCCATCACCGTACCGTCGATAGTCGTTCCGACCGACGCCATCCGGCTCCCGAGGTCACGCTCCCACGCCAGGTTACCTGCGAGGGTGTACGCGCGGACGAATCCCTCGCCGGCGACGACCATCCGGTCGCCGGCGACGACCCCGGAACGTGTCCGGCCCGGCAGCCGCCGCGTCCAGCGCACCTTCCCGTCGCGGGCGTCGCGGCAGAACAGCGTCAGCGCGCCCTCGGGCTGGTGGCCGGTCCCCACCGGCGGGGAGGCGGTCCGGGTCGGTGGCCCCGGGCCGTCGTCGCCGGTCAGGCCGAAGTGGAACAGCCGCCCGTCGGCGAGCAGCGGCGGTCCGCTGCGGATCCGTCGGAGGTGCCAGTACGCCGTGCCGTCGTCGGGGACGCCGGTCGCCGGAGCCACGCCGGCGTGCCCGGCGCCGTAGCCGCGCTGTGGCCAGGTGCCCGAGATGTCGAGCGGTCGTGGGTCCCGTGGGGTCTGTGTCGGTCGGTCGTCGTCCGTGGGCGTCGGCGTCGGTGAGTCCGGCGCCGTCGTCGGGATGTCGGTCGGCGGGTCCGTCGTCGAGTCGGCGGGTCCGTCGGTCGTCGAGCAGCCGGCGAGGGCGGCGAACGCCGCGCTACTGGCTGCGAGGAACGCGCGTCTGGAGGGCATCGCCGGGCGTTGCCGGCACGCCGGTAAGTGTCTTCACCCGGCCGCGTGGGCGTGGGGTCTCACTCCAGCGGCCGCTTGCGCTTCTCCACCACCCGCACGTCGTCGATGCGCGTCGCCGGGTACTGCCCGTCCTCGTCCTTCTCGACGGCCTTCACCATGTCCCAGACGACGTTGAGGCCGGTCGTCACACCCTCCAGCGCCTCCATCTCGCAGCCCGTCTTGCCCGTCGTCTCGACGGCCACCTCGAGGTCGACGCGGTCGTCGTCCACGTCGAAGGAGGTCTCGACGTTCGTGATGGGGATCTGGTGGCACATCGGGATGGTCTCCCAGGTGTGCTTGACCGCCTGCACGGCGCCGACGCGGGCGGTGGCGAGCACGTTACCCTTGCCCACCTCGTCGGCGCGGATGGCTGCGACCGTCGAGGGCTGGAGGTGGATTGTCCCCCGCGCGACCGCCCGGCGTGCGGTGTCGGGCTTGTCGCCCACGTCGACCATCTGCACGTCGCCGTCCTCGACGTGGGTGAGGCCGTCGGCGTCGGACTCGCCCGTTGCGTCGGCGGCGTCCTCGCCAGCCATCTCAGTCACCCCCCGCGATGTCCTCGTCCGGGCGCCGCATCGCCCGCGGGAGCGCGTCCACGAGGTCGGTCGCCACGAGGCCGTGGCCGTACTCCTCGACCACGATGTCGCCCGCGCGCCCGTTAGCGAACGCGGCGATGGACGCGGCCGCGTGCGTGTCGAGCACGGCCGCGAGCGCGCCGCAGGCGCCCGCGAGCACGTCGCCGGTGCCGCCGACGGTCATCCCCGGGTTCCCCGTGCGGTTGCGCCGCGTGCGGTCACCGTCGCTGATGACGTCGTGAGCGCCCTTCACCAGCAG
Source organism: Haloglomus litoreum (assembly GCF_029338515.1). Taxonomy (GTDB): domain Archaea; phylum Halobacteriota; class Halobacteria; order Halobacteriales; family Haloarculaceae; genus Haloglomus; species Haloglomus litoreum. The sequence goes on along the minus strand of NZ_CP119988.1, from coordinate 2,908,592 downwards.
CGTGTGGCCCAGGTCGTCGGCGAACGCCTCGACCAGTTCGGCACGCTCGGCGGGGTCTTCGGCGGTCTCGCCGCCCATCTTCTGCAGCTCGCCCTGGTGGGGCGTACAGAGCAGCTCCGCGCGCGTCTCGACGTCGGGCACGACCTGAAGCGCGTCGGCGTCGACGACCACGGTCCCGTCGAGCGCGAACAACAACTGTTCGACGGCGTCCAGCGTCTCGTCGGCACCGCCGAGGCCGGGCCCGAGGACGACGGTGTCGTGTCCGTTCGCCAGTTCCCGGACTGTGTCGACCGCGTCGGGCCCGAAGCGCTCACCGTCGAACGGCCGCACGATGAGGTTCTCGCTGTACCCCTGCAGTTCGCGGGCCACGTTGCGCGGGCACGCGACGCGGACGAGGTCCGCCCCCGCGCGCAGGGCCGACTGTGCCGAGAGCGCCGGCGCGCCCGTGTACGGCCCGCCGCCGACGACGAGTACCTCGCCGTTCTCCCCCTTGTGGCTCGCCGGGTCGCGCCCGAGCCGGAGGAGGTCGCCCGGCCCGACGAACGTCTCGGCCGCCGCCGGGATGCCGATGGGTTCGACGCGCACGTCGGCGTCGAGGTCGGCCAGGCCGGGCTTCGTGTCGTGGAAGGTGACGACGTGGTCGGCCGCGACGGCGTTCGAGGCGCCTGCGCCGCCGTCCGGGTCGACGCCCGAGGGCACGTCCACGGAGAGGACGGTCGCGTCGGATTCGGCCATCAGCTCGGCGGCGGTGGCCTCGGGTTCACGCAGGTCCCCGGAGACGCCGGTCCCGAGCATCGCGTCGACAACGAGGTCCGGGTCGCCCAGGTCCAGCGCCGTCGCGTCGGTCACCTCGCGGGCGTCGGCGTCGGCCGCGACCAGCGCGTCCCAGTTCTCGCGGCTGATGTCGGTCCCGATGGCCGACGTGCGGCCCAGCAGCGATACCGAGCAGTCGTAGTCGCCGGGTCGCTCCGCTCCCCGGCTCCCGGGCGCGCGTTGCGCGCCACCGTCGAGGAACCGTGCCGCGACGAGCGCGTCGCCGCCGTTGTTCCCGCGGCCGGCGACGATGGCGACCGTGGCGCCGGGGTCGACGAGGTCACGGACCGCCCGGGCGACGGCGTTGCCCGACGACTCCATCAGCTGCTTGCGCGGGACGCCGAGGGCCTCGGCGTTCGCGTCGAGGACCGCCACGTCCTGTGCCGTGAGCATGGGAGTTGGTTCGACGGAGGGTCGGTTAAATCGGGCGGCACCGCCGGGACCAGCCCCCCTGTCTGCAGAGCAATCGGAATATCTGCCTGTTCTGCAGAGAGTTCTCTGGATACTGGTTGTAAAATACCATTTCGACTCGAGGGCAGATAATATATTACTTCTCCACGGACAGCACGGGCGCGACGGGGTCCGGGTTCGGTGTCACGCCCTCCAGCAGCTCCCCGACCGGTCGCGCCTCGCGGCCGAGCAGGTCCTCGACACGGTCACGGGCCAGCACGTTCTCCCCGGTGTCGACGAGGCGCAACCGGCGCCGGAGCCAGCGCTCGTCGTGCTCGCCGAGCCAGTAGTCGTCTGGGTCCGCGAGGTGGGTCTCGTGCCAGGCCTGGCGCGCGGGCGAGGGGTGGTTGAACACGAGGACGCCGCCCGGGGCCACGAGGTCGAACAGGTCCCGCAGCGCCCGCTCGATGTCCGGCACGTAGTCGAGCGTGTTCAGGCAGTAGACGACGTCGAACGTCCGGTCGATGCTGGGGTCCGGGAGTCCCGCGGCCGCGAACGTTACCGGTGCGAGCCCCCACTCGGGGGCCAGCGCGCCGTCGACCGACTCCCGCTCCTGGTGGTTCGCGCGGGCCCGTTCCAGCGCGGCGGGCGCGGGGTCGTAGCCGACGAACTCCGTGTCGGGGAACTCCTCGGCGAGGTCGAGCAGGACGACCGCGGCGCCACAGCCCATCGAGGCGACCGAGTCGGGGACGCCGCGCTCGACGAAGAGGTCGCCCAGCAGGCGCGCGGCGTCGTGGCCGCGGCGGCACATCGCGTCGCGGTCGGCGGGCGTGAGCGGCGCGCGCCAGAAGGCGTCCCAGTCGATGGTCGGCCACTCCCCGGCCGGCGCCGCCCCGTCGCTCATCGGCGGATCTCGAAGCCCTCGATACCCGCTGGCGGTTCGTACTCGACGCTCACGTCGTCGACGCGGGCCCGTGTCGGTCCCTCGTGGCAGTACGCCAGCATCCCCTCGACGGCGTCGGCGGGCCCCTCGAAGACCGCCTCCACGCGACCGTCGTCCAGGTTCCGGACCCAGCCGTCGACGCCGCGCTCGGTGGCCTCGCGGCGCGTGGTCGCGCGGTAGGTCACGCCCTGGACGCGGCCGCCCACGAAGACGTGGGCTCGCACGCGCTCGCCGTCCCCGTCGGCTGTCATGGGCGGGGAGTTCCGGAGCGGTGTACTAAAGCCTGTCCGCGAGCTGTCACGGGTCCGGGACGGGCGGCGTCGGCGGGCCCGCGCCGCCGGGTCGACCGCGGGCCGACTCGCTTTTGGTCGTCCGTCGCGCACCGCCGACCATGGTGCTCGAGGGGACGGTCCTCGTCGGTCGCGAGTTCGAACCCGTGGAGGGGCGCGTGGTGGTGGAGAACGGTACCGTCGAGCGGGTCGAGGGTGACTCCGTCGACAGCGACGACATCGTGCTGCCCGCGTTCGTCAACGCACACACCCACATCGGCGACTCCATCGCGAAGGACGCCGGGGCGGGCCTCTCGCTGGACGAGCTGGTCGCGCCACCGGACGGCCTGAAACACCGGCTCCTGCGCGACGCCTCGCACGAGGAACTCGTCGCGGCGATGCACCGGTCGCTGCGCTACATGCGCCAGGGCGGCACCGGCGCGTTCGTCGAGTTCCGCGAGGGGGGCGTCGAGGGGGTCCGGGCCATCCGCGACGCCCTCGACGGCGTCGACATCAACCCGGTCGTCCTCGGCCGGGAGACGGTCGCGGCCATGGAGGCGGCCGACGGGTTCGGCGCCTCGGGCGCTCGCGACGGCGACTTCTCCCGCGAGCGCAACGCGACCCGCGAGGCCGGCAAACTGTTCGGCATCCACGCCGGCGAGCGCGACGCGATGGACATCAACCCGGCGCTGGACCTGGACCCGGACTTCCTCGTCCACATGGTCCACGCCGAGGAGCTCCACCTCGAGCGGGTCGCGGAGCGCGGGACGCCCATCGTCGTCTGCCCGCGCTCGAACCTCGTCACGAAGGTCGGGTTCCCGCCGGTCGGCGACATGCTGGAGCGGACGAGCGTCGCGCTCGGGACGGACAACGTGATGCTCAACTCCCCGTCGATGTTCCGCGAGATGGCGTTCACCGCGAAACTGAGCGACGACCGCGTCACGGCGCCCGACGTGCTGCGGATGGCGACCGTCGCGGGCGCGGACCTCGCGGGCCTGAACTGCGGCTGCATCGAGGCCGGGCGCGAGGCGCGGCTGCTCGTCCTCGACGGCGACTCGGACAACCTCTCGGGCTACCGGAACCCGGTCCGTGCGGTCGTCCGGCGCGCGAGCGTGAGCGACGTGAAGCACGTCGTCTCCCCCGACCAGCCCGACCCGGACGAGGCGTAGGCTCACTTGAACCGGGTGGGGCGTAAGGCTGTAGTGGGCCGGCCGCAGACGCCCGCGTATGGACGCCGGGACGCTCGCTCTCCTCCTGAGCTGCCTCGGTCTCGCCGTCGTCGGCGGCCTCCTCGCCCGCCGCGTCCGGCGGCTGGACCGGGCCGGTGACGGGGCTCCCGCGAGAGAGAGCGACGCCGCCACCGCCGAACGACCCACGGGCCCCGTCACCCGCTCGGCGACGGACGGGGGAGCCCGCGGCCGAAGCTCGTGATGGCCTACATCCGCCCGGACCGGCTGGAGGCGGTGAAGGAGGCCCTCGCCGAAGTCGGCGCGCCCTCGCTGACGGTGACGCAGGTCTCCGGGCGCGGGAGCCAGTCCGCGACCGAGGGGCAGTGGCGCGGCGAGACGTACACGGTCGACCTCCACCGGAAGGTGAAGGTCGAGTGCGTCGTGGCCGATACGCCCGTCGACGACGTGGTCGCGGCCATCGCCGACGGCGCTCACACTGGCGAGCCGGGCGACGGGAAGGTGTTCGTCCTGCCGGTGGAGTCGGCGCTCCAGATCCGGACGGGCAAGCGCGGCCCGGACGCCGTCTGAGCCGCGACACGAGAACGGCTCCGCCGCTCAGGGCTCGACGACCAGTTTCCCGAGGAACGACTCGTCCAGCACCGCCTGCTGGGCGTCCTTCACCCCGTCGAGGTCGTACGTGCGCGCGACCCGCGGCGCGAGCGAGCCACGCTCCATCAGGGATGCCAGCCGCCCGAGTACCCGCGCCACGTCCGGCGTGTTGAACATCGAGACGTGGTGGACGGTGAGTGCCTTCCCACGATGAGCAGGGACGTTCGGGAACGTCGCCTCGGCGTCGGTGTTGCCGATGGCTGCGATGCGCCCGCGGAAGGCCGCCACCTCGCAGTCCAGCCCGAGGTAGTCGTCGAGCCGGTGGTCCAGCACCACGTCGGGCTGGCCGGCCTCGCGGACGGCGTCGGCGAGGTCGTCGCGGTCGTAGTCCAGCACGTCGTCGGCACCCAGGTCGCGGAGGTCGTCGTGGTACGCCGGACTGGCCGTGGTCGTCACCCGCGCGCCGGCGGCCGCCGCGAGCTGAACCGCGACGTGCCCGACGCCGCCCGAGCCGCCGTGGACGAGGACGCGCTCGCCGGGGTCGAGGCCACACCGCGCGACCAGTGACTGCCACGCCGTCACACCGACCAGCGCCCCGGCCGCGGCCGCCGCGAACCCCACGCGGTCGGGGAGCGCCGCCAGCCGGTCGGTCGGGGCCGTGACGTACTCCGCGCACGTCCCCGGGTGGTCGTTGCCCAGCGCGGTCGCGAACACGCGGTCGCCGGGGTCGTAGTCGGTCACGCTGTCGCCGACCGCCGTCACCACGCCGGCGGCGTCGCTCCCCGGTATCCACGGCAGATCTCCCGGGCGGTAGGAGCCCTCGCGGAAGTACGTGTCCACGGGGTTGACCGACGCGGCGCGCACCTTCACCAGCACCTCGTCGTCGCCGGGCGTCGGGCGGTCGACGTCCTCGACCATGAGCTGTTCCGGCCCGCCGTGGTCGTGGTATCGGACGGCTCGCATGGGCGGGGCGACGGACCGCCACGTCATAGCCGTGGGGGTCCCGGCGGGCGTCCCCGCGACGACCCGAACCCTTTCGGCTGGCGACGGTGACCGTTCGGGTATGAGCGAGACGCCCGCGGATGACCCCGAGACGTTCGAGGCCGGCGGTATCACCCTGGAGAAGCGCCGGGAGTTCGTCTGGGAGATGCCCCGTGACGAGGCCGGGGGGATGCGCGTGCCCGCCCGCATCCTCGCCAGCCGGTCGCTACTGGAGGAGATCAAGAACGACAAGACGCTCCAGCAGCTCCGGAACACGACCCACCTCCCCGGCGTCCGCAAGTACGCCATCTGCATGCCCGACGGCCACCAGGGGTACGGGTTCCCGGTCGGTGGTGTCGCGGGGATAGATGCCGAAGATGGCTGCATTTCTCCTGGAGCTGTCGGATATGATATCAATTGCGGCGTGAGGATGATAAAATCAGATATTTCTTACGAACAGCTCCAGGGTCGCGAGGAGGAACTCGTCGACGCGCTGTTCGACGCGGTCCCGACGGGGCTGGGCGGCGGCGGGGTCGTCGAGAGCGACGTGTCGACGGTGGAGTCGGTCCTCCGGCGGGGCGTCGACTGGGCGCTCGAACACGGCTACGCCGTCGAGGACGACCTGACCCACTGCGAGGACGAGGGGATGCGCCACGACGCGGACCCCTCGGCGGTGTCGGAGAAGGCCAAGAACCGCGGACGGACGCAGCTGGGCTCGCTCGGCTCGGGCAACCACTTCCTCGAGGTCCAGCGCGTCACCGATATCTACCGCGAGGACGTGGCCGACGCGTACGGCCTGGAGCCGGACCAGGTGGTCGTCCTCATCCACTGTGGCTCGCGGGGCCTGGGCCACCAGGTCTGCACGGACTACCTGCGCGACATCGAGCAGGCCCACCAGGGACTCCTCGCGCAGTTGCCCGACCGGGAACTCGCGGCCGCGCCGGCCGGCTCGCAACTGGCCGAGCAGTACTACGGCGCGATGTGCGCGGCCATCAACTTCGCGTGGGTGAACCGCCAGCTCATCACCCACCGCACCCGCGAGGTGTTCGCCGACGTGTTCGGTGCCGACTGGCAGGACCTCGGGATGGACCTGCTGTACGACGTGGCCCACAACATCGCGAAGCGCGAGGTCCACGAGGTGCCCGACGGCGCGGGTGGCACCGAGCAGCGCGAGCTGTTCGTCCACCGGAAGGGCGCGACGCGGGCGTTCCCCGCGGGGAACCCCGAGGTTCCGAAGGCCCATCGGGACGTGGGCCAGCCGGTCATCATCCCCGGTAGCATGGGCGCGGGGTCGTACGTCCTGCGGGGCGGCGAGCACTCCATGCGCGAGACGTTCGGGTCGACGGCCCACGGCGCGGGACGGCTGATGAGCCGGACGCAGGCCAAACAGGACTACTGGGGCGGCGACGTGCAGGACGACCTCCGCGAGCAGGAGCACATCTACGTCAAGGCGTCCTCGGGGGCCACCATCGCCGAGGAGGCCCCCGGCGTCTACAAGGACGTCGACGAGGTCGTTCGGGTCAGCGACGCGCTCGGTATCGGTGACAGGGTGGCGCGGACGTTCCCGGTCTGCAACATCAAGGGCTGAGGGCTCGACACGAGCTGAGGGCCTGACACAGCCTCCAGCGCCCACATCGGACGCCAGCGCGGCCGCTGGCCGTCGAGCGGTCAGAGGAAGGAGCCGGTCGCGAGGACCGGCGGACTGTACCCCCAGTACGGTGGGTTACTGCTGACGCGGGGCCCGCGCCTCGCGGACGTCGGCTCCGTCCCGGAGCTTGTCCTCGCAGTGGGGACACACTCGGACGGTATCCATGCCCTGCGGGGCGAACACCCGTACGTACGCTTCACTGACGTACGAGTCGCAGTTGTTGCAGTGGGGCACACCTAACGTCTACTTAGTCTCATATTTAAGCGTTTGGTTCCAACGGAAACTCCGGGGCTGGGGCCGTCACCCTCCCTTCGTCGGATTCCACGCGGCTCAGCCGCGAAGGAAGTCGAACGACACCTCGTCGAGCGATCGGCCGGGGTCGACCTCCCGGCCGTCCTCGTACCGGACGAACGAGAGGTAGAACGGCCGCCCGCACCCCTCACCGCGGGTCTCGCTGGCACCACAGACGATCTCGACGCCCGCTGCCGCCTCGAACTCCCCGTACGCCGGGGCGTACTCCCAGCCCTCGAGGGGGTCAGGCGTGACCGACTTGTCGGCGAGGTAGGCGTCCCGCTCCAGCTCGACCACCGCGTCACACCGCGGGCAGGTGTACGTGACCGTGACCATACCACCGGTAGGCGCTCGGGTGGCTAAACCATCACGCCCGGTTCGGTCGGGACCGCCGGCCCTGGACACCCGCACCACGGGCGAATCCGGGGGCCGATACGCCTTTGGCCGCCCCGCGAGTGCAATCGGGCATGATCGACGAGACGGTCGCGGAGATCCGCGACATGCAGACCCACAGCTCCTCCGTCGTGGCGGTCAAGGCGGCCGAGGCGCTGCGGGAGTTGCTGGACCGGGAGTTCCCGTCGCTCGAGGAGTACATCCGGGACCTCGAACGGAACAGCCAGGCGCTCAAGCGCGCCCAGCCCTCCCACGCCACCCTCCACACCACACAGGGCGAGATCCGGGCGGCCGTCGAGGACGCCGACCCCGAGGACGTCGAGGCAGCGAAGGCGGCGACCGAGGCGGCCATCGAGGCGGTCGTCGAGCAGGTCGAGCGTGGCAAGCAGCAGGCCGCCGCGAACGCCGCCGAGTCACTCCGGGACGGTGACGTGGTCCTCACGCATGATTACTCCTCGACCGTGCTGGAGGCGCTGGAACTCGCCGCGAGCGAGGGCCGCCATCTCGAGGTGTACGTGACCGAGGCGCGGCCACGCTACCTCGGGCGCAAGACCGCCCGGACCCTCGCCGGTATCGACCGCATCGAGCCGCACCTGCTGGTCGACTCGGCCTGCGGCGAGGTCCTCCCGGACTGTGACCGCGTGATGGTCGGGATGGACTGCATCGTCGACGGCACGTTCTACAACCGCGTCGGCACGTTCCCCATCGCCGCGACCGCCGCCGAGCTCGCGGTGCCGGTCACGGTCGTCGGCGCGTCGACGAAGATCATCGACGAGGGCGGTTTCCAGTTCCAGAACGAGTTCCGCCCGGCCAGCGAGGTCATGCTCGAACCCGCCGACGGGTTCGACATCGAGAACCCCGCGTACGACGCGACGCCGACCCACCTCGTCGACTCGGTCATCACGGACGAGGGGACGCTGTCGCCGTGACACCGACCACGAGGTTCAGGCCGGGACGGACTGCTCGAACACGGGCTGGACGACCAGCGTGCGACCGCACGTCGGGCATCCGTAGGCCCGCCGGCGGTCGCCCTCCACGGACCGCTCGGTGACGACCCAGTCCCCCTCGGTGGGGGCCCTGTGGCCGCAGGTGGGGCAGAACAGGTCCGACTTCCGCGACGCGGGTGTGCTCCCCGCTGCCACCTCCTGGATCTGAGTGGATTTCATTACCATAAATAACCGCCAGGAGCCGTTAAGGCTGACGGTGGGAGCGCGAGCGGCAGCTGTGCGGGAGTACAGCGGGAACGAAGCGGAACGCCCATTCAGGCGTACTTCGCGACGACATTGAGGACCTCGTCCAGTTCGTCGCCGTCGAGCGCGTAGCGCTCCTGGGCGAACACGGAGCGGACCTCGTCGCGGTCCTGCGGGAGGGTGTCGGCGATCTTGTGGGCGGTCTTCTCGTCGAGCTTCTCCAGTTCGAGGAGCTCCTCGACGAGTGCGCGGCCGTCCTCGGCACTCATGGCGGCGAAGCGGTTCGCGTGGTCGATGGCGCGCGCCAGTTCGTAGCGCATCTCGCGGTCCTCGTCGAGCGCGCGCTCCTGCTCGACCTCCGCCAGCAGCTCCTTGGCCTCGGCGGTGGTGACGTACTCGGCGTCGAGCGTCTCCTTGAAGATCGTCATGCGGTTACTCCGTCTGGCGGCGGAGGTGTGCGGGCTTCGTGATGATGGTCTTCTCCTTGCTGCCGTCGGTGATGGTCACCTTGTAGGCGCGGCCCTGCTGCGCCTCGACCTCGCCGGTGTGGCCGTTGAAGCGGGGGTGGAAGCGGCCGTCCGGCACGCTCGGGTCGATGTGGAGGTGGACCTTCTCGCCCGCCTCGAACTCCTCGACCGCGCGCTGCGGCGGCGAGGTACCCCGCTCGCGGGGCTTGTTCCGTAGCTTGTTGCGTGTTCCGTGGAGGGGCCCGTTGGAGCTCGGCATAGTCGTGAGACCGAATTGACCCGAGGAGTACTTGAATGGTGTGTTATGCATCCGTCGGAGGGTCGCCGACGGGCGACGCTCGACGGTGCGGGCGAAGCCGAGAACGGCTGGTCGGAACGCGGGTGGTCGGAGGTGTCGGACTCAGCGGACCTCGTCCGGCCGGAGCGCCGTGTCCGACTGGAGCCAGGCGTGTTCCTGGTCTCGCCGGTACACCACGACCTCGCTGCCCTCCTCGCGCAGTTCGAGTGCGTCCATCTCGGCCTCCCAGCGCTCCTGGTGGCTGGGCTGGGGGCAGCGCTCGCCTTCGAGCAGCTCGCGTGCCTGCTCCTCGGAGAGGCCCGACATCGCCGCCCGGAACGCCCACGGAGCGAGCGGGTCGCGCCCTGTTTCGACCTCCGCGTTCGTCGAATCCTCGCGGGCGCCGGCACTCATGCCGACCACCCCGACGATGCCCGGGTCGAGCGGTGACTGCTGTGGGTCATGCTCGTCCACAGGGTCGCCCTACATAGGTATAAGTAGACCGGCCGTTATCGCTCCGTGAAGTCGCCCGAAAGAGTTCATGAGCGGCGTTACCCGCCGATCCGGTCCGATGTCGACCCGGGCCGGTGGCGGTAGGCGGTCGCTAGATGCGACCGACTTCCTCGACCTGCACCGACTCGACGCCCTCGGTGCCCGCGAACGCCTCCTCGACGGCCTCCGTGCCGCCGGCGTCGTCGGGCACGATGACGGTGGGGAACAGCGCCACCAGCCCGAACGCGACGTCGTCGCGCTGGACGCCCTTGATGTGGGCGCCCTCCGGGAGGGACGATTCCAGACGCTCCTGGAGCGCGTCCAGGTCCACGTCGGGACTCTGCGGCATGACCTTGAGTTTGGCTGCGACCTTCCCCATTGTCAGGGCCCCGTGAAGCCACAGTCCGGACACTCGTAGAGGTTGCTCTGCTTGCGGCAGGTCGAACACCGGAAGATCAGGTGCCCGCAGTCGGGGCACTTGAACCGGGCGGCGTTCGTCCCGGCGATGTTGATGCCACAGGAGACGCACTGGCGCGTCTCGCTGCTGTCGGCCTGGCTCATACACACGCATCCTCGTGGACCGGATTTAAGACTTGTCAACCCGCGCGGCCCCCGTGCGACGATGGCACGGGGTGGCTGCGGTTCCGTTTCGTCCCACATCGTTCCCTCTCATGTTCCGCTTGCTCCCCCATCTCGTCCCGCCTGGTTTCAAGAGCCGTCCGCCCGCCAGCGGTGACATGACACTCGTCGACGCGACGTTCTACGCCATCCATCTCCTCGTCGGAGCACTCTGGACGGGGAGCGTGCTGTTCGCTGTCTGGGCGGTGCTGCCGGCCGCGCGGGACGGCGAGGTCCGTCCCGAACCGCTCGAGAGCGTCTTCGGTCGCCTGACCCTGCTCTCGCGGGGGGCGGCACTCGTGATGCTCCTCACCGGGGGCCACCTGGCCGCCCAGCTCTACACCGTCGAGAGCCTGACCGGCAGCCCACGCGGCCATCTCGTCCTGACGATGACCCTGCTGTGGCTCGTGATGACCGGTCTCGTCGAGGTCGGCAACAGCCGGATGAGCGACGGGCTCGACGCGAAGAAGGTCCGCACGCCGGCCCGGGAGGCCGGCCGCTTCTACCGCGCGGCCGGCGTCGTGGCCGTCCTGCTGCTGGTCGACGCGGGCGTCCTCGCGGCCAACAGTGCGGGCTTCATCGCGCTGTGAGGTGACAGGCGCCGCCGACCCGTCGCTGTGAGTGCCCGGCTACCCACCACCCGAAGGCGTTAGTCGGGCGGGACCCACCGGCCGACAATGGCCGACCGCTCGGCGCCCGGGGACGGGGACGGAACGACGGACCCGACCACCGCGCCACCGGCACCCGAGGTCGACGGCCTCCCGCTGCTCGGCAACACCCACCAGTACCTCCGGGACCCCCTCACCTTCCACGAGCGCCACGCCCGCGACCTGGGCGACGTGGTCCGGGTCCGGCTGGCGGGCGGGAGCTTCCACTACGTCACCCACCCCGACGACATCCAGCGCGTCCTCGTGAGCGACCAGTCCCGCTTCCGGAAGGCCTCGCAGGTCGCCGAGGCCGGCAGCGGCTTCCTCACCGACGGGATGTTCCTCGCGACGGGCGAGCAGTGGCGCCGCGCGCGGACCATCGCTCAGCCCGCCTTCTACCGCGAGCGCGTCGAGCGCTACGGCCGCCACGCCGTCGACGCGACCCGCGAGGCGACCGCCGGCTGGTCGGACGGCGACCGCGTCGACCTCGGCGCCGTGACCAAACGCGTCACGCTCGATGTCCTCGTCCGGGCACTGTTCGACCGCGACCTGGACGACGCGTTCGGCCGGACCGTCGCCGAGGCCGCGCGCACGGTCAACGACTTCCTCGACGCCACCTCGCTCCGGACGATCCTCCCGCTCCCGGACTGGCTCCCGACGCCCGCGAAGCGTCGGTTCGAGGCTGCCCGCGCCGACTTCGACGATGCCGTCGACGACCTGCTCGACGCGCGCGGTGGGTCCGGTGTCGACGCCGTGGCCGACGCCCCCGCGTCGCTGGACGCCATCGACGACCCGGACCTGCTCGACCTGTTGCTGGCCGCCAACCGCGCCGCCGACGAGGAGGACCGCCTCTCCCGGGCCGAGTTGCGCGATAACCTCGTCACCTTCCTGTTCGCCGGCCACGAGACCACCGCGCTCGCGCTCTCGTACGCCGGGCATCTGCTCGCGGACGCCCCCGACGCGAGCGACCGCCTCGCGGCCGAGGTGGACACCCTCTCGGGGGAGCCGACGGTCGCGGACCTGCCCGACCTGCCGTACACGGAGGCCGTCGTGAAGGAGTCGATGCGGCGCTACCCGCCGCTGTACACGCTGTTCCGCGAACCGCTCGAACCGGTCGCCCTCGGTGGCCGCCGGGTGCCCGCGGGCGCGACGCTGGTCCTCCCCCAGCGTATCGTCCACACGGACCCGCGCTGGTGGGACCGGCCGGAGGCGTTCCGGCCCGAGCGGTGGCTCGACGACGATGCCGAACACACGCGGGCGGCTCCCGGCACCGAGGACCGCCCGGAGTACGCCTACTTCCCGTTCGGCGGCGGCCCGCGCCACTGCATCGGCGCGCGGTTCGCGATGCTGGAGGCTCGCCTCGCGCTGGCAACGCTGGCCCGGGAGTGGCGGTTCACCGACCCCGGCGAGGTACGGCCGTCGCTCAACGTCACGCTCCAGCCGAGCGACCCCATCCGGGTCACCGTCCGTCGACGCTGAGGTCGCCCGCGGGCGCGTCAACCGTGAGGGCCGGCCCGCCGACCCACGCCCGGAACAGCACCCAGCCCGCGAACAGTGCGAGCGTCGCGACCTCCGTCAGGAGCAGGGCGCTCGTCGCCCCGGAGAGGAGGAACGTCGTCACCTGCACGACGGCCCGGATTCCCCACAGCAGTGCCACGAGCGCGGCGCCGGCAAGGAGCGCGACGCCAGCACGCGAGCGCCCTCCGTCGTCGGCCCCGTCCCGCCGGAGCCGGACCCCGTCGAGCAGGGGACCGGCCCAGGCCGCCAGGTAGGCCCCCGCCAGGAACGGGAGGTGGACAGCCGACGGCTCGGGGAAGAGCCCGGCGACTGCGAGACAGCCGAAGACGACGCCGGCGAGGCCCGCGGCCACGCGGTCCCGCGATTCGGAGGCCGCTGGCCACCACGCCCGGACGAAGGCCAGCCCGAGGAGTCCCGCGACGACGAGGCCGTAGTCGAACGGGAACGCGCCCGCGCCGCCGGGACGGCCGAGGTCGGACAGGCGGGCCCGGACCGGGAGGAGCCGGACGGTCGGGTCGAGCGCCACCCCGACGAGGACGGCGAGGGCGAGTACGACGACGCTCGCCGTGCCGGCGAGGCGCGTGTGCGAGTCGGTCACGACTGGTGCCCCGCGGCGCCGGGGCTTGTGTGTGGCGCTTGCGAGCGAAGCGGTCCTGAGACCGAGAGCCCGTCTGCTATCAGTGTCGTTGAAAAAGAGTCACGGATGCACGCCGAAGAAACCAAGCGTGTGGAGAACATCCATTCACTCGGATGAGGGTGAACTTCGAGTGCTGGTGTGGCGCGCCGATGGAGACCAGCGGTGAGGCGAACCAGGTCGAATCCGACCTCCGGACGGAGTGTGGCGAGTGCGGGCGCGGGTACGTGGTGACCCTGACACGGTACAGCGAGCCGAAGACGGAGTGACCGCTTGATTCAGTCCGCGACACTCGTCAGCCGGTCGCGGCCGCGCTCGCGTCGCACCGCCCGGCGCGTCTGCAGCGATGCCTGCAATCGGTCGGCGACCGTCTCCCGGAGTTCGCTCGCGCGCTCGGCCTCGATGTCGAGTGCCTGCGGGTCGCCGGTCGTCAGGCCGCGCGACCCGGCGGTGTCGACGACGACGGTCGCCAGGTCGCGCCGGCGCTGGAAGACCGTCTGGCTCTCCACGACCGTCTGCACCCGGTAGTACGGGACGACGGTCGTCTCCCGCGACCAGAACCCCGACCGGAGGACGACGTGGTCGTCCAGCACGGCGAAGCCGAGGTTGCGCCACTTCAGGTGCGCCGCCAGCGGCGCCAGCACCACCAGGCCGGCGACGAGGTACCACGCGAACGCGAACCGCGAGAACCGGTGGACGCCGTACGCGATGGCGGTGAGCAGTGCCCCGACCAGGGCGTACCGTATCACGTAGCGTGTCCGCGCGCGGGTCGGTGGGCGCTCGAACGTCACCTCGCCGAACGGCTCGATCTCGCGGGCGAGGGCGACGGCCCGCTCGCGGCGCGCCAGCGGGACGGCCGACTCGGCGCCCGAATCGCCCGGCGCGTAGCCCGCCGTCTCGACGGTGAGCGAGGCGTAGCCGATGCGCCGCGCCAGCGCGTTCTCCGAGAGGACCACCGACTGCACCTTCGACAGCGGCACGGTCCCGGTGTAGCGGTTGAGCAGCCCACGCTCGTAGCGGAGCTCGTCGCCAGCCCGGCTCAGCCGGAAGCCGTAGAAGTTCCCCACCGAGAACGCCGCGCTCGCCAGCACCGCGAGCAGCACGAGCCCGCCGGCGACCAGGGGCGCGGTGACCGCCAGCGAGAACAGCGGGTCCGTCGCCGACCGCGCAAGCGACGGCGCGAGGATGGGGACGATGGCCGAGAACAGCGACAGCAGCCGCAGGTCGACGGAGACGACGCCCAGCAGGGCCAGCTCGCGGGCCGACATCGCGAACAGCTCCTCCTCGGCGGGCTCGTCGTCGGGCGTCGCGCGCGCGTCGCCCGGTTCCGCGTCGTGGTCGCGCGAGTGCTCGCGCTTCAGCCGGCCGACCTCCGCCCGGAGGCGTTCGGCCTCGGCCTCGGTGACGTACCGGAGTTCGGCCTCCACGTCGCTCCCCCCTGCGGTCTCGACGGTGACGGCGGCGATGCCGAGCGCGCGCTGGACGGCGTTCCGGCTCGTGTCGACGTTCTGGACGCGCTGGAGTGGGATCTCCCGCGTCCGACGTGAGAACACCCCCGACTCGATGTCGAGCGTATCCTCCGTGAGTTCGTAGTCGAAGCGCTGCCAGCGCGCCAACTGGTAGGCTCCCGCCAGTGCCAGCACTCCGGCGACGAGGGCCACCGCGACCAGTGGCCCCGCGCCGGGCATCTGCGTGGAGCCGAAGGTGGCGATGACGAGGATCCACCCCAGTCTGGCCGCCGTGGTCACGGCGCCGTACGGAATCGAGAGGGGGCTGAGTCGCATCTCAGACCGCGTCCTCCCCCTCGGCGGCGATGGCCAGGCGCTTCAGCCGGTCCTGCAGTTCGTCGGCGCGCTCGGGCGTCAGGCCGGGGATGGTCACGTCCGCGCCCCGCGAGCCGGCGGTGTAGACGACCACGGTCGCGAGACCGAACGCCCGCTCGACCGGCCCGCGCGAGGCGTCGACGTGCTGGATGCGGACGTACGGGACGACCGTCCGGACCCGCGTCAGGACGCCGCGGTCGAGGAACAGCGAGTCCGTCCGCACCTGGTAGGACCAGGACTCGTAGCGGAAGTGCGCCCGGGTCCCACCGAGCACGAACAGCGCGGTGAAGACGGCCGGCCCGACCCAGGCCGGCCCCGACAGGATGACCGACAGCGCGCCAGTCACCGCACCGAGGACGACCGCGACGATGGCCGCGCGGAGGAACCACACCAGCCGGACGGCCGGTTCCAGCGACCGCTCCGGCCCCGTCAGCGCCGAGATGTCGACCTCGGACGGGTCGAGCGGTCCCCCCTCCGCTGTCGACCCCCCGTCACGCCCCGCGTCATCCGTCGCGCTCCCGCGGGCCGGGTCGCCGTCGTCCGACACGCCATCGTCCGACACGTCGGCGGCCGGGCCGGCCCCACCCGACTGCTCCGCGACGGTGTCGCCGCCGGACGCGGTCCCCGAGGTCGCGCCGGGAGCGCCGTCGTCCGCCCCCGCACCGTCGTCGCTGTCGGTTCCCGCGGTCCCGTCGTCGCCCTCGACGGCGCCGTCGCTGGCCCGTTCCGCCGGCGCGTCCGGGTCCTCGGGCGCCGTCGTGGCGTCGTCGCCCCGCGCGTCGCCGTCACTCATTGTCCGTACCGAGAACACCGCGGGTAAAGTAGCCCCCGACCCGCGAAGGCGGGGCCGGGCTGTCGGCGCCCGGGGCCGGGACGACTGGTGACGCGGCCACGCGCGACGGCGTGCGATTCGGTCATGCGCGACGGATCCGCCCGGCAGTCACCCGGATGCGCTCGGAGAAGTGGAGCACCGGGTCGCCGTCCGGGTGGTCGAACCCGTTCACCGCGAACAGCTCGTTGGTGACGAAGTCCGCGCTCGCGGGCGCCAGCTCCCAGCGCGGGTGGTCGATGTCGCCGTACCAGAGCCGACCGCCGGCGTCGGCGGTGTAGAACCGGTAGTTCTCCGTGAGGAACGCCGCGAGCGAGCCCGGCTCCGGCTCGAACGATTCGCCCTCCGGGCCGTAGGCGGCCGCGAAGGTCGCCGTCCCGTCCGGGCGCTGCGAGCGGAACGCCACCCGGTCGCCCGCCGTGTCGATGGTCATGTTCGCCCGGTGGTACGGGAGCTGGAACAGCGAGCGCGCGACGGCCACCCCGAGGGGGTCGTCGGCGTCGAGGTTGAAGAAGTAGACGCCGCGGCCGCCCTCGTCGGGGGCGTCGCTCGTGGGCCCGTCGGCCGTCTCCCGGACGTAGGTCCGCAGGTTCAGTTCCCCGAACGAGAGCCCCACCGGCGCGAACCGGGGCCCGATGTCACGCATCACGAACGGCACGACCCCGAGGTAGGCGTCGCTGTCGTACGTGTCGACCGTCAGCCCCTCGGGGAGCCGTTCATCGACGAGGTCCGGGTCGACCGGCCAGTGGGCGAACAGCAGGTCCTCCCAGACCATCGAGAGGACCCCGCAGTCGGCGATGCCGGCACACATACCCGGATGTAGGGGACGCCGCCGTATCTCCCTGACGGCGGGGGCGGCGTTCGCCGGATGGACAAATCGCCGTTTGATGCTCCGTCGCGGTTAATGGGGGCTGTTCACACACTTCGGACATGGGTGAGCGACCGAGACGACGGACGGTGCTGGCACTGCTCCTGGGCGCGCTCCTCGTGCTCGCGGGCTGTTCGGGCCTCGGCGGGGGCCCGGACGCCGGCAGCGCGGGCGGTGGGGACGGCGGTGGCTCGCAGGGCGCCCCGGAGGCAGCCGACGCACCCGCCGGTGGTGTCGGTGACGGCGGTGACGGCCGGGGTGGTGACGCGGCGGCGCAGTCGTATCGGGACCCGAACCGGTCGCAGGCCATCATCCGGACCGGGAGCGCGACGCTGCGGGTGGCCTCGTTCGAGGGCGCCCGCGAGTCGGTGATATCGGTCGCCCGCGAGCACGGCGGCTACGTGGCCGGGTCCGACACGAACGTCGAGCGCGTCGGCAACCGGACGCGGACGACGGGCAGTCTGCGACTCCGGGTCCGCAGCGACCGGTTCGGCGAGGCGTTCCGCGCCGTGAAGGCCGTCGGCGAGGTCCGGAAGGCGAGTTCGGACAGCGAGGACGTGAGCGACCAGCTCGTCGACATCGAGGCCCGGCTCACCAACCTCCGGACCCAGCGTGACCGCCTCCGCCGGCTGTACGACGAGGCGAACGACACCGAGGCCATCCTCCAGGTGGGCGAGAAGCTGTCGAGCGTTCAGGAGCGCATCGAGCGCCTCCAGGCCCAGCGGCGCGCGCTCCGCGACGAGGTCGCGTACGCGACCATCACCGTCCAGCTCCGCGAACCCGGCCTCACGCCGACGCCGACCGCCTCACCCACACCCCGGCCCTCCTACCACGAGACCGACCTCGGCGGGGCGCTCGCTGCCTCGGTGAACGGCGTGGTCGTCACGGTCCGGGCCATCCTGGTCACGCTGGCCTACGTCGGCCCGTTCGCGCTGGTGTTCGGCCTGCCGCTGGCCGCCATCGGCTACGTCGCCCGGAAGCAGGATATGGTCTGAACAAGCGAATAATTTCTTGAATTATTACATTATATCGATATCAGGCGGAGAATTTCGATAGCAACCTCTCTGTGAACGAACGGATTACACGTCAGGTGGTACTGTCCGGCGGAGTGTGCTGCCGTCCCGGACGTCGTGTAGTTGTGTCTGGCCGTGGGACGAAAGCGGCGGTACCTGCGTTTCCCACTACGGACTACAGGAGCCAGTTTCGGCCGGCCTCCTCTCGGAGGTCGCTGACAGGTTCCCGCGGTCGGAACCTGATTCCCGTACCGAGTCGATTCTACGCCACACTGTTGATGAAGTACTTCTTCGACCTGGGTACCTCTGGTACGTTCGCTGAACCGACATACGTACTGAACCACTCGTAATACTCCGAGTTCCCGGTGATGTCGGCAACCATCCCGATGAACGAATTGTTGGTGATCTGACCGTCGTACGCATTCAGCTGCCGGAACACGTCCTCGAACGTCGCCCGTCCGGCAGTATCGTCCTGAATCTTGCAGTCGAGGGCGGCAAGCACTCGCCTGCCTTTCCGGTAATCCAGATGGTTCCTGTCGTCATCCCTGAACTCGCTGTGGTCCGTCAACTGGCCGTGTGAGAATCCGGGCGACGTCCGTAATGTCAGATGGTCCAGCAGTCTCTCGAACGAGCACAATCCCTGGCGGAAGCACAGCACCGCCCCGTAGTAGGACGCGACGGCCTCGGTGAGCCATGTGGTGGCCGACGTCAACTCGCTCCTGAATCGCTGTCGCGTGTGGATGTATTCGTGGATCCACGGGTTGCCACCGAATGTACTCAAATCCAGCCGTAGATCATCCCTGACCCAGAATCCATCATCCCCGCCGATACCTCTGTGATACCAGTCGACACCTCGGGTTGGTGCGGCTACCGCCAGCATACTGTCGTGCTCCGTCCCAACGTCGAGTTCGTTCGCGGCCGCTACGAGTGCCTCCACCACTGCTTCCGGTTCCGGAGCCAGTTGCGCAGCGTCGGGAACGACGAGTCGGATCTGTTGTCCGTCATCCGTCGTCCGGGACCACTCGTCGTACGCTCCGAGGTACAGTATCCCGCCTGTTTCACTGACGACACCCTCCCCTGCAACGTCGTATTCCTCTTCGATGCTGTACCCCCGTGAACCCT
Source organism: Haloglomus litoreum (assembly GCF_029338515.1). Classification (GTDB taxonomy): domain Archaea; phylum Halobacteriota; class Halobacteria; order Halobacteriales; family Haloarculaceae; genus Haloglomus; species Haloglomus litoreum. The sequence goes on along the minus strand of NZ_CP119988.1, from coordinate 2,889,588 downwards.
CCCCGAAGAACGCATCGAACACATCGTTGTGAGCTCCTGTCTGCACGCGGCCAAGGGGAGTCTCGACCACCCTACGGCCATCACTGCCGGAGTTCGTGGCTGTGGTGGTGTTCCTGCCAGCGGGGGAAGTCGAGTACAGCGGCGTTTTGGCGATCGTCCAGTCCCCTGTATCCTTGTAGTGGAGCGAGTCGGTCAGTGATACCGTGAGATGTGCCTCGGGATTCCGCGTCGAACCATCCCACACGAGTCTGCCGCCCGTCTCGGAGGTGTACCCGTGGCTGCTCTGTATCGTTACCTCCGACCATCGTCCCCCGAAGTTCAACGCGAACTGTGGAATCGAGTCCGGAATCCTGTGCTCGACGAGGAGACCGAACGCACCTACTGTGGATGTCTCACGTCGAAAGCTGAACTTCTGCCGTATCGTCGGTCTGTTGCTCATTACAGCGTTCTCCTGGTATGTCCAGCGTTGGAGGACCGGCCGCTTGAATCCATGTGTCCCTGTCTGGGTCCGTCGACCGCGACCGGAACCGTCGGCGAGGTGCTCACGACCGTCGAGGCGATGGTCGGCCCGATACTGCTGTCCCTGCTCGTGTTCGTCCTCGGCCGACGGGCCACGAGATAGCGACGGCGTCGCCTCCCGACCACCTGCTGCCGTGGCGGCGGTGGAACTTTGTGGACCTGCCGTACAGCCCCTCACATGGAGTTCCGAGTCGTGCAGGGCGACATCGCGACACAGTCCGCCGACGCGCTGGTGAACGCGGCGGGGACCAGCCTGCAGATGGGAAGCGGCGTGGCCGGGGCGCTCCGGCGGGGGGCCGGCCCCGAGATCAACGATGAGGCGGTCTCGAAGGGGCCCGTCGACCTGGGCGAGGTCGCCGTCACCGACGCGTACGACCTCGACGCCGAGTACGTCATCCACGCGGCGGCGATGCCCCACTACGGCGACGGGCAGGCGACCCGCGAGTCCATCCGGGACGCCACCCGGAACACGCTGGCACGGGCCGACGAACTCGGGTGCGAGTCGCTCGTCATCCCGGCGCTTGGGACCGGTGTCGCGGGGTTCGACCTCGCGGAGGGGGCGCGCCTCATCTGCGAGGAGATCGCCGCGTACGACCCGGATTCGCTCGCCGATGTCCGCGTCATCGCCTACTCCGACGACGCCTACGAGACCATCGGCGACGTGGCGGCGAGCGTCCGGGGGTAGTGGCGTTCGTGGGGCCCATTCGGGTCAGATAGCACCGCTCGCCCCGGACGATGGCGTTATCTTGTCGTGAAAGCGTTGGGGCTCGTTAAGTGGGTGGGGTGCGTAGGTACTGCTGTGACGAGTGTCGGATCGGCGGACGCCGGGCTGGGAAAGGACCCAGCGACGGCCCCCCCGTTCGAGGAGACCCCTCCGGCGAACCTGCTCCTCCTGGGTCCATCCATGGAGGACGACGGCGATGCCATCGTTCGACTCCTGGAGAGCGTGACCGGGACGCCCGCGCTGCTGGCGGTGTCGCTGCTTCGCCCTCCTGCCGAGAGGATCGCGACCTGGGAGGAGCGGTGGCGGGCGCCGCCCGCGGAGGTCGCGGCCATCGGCTGCACCCACGCCGGCACCACCCCCGGTGAGTCGAGCACCGAGACCCCGTTCCGGACGACCACGGTCGCCGACCCGGGCGACCTGACGGGCCTCGGCATCCGAATCAACGAGTGTCTCGACGCGTGGTCGAACCGCGACCCGGTCGTCGTCTTCGACTCCGTGACGACGATGCTCCAGTACGCCGACACCCGGCAGGTCTTCCAGTTCTGTCACGTCCTGACCAGCCGGATGAAGCGCGCCGGGGTGATGAGCGTCTTCTACATGGACCCCGAGGCCCACGACGAGCAGACGGTCTCGACGATCCGGAGCCTGTTCGAGGGCGTCTACGAGTGGACCGAGGACGGCTGGGAGGGCGTCTAGCCCCGGGCGCTCGGGTCGAGCTAGCTCCAGGCGTGCCAGGTGACCGGGGCGTCCGAGAGACCGATGACGCGGACGATGCTGCCCTTCTCGTCCTCGTCGACCTCCACGGTCGCGTCGAACGCGTCCTGTAGCATCGAGACCGTCGCCTCGGGGACCTCGTCGGTGTCCAGCGTCGCGATGCCGAGATAGCCGGCGTCGGCGATCCGGTCCCTGACGACGTGGCAGAACTTGAACACCTCCGTCCGGTCGAGGTGTTCGAGCATCCCGGTCAGCGAGAGCACGCCGATCCGGACCCGGGGGCGGTCGACCCGGTCGATGGCCTCGTTGAGTTCGCGGCCGATGGCCGCCAGGTCGTCCGGACGGGTTCCACGCTCGGACGACCCGGTGATGTCGATGACAGCCAGCCGGTCGTCGAGCGAGCCCTCGGAGCGGCCGGCGAACTCGCTCTCAAGGTCGGCCGCCGAGCGGTCCGTGCTGACCGGCACGACACCCTCCGCGGCGTCCGGCTCGGCGAGGAGGATGTCGAAGGCGGCGCGCTCGGTGAGCGCGGCCGACCCGGTGATGAGGAGGGTCGTTCCGGGGCGCTGGCGCCGTGCCTCGGCGATGGGGAAGGCGCTGCCGAGGTCGTAGGCGTCGTCACCGTCTGAGGCTCCGCTCATGGTGGTGGGTGTATCGCGGCTTCGCTGGCTGCGGTCATGACTCCTCGGGTTCGGTCTGCTGGGCCCCCTCGTCGATGCTCCGGAGGGCAGCGACGAAGCCGGCGTCGTCGCCGGCACCGGAGTCGGCGTCCTCGAGTTCGGTCTCCAGCTCCGCGAGGCGTGCCTCAAGCTCCGCGTACGCGTCGCTCTCGGCCAGCTCCTCCTCGCTCTTGCGGGCCTTCAGCGTCTCCTTCTTCGCCAGCAGCGAGGTGTACTCGTCCAGCGCGTCCGAGTAGGCCTCCTGGGAGCGCAGGCTGGAGATGGTGTCCCGGAGGCGGTCCTCGTCGATGGGTTTCGTGAGGTAGGCGTCGAACCCCATCTCGATGATGTCGAAGTCCGGTTCGACCGCGGTCACCATCGCGAACTTCGCTTCCACGCCCCGCTCCCGCATCCGCTCCAGGGTCTCCTTCCCCGACAGCCCCGGCATCATCCGGTCCAGGAGCACGACCTCGACGTCCGCCGCGCGCTCGGCCACGATGTCCAGGGCCTCCTCCCCCTCCGCGGCCGTCACGACCTCGTAGTCGCCCGCGAGCCAGAGTTCGTACGTGCGCCGAAGCTCCTCCTCGTCCTCGACCACCAGTACGGTCGGCTGGTCGTCCGCCGGCTCCTCGGTTTCGCTCATGGCGCCGCCTTTGGGTGCATGAGCCAAAAACCCTCACCCGACGGGCCCGCCGGTGCCCGCGCGAGGGCCACGCGAACGTCCGGCCCCCGCGGATGTCAGGCCGGGACCTCGACCACGTCACTCGCGTCGGCCGTGCCCTCGTCGGCCGGCTCGGCGGCGCCGAAGCGGAAGACGAAGACGGCCCCCTCGGGGTCGTTGTCCTCGATGGAGACGTCGCCGCCGTACTTGCCCATCATCGTGTCGACGAAGAAGAGGCCGAACCCGGAGCCGGTCCCGTCCTCGTGGAGCCCGGTCTCGTCGCGCCGGAAGACGGCGTCCTTGAGGTCGTCGTCGACACCGGGGCCGTTGTCGGCGATGCGGAGCTCGACGACGGCCTCGTGTTCCTCCTCGTCACCGGTCCGGTCGGCGAGCTGTCCGTCCTCGAGCACCGTCGCCGAGACCGACAGCCGGGGTTCGTCCTTGTCGTTGTGCTCGACGGCGTTCGAGAGGACGTTCCCGACGACGTCGTCCAGGAGGTCGTCGGCGCGGACGTACAGCGCCCCGGGCAGGTCGGTCTCGACGGCCACCGTGTCGTAGGTCGTCCGGATGGTCTCGAGTTCGCCCTCCACGACCGCGGCCAGGTCGACCGCCTCCAGCCGGGGGTCGCTCGTCCGGAGCGCCTGCAGGATGGCCCGGGTCCGCTCGACCTGGTCGACGACACCGTTCGTCTGGGTGAGGATGGTGCCGGCGAACTCCCGGATGCGTTCCTCGTCGGCCTCCTCCTCGATGAACTCCGCCCGCGACTGGACGATCATCATGCTGTTGAGGATGTCGTGGCGGATGATGCTGTTCAGCAGCTCGAAGTTGTCGCGGGCGCGCTGGGCCTGGCGTGCGTCGCGCCGGCTGGTGACGCTGAACGAACCCAGCACCGCACCACCGGCCGTGCCGAGCCCGGACATCACGCCGAGGACGTACTGGGGCTCACCGACGGCCCTGGCCTCGGCCAGCCGGACGAGGATGGTGGAGTAGACCCCCCCACCGACCAGCAGCAGGCCGGCGACGCCGAACAGCGTCACGCGCCAGCGCTCCTCCCGGTTGAACGACGAGGCCGACAGCCGGTACCCGGCGTACACCACCACCAGTGCCGGGATAGCGATCTGTCCGAACGCCAGGACCGGCCCCCACTCGATCCGGAGGTTCGTCAGCTCCCGGTTGAGGTTCCACAGCCCGAGTGCCAGCAAGAAGACGCCGATGCCACCGAGCGTGAGCGGTGGACCCCACGGACCACGCAGACGACGCATACGACGAATCTGGTCCACCGGCCGGATACAGTTTGCGGGTGTGTACGGTCGTCAATCGTCCTCGGGGCGGCCCGCGAGGCCGTCGGCGTGGTCGTCGCCGGCGGCCCCCCGCTCCTTCCGGAGTGCCTCGGTCCGGAGCTCCGCATCCGCGTGCCACGTCCGGGGGCGACACGCGACGACGACCGCGGCGGCGAACAGGAGCGCCAGCAGCCCCGTCACGACCGTCCCCGGTACCACGCCGATGGCCGCGCTCGCCGGCCACGGCTCGGGACCGAACGCGGTCACCCGAACCACCCAGGCCGCGTCGAGGACGGCCAGCAGGGGGAGGTAGATGCGACGCAGCCGGTGCGCGATGGCCTCCTCGGCGGTGATCTTGATCGTCGGTTGGCGGTAGTCCTCGGCCAGGTCGGCCCGCCAGTCCGCGTCCGTCGGCTCGCCCTCGTCGAGGCCGGTCGCCCAGACCTGCTGCTGGAGGGTCCGGACCCGCGAGCGCCAGATGTCGTACGCTCGGTAGCGCCGCGCCTCGATGACGAGGAACGTCGCCAGCACGACGTTGCCGATGAGCAGCAGGTAGTGTGGGTTCTGCTCGCTGGAGAACGCCCACGTCAGCACCGCCGCGAGCACGATGACCGCCCAGTTGGTGGTGCGGTCCAGGCGCTCGCGCCAGAACTTCATCCGGTGGATCTCGCCGCGGTAGAGGTGGGCCATCGCCGAACTCGGCCCCATCTCCGAGTCCAGCAGCCCCTGCCCGACGAACGGGTCGGGGCCCGCGCCGTCGGGGGCTGGCCGTCCCGGTGATCGCTGGCCGGCTCCGGCCGCTCGCCCGGCCGATCTGTCGGCGTCGGAGTCGCTCGACTCGTCGGTGTCACCGGATTCGCGGGGGGTGGGTTCCTGGGAGAGCATCGGGTATCAGACCAGCAGCTGGATGTCGGCGTCGGCCATCTCGGACAGCGCCGAGGCCGCGCCGACACCCGTGGTGACCTCGTCGTAGAACTCGTCGGCGTCGTAGTCCATCAGGTCCATGGTCATCTGGCAGGCCTGGAGGTCAGCGCCCATGTCGAGGCAGGTGTCGACGAGTTCGTCGACGGTCGGCGTGCCGACCGCGTCGATCTGCCGGTTCATCATCGCCGTCGTCAGGCGGTCCATGCCGGGGAGCGCCGCGACGGCGTTCGGCAGTGGCGTGTTGGGGTTCCCGACCGAGGAGAGCTGCAGCTCCTTCGAGCGCTCCTCGTGGAGGATCTCCAGCCCCCAGAACGTGTGGAAGACGGTCACGTCCCAGCCGAAGGCGGCGGCCGTCGAGGCGAGGATGAGCGGCGGGTACGCCATGTCCAGCGTCCCCTTCGTCGCGATGATGACCATCCGCTTCTCGTCGTCCGCGGCGTCGCCGGCCGCACCGCTCTCGAGGTGCTCGACGCGCTCCTGCAGCGCCTCGACCTGCGCCGCCAGCTCCTCGCGCGAGGGCTCGTCCGGGTCGGGCGCCGCCGGGTCCGCTGCGGCGTCGGCGTCGGAGCTCATGCGGTCTTGCGGACGACGTGTCGGTAGACGTCGCCCTCGTCGACCTGGTCGAGCAGTTCGACACCCGCGGTCGTGTCCGCCCAGCCCGCGATGTCGCTCATACTGCCGCTATCGGTCGCCAGCACCTCCAGCACCGCTCCGTCGCTCAGGTCGTCGATGGCCTGCTTCGTCTTCACGACCGGCATCGGACAGGAGAGGCCCTTCACGTCCAGCGTCTCCGTGATCTCGTACTCCGAACTCATTCGGACATCACCATATTGAATCTATAGCACAATCCTTTCGCGAGAGACAAAAACCATTCGGTCGCTCCGGTCGTCCGGTTCCCGTGGGCACCACGGCTCGAGACGGGCTGAGTGTGGTGATGGGGCGGCATGGCAGTCGGGCAGAGAGACTGTGGCTGCCGCGGTTTCCCCGAGCCATCAGTGGGGACGGAACAAGGTTGTGCGATACGTGCAAACTGTTTTGTGTCGCAGGCCCGAACGGTCCGGCGATGACCGAGCACCCGCCCGATAGGCCGACCGGATCGATGGCTCCGGAGGCGCTGAAGGAGCGCATCGACCAGGGGGACCCGGTCGGACTTCTCGACGTCCGGGCCGAGTCCGAGGCCGAGCAGTGGCGCATCGGCGGTGACGCCGTCGACTACCGCAACGTGCCGTACTTCCGGATGCTGGAGGGCATCCCGGACGAGGTGCTGGACGACCTCCCCGCCCCGGAGCCGGTGGTCGTCGTCTGCGCGAAGGGCGACGCCAGCGACCTCATCGCCGAGCACCTCCGCGAGGAGGGCGTCGAGGCGGTCAACCTCGACCGCGGGATGCGTGGCTGGGCGGACCTCTACGAGTACACCGAACTCGATGTCGGGACGGATGCGACCGTCGCCCAGTACCATCGCCCCTCCAGCGGCTGCCTGAGCTACCTCGTCGTGGACGGGGACGAGGCCCTCGTGGTGGACCCGCTGCTGGCGTTCGTCGACCAGTACGAGCAGGACGCCCGCGCGCTCGGCGCGGAGCTGACCTGCGCGGTCGATACGCACGTCCACGCGGACCACGTCTCGGCGCTCTCGGCGCTGGGCGAGCGCGGCGTCCGGACCTGCCTGCCCGCCGGCTCGGTCGCGCGGGGGGTCGTCTTCGACGTGGACCGGGAACTCGCCGACGGGGACACCCTCGCCGTCGGCGGGACGGCCGTCGAGGTGCTGCACACGCCCGGGCACACCTCCGGGATGACCTCGCTGCTGGTCGACGACGCGGTCCTGCTGACGGGGGACGGGCTGTTCGTCGACAGCGTCGCGCGCCCTGATTTGGAAGAAGGAAACGAGGGCGCCCCCGAGGCCGCCGGACAGCTGTACGACACGCTGCAGGACCTCCTCGACCTGGGCGACGACGTGCTCGTCGCGCCCGGGCACGCGAGCGAGCACACTCCCACTAGCGGTGACGGCACCTACACCGCGACGCTGGGGACGGTCCGCGAGCGCCTGCCCGTCCTGGCGGCCGACCGCGAGAGGTTCGTCGAGCGGGTCCTCGCGGATATGCCGCCGCGGCCGGCCAACTACGAGACCATCATCGACACGAACATGGGTCGCGCGGACGTCGAACGGGCCGACGTGCTCACCATGGAACTCGGACCGAACAACTGCGCGGCGAGCGGGGGCGGCTCCGACGGGGCGGCGCCCCGCGCCGCGAGTTCCGAACCACCGCGAGACGGGGGGGACGACTGATGACCGGACTCGACACCCTCGCGCTCCAGACCGGCCCGGTCGTCGAGGCCATGCCGCGGTGGCTGGCGGCCTACTTCCCCGACGGCGTCCTCTCGTACGCCGTCGGCGGCCTGTTCATCGGGCTGGGCGTGGCGGTCATCTACCTGGGGACCGGCATCACGGCCGGCGCGTCGACGTTCCTGGAGACGACGCTCTCGTACGCCTCGCGGCTGCCGCGGTTCAACCGCCCGACATACCTCGCCTCCCGGGACTGGCGGCTCACGTTCACGCTGGGAATCGTCCTCGGGGCGGCGGTCTACGCGCTGACCATCGGCCCCGGCGGCTGGACCACCGAGGTCCAGCCCTGGCGGCTGCTCGCCGGCGGCTTCCTCGTCGGCGTCGGCACGCGCGTCGGGAAGGGCTGCACCTCGGGGCACGGCGTCTGTGGCGTCGGCTCGCTCTCGGGGACGAGCATCACCAACGTCGCGACGTTCATGGCCGTCGCCATCGGGACCGCGCAGGTCGTCCTCGCGCTGGGGGTGACGCCATGAGCGACACCCCGAAGGACGGCCAGGGGGCGCGCTTCCACGCGCTCATCCTCGCGGGCGGCGTCCTGTTCGGCTTCGGCCTTGGCGTGAGCCGGATGGCCCGCCCGGAGGTCGTGCTGGACTTCCTCCAGTTCCAGGACCTCGGGCTGCTGTTCGTGATGGGCGGCGCGGCCGTCGTCTCGGCCGTGACGTTCGTCATCGGCGCGGACCTGCTCGACCGGCCGGCGCCGCTCACCGGCCGCGAGTACGGCCGCCGGGTGCGCGAGATGGACCGGAACGTCCTCGTCGGCGGGACCGTCTTCGGGGTCGGCTGGGGACTCTCGGGCATCTGCCCGGGTGCCGCCTACGCCAGTTTCGGCGTCGGCAACTGGCCCATCCTCTGGGCCATCGGGGGGATGTTCCTCGGGGCGTACGCGCAGGGGTACGCCCGGTCGGTCCTGGCCGAGCGGCGGGCCACGGGGGAGGTCGCCGGTGCGGACTGAACCGCGCGGCCACGGGGCCGACCGAGTACGCCCGCGCCCCCCGGCCGCGCCACGGACATGCTCTTGTACGGGCAGCGAGTACCCGTAACCATGCCCGACGCCATGCGCGAACTGCTCCAGCGGGAGATGGCGTGCGAGAGCCTGCTGGACTGCTTCCACGGGCTCTCCGAACTGGACCGCCGGGTCTTCCGCCTCCTCGTCGAGGCCGACGGCCCGATGACCGTCGACGAACTCGCGAGCGCGGTCGACCGCGAGCGGACGACCGCCTACCGTTCGCTGACGCGCCTCCGCGAGGCCGACCTCGTCACCCGCGACCAGGTCAACCAGGACGGGGGGAGTTACTACCACGTGTTCTCCCCCCGGGACGCCGACGAGATCGCCGACGCGATGCAGCGCGACCTCAACGACTTCTACGCGAAGATGGGCCAGCTCATCGGGGAGTTCCGGGAGAAGTACGCCGACGGGAACGGTGAGCACGAGGAGCCCCTGACCGCCGAGTGAGCCACGCCGGCGCTCACGCGGTGCCCCTGCCGGTCCGTGCCGGCGCTCCGAGCCCGGGTCCCCACGAGGGCGATGGATGCCCCGAAGACGGAAGTACTCCCTTTGTCAATATAGTGCTATGGAGACGGCGCTCTCGGAGCCGGTGCTCCGGCTGGCCGTGGCCACGGCGCTGGGGCTGTTCGTCGGCTTCGAGCGCGAGCGCTCCGAGAAGGCCGCCGGCGTCAGGACGTTCGCGCTGCTGAGTCTGGCGGCTGCCGTGTTCGTCGTTCTCGACCGGCCCCTGCTGCTGGCCGTCGGCGCGCTCCTCGTGGTGGTGCTCGGGGGGCTGCTCGGTGCGCGCGCCGTCGTCGGGGAGCGCGAGGGACTCGCGCTCACGACCACCATCTCGATGCTCGTCGCGTACGGTGTCGGCGCGCTCGCGGGCGCTGGCGACCTGGTCGTGGCCGTCGCTGTGGGGGTGGGGACGGCCCTGCTGCTGGTCTCGAAGCGCGAACTCCACGGGCTGGCGGAGAAGCTCTCCCGCGAGGAGGTCCGCGCCGCCGCGCAGTTCGCCATCATCGGGTTCGTGGTCTACCCGCTGCTCCCGCCCGGCGAGCGGTCGGTCTCGGTCGCGGGGGCGACCGTCGCCGTCGAGCCCCGGGTCGTCTGGGCGATGGTCGTGACCGTCGCCGGCATCGGCATCGTCAACTACGCCGCCGTGCGGGTGTACGGCGGCCGCGGCGTCGCGGTCACGGGGTTCCTGGGTGGGCTAGCCTCCTCGACCGCCGTGGTCGGCAGCGCCGTCGAGCACGTCCGCGAGGACGCGGCCGCGACGCCGTACGCCGTCGCGGCGGTGCTGCTGGGGAACGCGGCCATGGCGCTTCGCAACCTCGCCATCGCGCTCCTGTTCACGCTGGGCGCGGTCGTCCCGCCGCTGACGGGCGTGGCGGTCCCGCTGGGCGTTCTCGCGGCTGGTTCGGTGGCGGCTGCGGCCGTCGTCGCCGGGCGCGGTGGTTCCCTCGACGTCTCGCTCGACCGGCCGTTCACGCTCCGGTACGTCCTCACCTTCGGCCTGCTGTTCCTGCTGGTGGTGGTCACCGGGAGCCTCGCGGACTCGCTGTTCGGCACCGCCGGCTTCTACCTCACGGCGGCGCTCGCGGGCCTCGTCTCCTCGGCCGGGGTGACGACCTCGGCCGTCGTCCTCTACCGGAGCAACGCGTTGCCCGCCGACGAGGCCGTGGTCGGTATCCTCGTCGCGACGGCGGCGTCGCTGGCGGTGAAGGTGGCGCTGACGGCGCCCGCGCCGGACCGCCGGTTCACCCTGCGGGTGGCGGGCTGGTCGGCCGCCGCGGCGGTGCTGGCCGGCGCGGTGACCGTCGCAGCGCTGTTCGTGGGGTGACCGCCGCCCCGCCCCGGCGGGGAACTTTTGCCGGAACGCCCCCGAGTCGGGGTATGGACCTGACGCCGGAACAGCAGGCCGTCCGGGACACCGTCCGCGAGTTCGCGCTCGAGGAGATCCGCCCGGTCGCCCGCGAGGCCGACGAGACCGAGACGTTCCCCGAGGACGTGTGGGAGGGCCTGGCCGAGCTGGACCTGACCAGTCTGACCGTCCCCGAGGAGTACGGTGGCTACGACGCCGACGGCCTGACGTACGCCCTCGTCAACGAGGAGGTCGCGTACGGGACGCTGGCCGTCGCGACCGCCCTGTCCGTCCACAGCCTCGCCACCTCCTGTATCGCGAAGTTCGGCACCGAGGAACAGCAGGAGCGCTGGTTGCCGGAGATGCGCGACGGCTACCCCGTCGGCGCGTTCGCCCTCTCGGAGCCCCACGCCGGGTCGAATCCCGTGGAGATGTCGACCGTCGCGCGCCGCGAGGGCGACGAGTACGTCATCGACGGCGACAAGCAGTGGATCACGAACGGCGAGCGCTCGGGGGTGGTCATCCTGTTCGCGAAGACCGACCCCGACGACCCCGGGAGCGTCACGCAGTTCCTCGTCCCGAAGGAGGTCGACGGCCTCTCCGTGGGGAAGAAGGAGGAGAAACTGGGCCTGCGCGCGAGCGACACCACCTCGCTCACCTTCGACGGCGCGCGCATCCCCGCGGAGAACCGCCTCACCGAGGAGGGTCGCGGGCTCTCGGCGGCGCTGGAGATCCTCACTGGCGGGCGGGTCGGTATCGCCGCACAGTCCGTGGGGCTGGCCCAGTCGGCGCTCGACCTCGCCACCGAGTACGCGGGCGACCGCGAGCAGTTCGACCAGCCCATCAGTGACTTCCAGACCATCCGGCACAAGCTGGCCGACATGCGCGCGGACACGCAGGCCGCGCGCCTGCTCACGTACGACGCCGCGCGCGGGCTGGACGAGGGCTCGCCGCCCGCCGAGGCCGCGTCGATGGCGAAGCTGAAGGCCAGCGAGACGGCGATGGACGTGACCAACGAGGCCGTCCAGATCCACGGCGGCTACGGCTACACCACCGACTTCCCGGTCGAGCGGCTGTATCGTGACGCGAAGATCACGACCATCTACGAGGGGACCAGCGAGATCCAGCGGACCGTCATCGCCCGCGAGTGGCTGGGCGAGCGCTGAGTCCGGTCCCGTCGGACCGGCCACCCGGCGCTCAGGTCGTCGCCGTCGGCCGTTGCTGCGAGATGGTGATCTCCGACCGGTGCACCCGCCGGTCGTTCCGGAAGATGGCGATGTCGAGGGTGTACTCCGTGTTCGGCTGGGGGTCCTCGACGGTCACGACGAGCGGATCGCTCGCGGAGAGCGTGACCGAGCGGTTCCGGGCCGTCTCGAGGGTGTTCCCGCCCTCGAGGAGATCGTAGGTCACCGCGTACTGGCGGGGCTGCTGGAGGGTCGGGGAGAAGCGGAAGACGATGCGGTCGTCGTACCCCTCGGTGACCGCCTCGAACCGGACCTCCTCGGTCGGCGTGGGCGTCGGCTGTCCGGGCGAGCCGAGCCCGAGCAGCGGGCCACCGAGGAGGACGCCGAGCAGGAGTCCGGCGAGGAGGGCGACCGCGACGGCCGTGAGGACCCGCGAGCGGGGGACCCGGGGGCCTGACGTGCCTGCCATGTGGGGTGCCGACGGCGACCGGGCCCATGAGCGTTGGCCCTGCGGCGACAGTGCGCAAGCCGTTTGACCGCCCGGTCCCTACCGTGGTCCGATGACAGGCACCGACGACCACCCGTACGACGCGGTCGTCTACGACCTCGACGGGACCCTCGCAGAGCTGGCGGTCGACTGGGACCTCGTCCGCGAGGACGTGGGCCGGATGCTGGCCGACCACGGTGCCGACCCCGACGGGCTGGACCTCTGGTCGATGCTGGAGCGCGCCCGCGAGGAGTCCGACCTGGCGGCGGCCGTGGAGGCGACCATCTCGGAACACGAGCGCGAGGGCGCCCGCGCCTCCGAGCGGCTGGCATGTGCCGACCGCCTGCTCGCACACCCCGAGACGCTGCCGGTGGGCGTCTGCTCGCTCAACTGCGAGGACGCCTGTCACCTGGCGCTGGAGCGCCACGAACTCGACCACCGGGTCCGGGCCGTCGTCGGCCGGGACACCGTCGAGACGGAGAAGCCCGACCCGGAGCCGCTGCTGGCGACGCTGCGTGGCCTGGCGGTCGCCCCCGAGCGGGCGGTGTTCGTCGGCGATGGCCGGCGCGACGAGGTGACCGCCGAGCGCGCCGGGACCGCGTTCAGCTACGTCGACGAGTGGGTCTGACTCCCGGCGCCGCCCGCTAGTCGTTCTCCGCGGGGTCGGTCCCCGTCTCGACGTCGACGTCCGGTTCCTGGCTCTCTTTGCGCCGGGCGTAGAGGTAGACGGCGACGGCGGTGATGAACCAGACGAGCGCGCCGACCCGGACCGCGAACGAGGCCATGGCGGCCCAGGTGGGCAGCGTGACGGCGGTCGAGGCGATGGCGACCACCGGTGCCCCGACGACGATGGTCAGGACGAACGTGGTCTGCATCACCCACCCGAAGTCGACGCCATCCGGGTCCGTGCTGTCGACGCGCTCGGGCATCTAGCAGGTCGTTGTGGTGGTTCGCGGTAAGCGGTTACGGTCGCTAGGCGGAAGAGAGGGTTTGACAGCAATTAGCATAATAGTACAATTACGGCAATAAACCACTCCATTAAATAGAAATACGTGTAATTATATTTTTATTGCTCTCATTAGACTTATTTGGCGGCAGCACAGATGGAGACGTCTGTTGAAAGCCCCCGCCCGCTCGACTCGGGGGGCTCGTTGCGCTCCTCGGCCTCACTCCGTTCGGCCTGCGGTGCTTACTTCGCCCGCCTTCGCCGAGCGGGCGGCCCCTTTCAGTCCCACCCAGTTGTTGGTTCGGCCGGGCATTCGCGTGGGGTGGTTCCAGCGGAGTGCTAGTGCCCCCACACCTCCCCGTGCGAGCGCCGCAGTACGCCTCAGCACCTTCGCTTGCGCTCACGGCTTCGGCCGTGTGGCGCTCGCGCGCTTCCTGTCCGTGGAACCGGTCGGCTGATCGAACACTCCCTGGCCGGGAGCGCGTGGCGAACCCCTCGGGGTGAGCGTGCGCGACCTGGGGAAGGGCAGGGCCGCCGCGCCCGTGCCACCACCACGTTCGGGTGGGAATGGAAGGGGCGGCGCGGTCGACCCGGCCCGGACCCGGCAAGCACCGCAGCGCGAGCGAAGTGAGCGCGAGGAGCGCAGCCGCCAGCTCGCTGGTGCGAGCGAAGCGAGCAGGTCACGGACTGTCGAGCGCGCCGGGGCTCCCTACAGGGCCTCGTGGAGGGCTAGCCCGCCGTCCAGGCAGGAACGGACACGAGAGCCGACCCCACAAGAGACGACGTCGAGCGAGAGGGGCCACGCTTTTCGCGCGGCACACGGAACACCACCGTACATGCGAGCGAAGGACATCCGCGCGAAGGCCGGCGAGGAGCCCATCACGATGCTGACGGCCTACGACGCGCCCACGGCCGAACTCGTCGACGCGGCCGGCGTCGACATGATCCTCGTGGGCGACTCGGTGGGCAACCTCCGGCTCGGCCACGACTCGACCCTCCCCGTGACGGTGGACGAGACGGCCAGCCTCACGGCCGCCGTCGCGCGTGCTGCCGACGACGCGTTCGTCATCGCGGACATGCCGTTCCTCTCCTTCGGGGTGAGCGAGGCCGACTCCATCGAGAACTGCGGCCGGATGGTCAAGGAGGCCGGCGCCGACGGCGTGAAACTCGAGTGCGGCAAGCACACCGTCGACCTGACCGACCGCCTGACCGACCTCGGCATCCCCGTGCAGGCCCACCTCGGGCTGACGCCCCAGCGCGAGAACGAGACCGGCCTGTTCCGGCAGGCGACCGACGACGAGGCTGCGGGCGAGATGCTCGAACTGGCGACGGCCCACGAGGCGGCCGGCGCGTTCTCGCTCGTCCTCGAGCACGTCCCGGCCAACGCGGCGGCTGCCGTCACCGAGGCGCTGGACATCCCGACCATCGGCATCGGCGCGGGGCCGGACTGCGACGGGCAGGTCCTCACCGTCGACGAGGTCATCGGCCTGACCGAGGGCGTCGCCCCGTTCTCGAAGAAGTTCGGCGACGTCCGCGGGGAGATGGAGCGGGCCATCGCGGGCTACGTCGACGAGGTCGAATCGGGGACCTTCCCGGCCGAGGAGCACAGCCACGTCGCCGAGGACCTGGACACGGACGACCTCTACTGAGTCGGCGCGTCACCCCCGGTCGGGCCGTCGCCCTCGGAGGGCTCGTCCGGGACGAACTTCCCGGCGACCCAGCCCACGACCGCCGCGATGGTGGCGGGGACGAGGACGACGGCGAGTAGCACGGCGGCCAGCCCGCCCCGGCTCCCGTCGACCGTCGCGCCCGGACTGAACGCGACGAGCGGCACCAGCAGGAGGACGAGCGCGATGGCGTAGCCGCTCTTCGAGACCGCCCCCTGGACCGTCCGCTGGCGCACCAGGTAGGCGGTCGTCACGAGCCAGGCGACGATGCCGAACAGGACCCCGTAGCCGCTGCTGGTCACCACGCCGAGGACGACCGTCCCGACCAGGCCCGCGATGGCACCGCCGACGATACCGACGAGGATGGTGAGGGCG
The DNA here is from genome assembly GCF_029338515.1 of Haloglomus litoreum. Lineage (GTDB taxonomy): Archaea > Halobacteriota > Halobacteria > Halobacteriales > Haloarculaceae > Haloglomus > Haloglomus litoreum. The sequence continues at coordinate 2,874,255 of NZ_CP119988.1, read as the reverse complement.
TTGTCGGCCAGTCCGTCCGGGTCGAGCAGCTGGCCGCCGGATTCCCCACCGGCCCCTGCCGAGGTCCCGTCACCCCAGCCGGCTGCTCCCTCCGGTCCTGTGGCGTCATCGGGGAACTGGTCCCAGGCCCCGTCACCGTCGATGTCCGCCGCCGCGAGCTCCTCGGTGAGGTCGGCCGAGCAGTGCATGCAGTAGGTCGCGGTCGCCCCGATGGGGCCACCACACTCCGGGCAGCGCGGGTCCGGGTCGCTCTCAACCATCCCCCCGTCCCCCGGCGGTACATCGGTCGTGTCTCATCCCTGTCGACCCCTGTCGTGCGAAGGCACACCACCTCCCGTAATCAGCCTGTGGTGTGCCCGGGCGCGAGAGCCGTTCGACGGGGGACCGTGCGTGTCCCCGTGATACCGACCCACTGTAGCGTCCCGGTGTCACAGATGGCCCTTCCCGCGGTGGATGCGGTCGTACACGGGGCCGAGCAGGCGCTCGACCCGCCCTCGGCGGACGACCGGCTCGACACGGCCGTCGCTGATGGCCGCCGCGACCGCCCCGGGCGTGAACTCGTCCACGTCCAGTCGCGTGGAGGCGCGGCCCACCTCGAACGGGAAGTGCGCATCGCTCCCCGCGACGATGGGGAGGTCGCGCCGGCGCGCGAGCCGTTCGACCCGCGACCGGAACTCGGGGTGCTTCCCGTTGAGTTCGACGGCGTCGAACGGCGCGTCGCTCTTCGGCAGCGAGCCGTTGCGGAACGGGTGCGCCATGATGGCCACGCAGTCGTGGTCGTGGGCCAGCCCCACGGCCTCCATCGGCGTCAGTTCGCCGGGTTCGGTGCGGGCCGGCGGGTCCGGGCCGAGCACGAGGATGTGGCCCCGCGTCGAGGAGATCTCGATGCCCGGGAGGCGAAAGCCCCCGCCCGGCGTGTCGAGGGTATCCGGGCGGAAGTAGTCGTGGTTGGTGACGCAGAAGCCGTCCAGCCCCCGCCGGCGCGCGACGCGCTCGTTGAGCCACGCGCCCGCTGGGTCGTACGCCTCGAATCGCTCGGGCGGCTGGTGGAAGAACCGGCTGTGGGTGTGGAGGTCGCAGTCCAGCATCGTCACCGGAGCCGCCGGCTCCACTCCTCGGGCGCCGGGTCGTACCCCTCACCGACACGGAACGGCATGGCGCCGGGGAGGCTCCGCGCGCGGAGGTGGTCGTGTTCGACCATCTCGCCGTCGAGGCTGAACCCGACCGGCCGATGGCACTCGACGGAGAGTTGCGGCACGCGCAGGCGCGTGAGGTACGACGCCTCGCGCTTCAACAGCCGGTTGGCGGCACCCGAGGCGACGTAGTCGATGGCCGGCGCACGTTCGATGACGACCACGTTGAGCAGGCCGTCCTCCATATTCGCCTGGCGCATCCGTTCCCCGGGGAATCGGCGGCCGTTGCCGACGAGGACGACGAGCGCGTCGCCGCTCCAGGTCGGTGCGTCATCGTCCTCACCGCCCCGCAGCGTGACCGACATCGGCTCGAAGTCCTGGTACTCGCGGAGCGTGCTGAGGACGTACGCTAACACGCCCAGCCGTCGCTTCGACTCGCGGGTGGTCCGGGCGCTGGCATCGGCCGTCAATCCGCCGACGCAGCTGTTCACGAACGGGCGGTCACCGGCCAGACCGAGGTCCAGTTCGCGCGTCTCGCCGGCAGGGTCGTTCCGGTTCAGTACCGAGAAGGCGTGCTCGACGCTCCGGACACCCACGTTGTCCGCGAAGTCGTTGCCCGTCCCCGCGGGGACGACGCCGAGCGTGAGGCCGTCGGGGACCGTCTCACCACCGCCTGCCGTGAGGGCTCCCCGAACGACCTTGTTGAGCGTGCCGTCGCCACCACAGGCCGCGAGGAGGTCGGCGCCGTCTCGGACGGCGTCTTCGGCCAGTTCGACCGTGTGGTCGCCGCCCTCGCTGTCCCGGACCTCGTAGCCGCGGTCGGTGGCGATTCGCTTCGCGTGTTTCGTCGCCCGCCCGTCCCCGCTGTTCGGGTTGCGGACGAGGACGCGTCTGGCGCCGTGCATACCCCCGGGTCGCGGGCGGGTCCCAAGTAGTCGTCGGCGCCTCGAACGGCGGTTCAGCCCGACAGCTCGTCGAGGAACTCGTCGACGGCAGCGTCGAAGGCAGCCGGACGCTCGGCGTACGGCATATGCGCGGTGTCAGCCAGTTCGACACGGCGGGCGTCCGGCAGGTGTTCGGCGAGGTACTCGTGGAACGCCGGTGGCGTGAGGCTGTCGTGCTCCCCGTTGACGACGAGTGCCGGCACGTCGATCTCGTCGAGGCGGTCGCGCACGTCGAAGGCGTCGCAAGCCCGGAAGTCCCGTTCGGTCACGCGCTGTCCGACCGCACGGAACATCTCGCGAGCATCCGCGCCGCCGTCGTCGCCGCTCCCGTGGTAGAGCATGTCGTCGCCCAGGAGGGTGTCGACGGCAGCATCGAAATCGTTCGCGAGCGCGTCGAGTAGCGGGTCCGCGACGCCGAGCTTGGCACCCGTTCCGACGAGGACGAGCCCGTCGAGGTCGAGTCCGCCCCCGTGGTCGAGTGCGACCGTCAGGGCGACCGCGCCACCGAGCGAGTTGCCACAGAGCACCGTCGCGGTGGCCTCGCGGGCCACCGCGACCGCGTCCTCGGCGTACGCGTGCATCGCGTCGAGGCCACCACCCGGGCCGAGGTCGATATCCTCGCTCCCTCCGTGGCCGCTCAGGTCCAGCGCGACGGCGTCGTGGTCGGGCCGGCCGTACTGGTTGGCCCAGACCGTGTGCGTGGCACCGCTCCCGTGGACGTACAGCACCGTCGGCGCCGAACCGTCGTCGTCGGCAGTGGCGTCACGATAGGCTGTCGTCCGACCGTCGTGGGTGACGTGGTCCATATCCCCCCTGCGGCCGGCAACTGTATGAAGCCAGCGTGGGACGGAAATGGTGTGAACCGCAATTCACCTCTCCAGTGTAAACCGACCCCCGTGCACACCTTGTTTGGAGAAAGATTTATATACTATAACGACTAACTCTGAGTTAGTATGGCAGAGACCCAGCGGTTCGCAGAGCGCGACGTCGTCGCACGGCAGTACCAGTACGCCGACGGCGACGTGCTGGCGTTCGACCTCGGCGCCGGGACGACCGGCGCCGTGGACGTGGTCGACGGGACCCTGCTGGTCGTCGTCGACGACGACCAGTTCGAGATGGATCTTCCCGACGGCCGACCCGCCCAAGCGACTATCAACAACGGCGTCGTCACCGTCGAGATGCACGGAGCGACCGCCGACGTGGACGGTGAGACGGTCGATGTCGACGCACCCGGCGGTGAGAACGAGGCGGCGGACACGGAGGACGATCGATGAAACTCACGGTCAAACCACTCAAACAGAAGGACGCGGGACGCGGCCTCGCGGCTGTCGACCGCGCGGCGATGCGGGAGATGGAACTGGAGAACGGTGACTACATCGTCATCGAAGGGAGCGAGGGCCGTGCCGTGGCGCGCGTCTGGCCCGGCTACCCCGAGGACGAGGGCAACGGCATCATCCGCGTCGACGGGCGCCTCCGCCAGGAGGCCGATGTCGGCATCGACGACCGGGTCGAGGTGAAGCCGGCCGAGGTCAACCCGGCGACGAGTATCACGGTCGCGCTGCCCCAGAACCTCCGCATCCGGGGCAACGTCGGCCCCCATATCCGCGACAAACTGAGCGGACAGGCCGTCACGAAGGGACAGCAGGTACCGTTCTCGCTCGGACTGGGCCCGCTTTCCTCGATGAGCGGCCAGAAGATCCCGCTGAAGGTGGCCGACACGGACCCCGAAGGGACCGTCGTCGTCACCGACTCGACGGAGATCGAGGTGAGCGAGAAACCCGCCGAGCAGATCTCCGGGCAGACGACGGGCGCGAGCGAGACGCCGAACGTCGCGTACGAGGACATCGGCGGGCTGGATGAAGAACTGGAGCAGGTCCGCGAGATGGTGGAGCTGCCGATGCGCCACCCGGAGCTGTTCCAGCAGCTCGGCATCGAGCCGCCCAAGGGCGTCCTCCTGCACGGGCCGCCGGGCACGGGCAAGACCCTGATGGCCAAAGCCGTCGCCAACGAGATCGACGCGTACTTCACCGACATCTCGGGACCCGAGATCATGTCGAAGTACTACGGGGAGTCCGAGGAGCAGCTCCGCGAGATCTTCGAGGAGGCCACGGAGAACGCCCCCGCCATCATCTTCATCGACGAGATCGACTCCATCGCCCCGAAACGTGGCGAGACCTCCGGTGACGTGGAGCGCCGCGTCGTCGCGCAGCTCCTCAGCCTGATGGACGGGCTGGAGGAGCGCGGGCAGGTCACCGTCATCGGCGCGACCAACCGGCTGGACGCGCTGGACCCTGCCCTCCGGCGCGGCGGTCGGTTCGACCGCGAGATCGAGATCGGTGTCCCGGACAAGGAGGGCCGCAAGGAGGTCCTGCAGGTCCACACCCGCGGGATGCCGCTGGTCGACGGCATCGACCTCGACCAGTACGCCGAGAGCACGCACGGGTTCGTCGGTGCGGACCTCGAGTCGCTGGCGAAGGAGAGCGCGATGAACGCGCTCCGTCGGGTCCGTCCGCAGCTCGACCTCGAACAGGACGAGATCGACGCCGACGTGCTCGACTCCCTGCAGGTCACCGAGGAGGACTTCAAGGAGGCGATGAAGGGCATCCAGCCCTCCGCGCTCCGCGAGGTGTTCGTCGAGGTCCCCGACGTCTCCTGGGACCAGGTCGGCGGCCTGGAGGACACCAAGGAGCGTCTCCGCGAGACCATCCAGTGGCCGCTCGACTACCCCGAGGTGTTCGAGCAGATGGACCTGCAGGCCGCGAAGGGCGTGCTCCTGTACGGGCCGCCGGGCACCGGCAAGACCCTGATGGCCAAGGCCGTCGCCAACGAGGCCCAGAGCAACTTCATCTCCATCAAGGGGCCGGAGCTGCTCAACAAGTACGTCGGCGAGTCGGAGAAGGGCGTCCGCGAGGTGTTCGAGAAGGCGCGCTCGAACGCCCCGACGGTGGTCTTCTTCGACGAGATCGATTCCATCGCGGGGGAACGTGGCCAGCGCATGGGCGATTCCGGCGTCGGCGAGCGCGTCGTGAGCCAGCTCCTCACGGAACTGGACGGGCTGGAGGAACTGGAGGACGTGGTCGTCGTCGCGACCACGAACCGCCCGGACCTCATCGACTCGGCCCTGCTGCGACCGGGCCGGCTGGACCGCCACGTCCACGTCCCCGTTCCGGACGAGGAGGCCCGCCGGGCCATCTTCGCGGTCCACACCGAGCACAAGCCGCTCGCCGACGACGTGGACCTCGACTCGCTCGCGCGGCGGACGGAGGGCTACGTCGGGGCGGACATCGAGGCGGTCTGCCGCGAGGCGTCGATGGCCGCCACGCGGGAGTTCATCAACTCCGTCTCCCCCGAGGAGACCGACACCAGCGTCGGCAACGTCCGCGTGACGATGGACCACTTCGAGCAGGCCCTCGACGAGGTCGGCGCCAGCGTCGACGACGAGACCCGCGAGCGCTACGAGACCATCGAGGAACGGTTCTCGCACGGGCAGACCGCCGAGGAGGAGGCCGAGGTCTCCCGGACCTTCCAGTAGGTCCGCTGCACCACCGATTTTCGCGGTAACGATAATGAAGTCCCCGGCGTTGGCCGGTTCTCGGATTTACACCGTTAATACCACTTAGTCTTCCGATAAACGGCGTTAGAATAGTTGGGCTTATACGCGTGGGATTGTACAACAGGGGTATGGACTTCGAACTGTCCGACGAGCAGGAGCAACTCAAGAAGGAGGTTCGTCGGTTCGCCGAGAACGAGATCAAGCCGGTCGCGACCGAGTACGACGTCGAGGAGAAGTACCCCCACGACGTGATGGAGAAGGCCGCGGAGAACGGGCTGCTGGGCGGCGGTCTGCCCATCGAGTACGGCGGCGCCGGCCTCGACACGCTGGACACGTCCATCGTCGTCGAGGAGATGTTCGCCGCGGACCCGGGCATCGGGTTCTGCGTGACGGCGTCGGCGTTCGGGAGCGAGGCCATCGTCGAGTTCGGCACCGAGGAGCAGAAGGAGGAGTACCTGCCCCCCATCGCCGAGGGCGAGTCCGTCATGGGCGCGGCCATCTCCGAGCCCGACACGGGGTCGGACGTCTCGTCGGTCTCGACGACCGCGGAGAAGGACGGTGACGAGTGGGTCATCAACGGCAACAAGATGTGGATCTCGAACGGGACCGTCGGCGACTACTTCGTCGTCCTGTGCAAGACGGACCCGGACGCCGAGGGTCGCTACAACGGCTTCAGCCAGATCATCGTCGAGGCCGACCGCGACGGCTTCCAGGCGGACAAGATCCACGGCAAACTCGGCATCCGCGCGAGCGACACGGCGGAACTCATCTTCGACGACGTGCGCGTCCCCGAGGAGAACCTCCTGGGGACCGAGGGGATGGGCTTCCTGCAGCAGATGCAGTTCTTCGACGAGACCCGCACCGGCGTCGCCGCACAGGCCGTCGGCATCGCGAAGGGCGCCGCCGAGCGTGCGCTGGAGTACAGCCAGCAGCGCGAGCAGTTCGGCCAGCCCATCGGCGAGTTCCAGGCCATCCAGCACAAGCTCGCCGAGATGCACACGAACATCGAGGCCGCCCGCCAGCTGACCTACAAGTCCGCCTGGTCCGTCGACAACAAGGAGGGCCAGCTGACGACGCTCGCGTCGATGGCGAAGGAGTACGCCTCGCGCGTGGCCGTCGACGTGGCCAACGAGGCCGTCCAGATCCACGGCGGCGCCGGCTACGTCAACGACTTCGACGTCGAGCGGTTCTACCGCGACGCGAAGATCACCCAGATCTACGAGGGCACCACCGAGATCCAGAAGAACATCATCGCCCGCGAACTCCAGGGCAAGGGCTTCTAAACCCGAGCTGTTTTGACGGCTCGGGTGGCCTCGGCGACGCTTCGCGCCGCCTGCGGCCACCGCTCGCCGTCGTGGAATCGCGCAGCGATTCCACGGGCAATCAGAACGCAAATCGTTCTGATGACGCCAACAAACGTTCAGTAAAAATGCCGCTGACTCCCGCCGGTCGCCAGTGGTGTCTCCGAAAATCTTCGATTTTCGGGATGACGAGAGACGCCGGAGGCGTCTCTCGAACCAAACCGCGCTCGCTTCGCTCGCGCGGATGCACTTCCGTATTACTGGCTTGGATGGTGGATTTTTCTATAATAGTCCACATATATAATCGGGAATCGGAGCTCGGATATTAATCCAGGTATCTGAAGAATATCGGGCAGTCCCATACGTTCAAATACCGGCACGCGACCAGCACCCCCATGCTCTGACGAGCCATCGCCGGACCGCCGACCCGACCAGTCGGAACGCCACCGACTGCTCGGTTCCGCCAGCGCGGCACCACGGTCCGGCGGAGGGAGCGGTGTCGCCTGCTCGCCAGCCACTGCAACCGACCCCGGTGACCGTCGGGGCCGTGGTCGCCGGTGTCGGTGGACCTTTGCGGGCCGGCGCGGGAGCGTCGGTATGGAAGTCGTCATCCTGGCCGCCGGGCAGGGAACCCGGATGCGGCCGCTGACCGACGCCGTCGCGAAGCCGATGCTCCCGGTCGGGGACCGACCGCTGTGTGCGCACACGGCTGACGCCGCCGTCCGCGCGGGGGCGGACGAACTGGTGTTCGTCGTGGGCTACCGCGGCGATGACGTCCGCGAGCACTTCGGCGAGGAGTACCGCGGCGTCCCGGTCCAGTACGCCGAGCAGGTGGAACGACTGGGCACCGCCCACGCCGCCGCGCAGGCCCGGCCGTACCTGGACGGTGACTTCGTCGTGCTGAACGGGGACGACCTCTACGACGAAGCCGCACTGGAGGCACTGTTCGAGTCGTGTCCCGCGGTCGGCGCCTACGAGGTGGACGACCCGCGCCCGTACGGCGTCTTCTCCATCGACGGCGGCCACGTTACGGACGTGGTGGAGAAACCCGCCGAGCCGCCCAGCAACCGTGTCAACGTCGGTGCCTACCACTTCCCGGCGGAGGCGGCCGACTGGCTGACCGAGACCGAACTGTCCGAGCGCGGCGAGCACGAGATCACCGACGTCCTGGCGCGCGTCGTCGACGCGTTCGACGTGGCTGCCGTCGATGTCGAGCGCTGGCTCGGCGTGGGCCGCCCGTGGGAGCTGCTGGCTGCGAACGAGTGGAAGCTCGGCGAGCTGGAGCGGCGCATCGACGGGGACGTGCGCGGCGACGCCGAACTCCGCGGCACCGTGGTCGTCGAGGAGGGCGCCACGGTCGAGCCGGGCGTCGTCATCGAGGGGCCCGCGCTCGTCCGCGAGGGTGCCGCGGTCGGCCCGAACGCGTACGTCCGGGGAGCGACGCTGCTCGGCCCGGACACCCACGTCGGGCACGGCGTCGAGGTGAAGAACACGGTCGTAATGGCCGGCTCGAACGTCCCCCACGTCTCCTACGTCGGGGACAGCGTCCTCGGCCCGGGCGCGAACCTCGGCGCCGGCACACAGGTCGCGAACCTCCGCCACGACGACGGTGACGTCCGGACCGTCGTGAAGGGCGACGCCACGTCGACGGGCCGTCGGAAGTTCGGTGTCGTCGTCGGTCCCGGCGCGAAGACGGGTATCAACACCAGCCTCTACCCCGGGAGCGTCCTTCCGACGGACGGCTGGACGCGGCCCGGCGAGGCCTACCGCGGTCCCGAGCCGTCGTCGGACGGAGACACGTAGCGAGCGCTCCCCCGGAGTGTTGCCGCAAGAACGCCGCCGAAAGTATGGGCATAAGTAGGGGCGGTGTCTGGCCTCGAGTAATGGTAGACCCGACCTCGGATCTGGGCGAGGACGTCACCGAGGAGGACGCCCCGCGGTGTCGCACCTGCGGCGAGCCGATCCTGAACGATCCACAGCACCGCGTGATCACCTGGGTCGAGGACGGCGAGGTCCGGAGTGCACACTTCTGCAACGACACCTGCCGCATGGACTGGGACGGCCAGTAACGGAAACGAAGCGGTGGCGTGCAGGGGACCACGAACGAGTCTCCCTACCCAAGGTGACAGTTGGAGCCCCACCGCACGCCATGTGAACCTACGACACGCGTCGTCGTAAGTGCTGCGCCCGTTTGCGTGGCGCACGCTGTACCGAGCTGTCGCTGGCTCTTTCGTCTCTGTTCCGGGACTCTACAGCACCGACCGGCGCCAGGGCGGCGAGGTCGGCCAGGGGAACGGCGCTGTCGACCGACCCATGTGCGCACGCCGCGGGGACGATGACCTGGGGGCCCACCCTCCGAACGACGCCACCGTTCCACGGCCGGACGACGGAACACCGCACGGGCGTCGGGTAGGCTTATGAATCGGGGTCCCCTGCAGCCACCCATGACGGAGGAGCCAGATTCGGAGATCGATACCCGGGTGAGTGAGATCATGACCTCGCCGGTGCGTACGGTGTCGGCCGACACCACCATCGCCGAGGCCGCAGAGATCCTGTCGAGTGAGGGGATCGGGTCGCTGGTGATCGGCGAGGAGATCATCGACGGCATCATCACGGAGATGGATATCGTCGAGAGCGTCGGGAAGGCGATGGACCCCCAGACGACGACCGTCGAGGACCTGATGTCGGACCCGGTCGTCACCATCCGGCCGAACGAGTCGGCCCGTGTGGCCGGCGAGCGGATGGGTCACAACGGGGTCAAGAAACTGCCCGTCGCCGAGGACGGCCGGGCCGTCGGCATCATCACCACGACCGACCTGGCGCTCTATCTCCCCCGGCTCCGAATCAACATGACGCCCCAGCCCGAACCGGACATCGGGAAGGGGGAGTACGAGTAACACGGGGCAACCGGTTTTACCCTCCCACCCTAGCCGGGTGTATGGACTTCGAGCTGTCCGACGAGCAACAGCAGATCCGCGAGGAAGTGCGGCGCTTCGGCGAGAACGAGATCAGGCCGGTCGCCACGGAGTACGACCGCGAGGAGACGTTCCCGTACGAGGTCGTCGAGAAGGGAGCCGAGATGGGGCTCACCGGCGCGCAGATCCCCATCGAGTACGGGGGCGCCGGCTACGACGCGCTCGACGTGGCGATCATCGTCGAGGAGCTGTACGCGGCCGACCCCGGTGTCGGCGGCTCCGTCCTCGGGACCGCGTTCGGGAGCGAGGCCATCGTCGGCTTCGGGACCGAGGAACAGAAGGAGGAGTACCTCCCGCCGCTGGCCGAGGGCGAGGCCATCATGGGGTCGGCCATCTCCGAGCCCGATACGGGCTCGGACGTCTCCAGCGTGAGCACACGCGCGGAGAAGGACGGTGACGAGTGGGTCATCAACGGCAACAAGATGTGGATTACGAACGGCTCCGTCGGGGACTTCTTCGTGGTCCTCTGCCGGACCGACCCGGATGCTGAGGGTCGCTACAACGGCTTCAGCCAGATCATCGTCGAGGCCGACCGCGACGGCTTCACGAGCGAGAAGATCACGGGGAAGATGGGCATCCGCGCGAGCGACACGGCGGAACTCATCTTCGACGACGTGCGCGTCCCCGAGGAGAACCTCGTGGGGACGCGGGGCGCCGGGTTCCTGCAGCAGATGCAGTTCTTCGACGAGACCCGCACCCAGGTCGCCGCACAGGGCGTCGGCATCGCGAAGGGCGCCGCCGAGCGTGCGCTGGAGTACAGCCAGCAGCGCGAGCAGTTCGGCCAGCCCATCGGCGAGTTCCAGGCCATCCAGCACAAGCTCGCCGAGATGCACACCGACCTGGAGGCCGCGCGGATGCTGACCTACAAATCGGCGTGGTCCGTCGACAACCTGGACGAGCAGCTCACCAGCCTGGCGTCGATGGCGAAGGAGTACGCCTCCCGCGTGGCTGTCGACGTGGCCAACGAGTGCGTCCAGATCCACGGCGGCGCCGGCTACGTCGACGACTTCGATGCCGAGCGGTTCTACCGCGACGCGAAGATCACCCAGATCTACGAGGGCACCACCGAGATCCAGAAGAACATCATCGCCCGCGAACTGACGAAGTAGCGCCGGGCGTCGGCGCTACCGGTCCGCGAGCGAGAACAGCTGATAGAGCGTCAGTAGCGCGAGCGGGAGGAGGAGGACCGACAGCGCGCTCACGATCAGGACCGTCCCGACGGTGTCCAGCGTGACACCACCGACGGTGAGCGCGAGGCCGCCGGGCGGGAGCACGGGCATCGCGAGCGCGACGCCGACCCCGCCACCCAGGACCAGCGCGACGACGACACCAACGGGGTCATCGGCGGTCTCCATGCCGACCATCCCGGGGGAGTGGTCTTTACTCCAGCGCTCGCTGCACCGAGAGCCCTCCACTCAGGCGAGGAGCGTCCACGAGAGCAGCGCCGCGACCCCCTGGCCGATTCCGAGCGCCGCGATGGCTCCGAGCAGGAGGTAGGCGGCGGTCGGGCGGCGTTCGGCCAGTCGCCCCAGCAGGACCACCAGGAGTGCCACCCCACAGAGCTTGCCCAGCAGGTACGGCCAGGCGGCGCCGAAGCCGTCCACCAGCGACCCGCCGACCCCGACGGCGGCCGCGGCGAGTGGGCCGCTCGCGGTCCCGCCGAGTGCGTCGACCACCACGACAACGGCGACGGCGTGGAACGCCTGCGCGTACGTCGCCAGCAGTGCGAGCGAGCGCCCCGCGGCCAGCGCGGGGGCAGCACTCAACCCGAGGACGAACACCACCGCCGCGGCCGCGACGGCCGCCACGACCGGCGCGACCACGAGCGGGACGAGGGTGCCGACGGTCGCTCGCCCCGCCAGCAGCGTCGCGACGAACACCGGGACGGTCGCTCCGGTTCCCACCGCCACGAGGTACGTGGGCGGGTCCCCCCGCGCCCGGACCACTCCGGCCTGTACGAGAGGGAGCCAGAGGAGGACCGCCAGGGCGACCGTCGCCGGGGCGACGAGCGGCGAGCCGAGCATCGCTGCGAGCGGGCCGTCGTAGACGCCGCTCCCAGCCAGCGCGTGGAGGAGTCCCCCGAGGACCATCCACGGTGTCGCGGCCAGGACCGTCCGACGGGTGAGTGGTGGGCCGAACCGTGCGACGCCCCCGGCCGACAGGAGCGCCACGATGACGACCAGCGGCGCCGTGACGAGGTCGGGTGCTGGAGGGCCGGCCATACCCTCGAAGCCAGCGGGCCACGGCAAAACGCTTGCGCGTTCCCGGTGTGCTCCCGGCCCCGCTGGGTGGACGAATCGCCGGACACGAACCGCTTCGGAGACAGACCCTTAGGCGTTCGGCCCCTACATGGAACCATGCGGAAACAGGAACTCGTCTACCTGCACGGCCTGCTCCGGGAGGTCCGTGAGTACTACGAGCGCGAGACGGGCGACCAGGTCCTCACCCCAAGGTACGACGCGTGCGATGTCTCCCCGAGCGCCATCCACCGTTCGAAGGCGGCACAGGAGGAGGCCGTCCGGACGCTCCTGGCCGAGCTCGTCGAGACGATGGAGGGCAGCCAGCAGATCCGTGCGGACGCCGACTGAGCGGCCGGCTCAGGGGGCCTCGTCCACCGAATCCGGGTCGAGTCCGAGGGATGCTAGCTCCTCTTCGAGCCGGTTGATCTCGCGTCGGATGGCCTCCCTGTCCTCGAAGTTCGCGGTCCCCTCGCGGAGTCGCAGCACGACCAGCTTCGCCTGCAGCTCCTTCGCTCGCCTGGGTCCTGGTCCTCGGCTCCGGTCACGGTCGAACCGAGGCGCCCGATCCCCGTGAACCCTCCCCTGACACGGGCATCCGTGGTGGTCCTTCGCAGTATTCGACCGTTCCACGCACCCGGATGGCGTCGGAAGATGCTATTTTACATTTTCTACCACAATCCGGCATCAATCAGTAAAGATTCCTGAAATTACCGTCAAAATTATACACCGAGTAAACCGATGTACTGTTGATGGAGCCGAACCGACGTGACGTCGCTATCCTCGAGTATCTGGCGGAGGTGAGTCTGGCACTTCCGCCGAAGGTCCTGTACTACAACATGAAGGCCGACAGGGAGATAACGTTCTCCGAGCGGACCCTGAAGCGGCGCCTGAAACTCCTCATGGAGGCCGAGCTGGTCGACCGTGTCGAGGGGACGGACGGTTACTACCGTATCTCGTCCGCCGGCCGGGACCACGTCGACGGCGATTCCGGGACACGCTGAGCCCCTGGGCCCGTTACTGGAACGCCCGCCCGTAGGTCTCCTCGGGCTCGTCCTCGCTCCCGGTCGTCTCCTCGATCTCGTCGAGATCGAGCTCGAGCCTGTCGAGCGTCCGCTCGAAGGCCTTCCGTCCGATCTGGTTCAGCTCGGCGAGGGACTCGTCGAACCGCCTGGGACCGAAGCCGTCCTCGAAGACGTACAGGGGCTTCGCGGTCCGGTACCCGTCGAAGTACTCGATTCCCTCCGCGTCGTGCATCTCTGTCAGGTGGTCGATGCGGATGTTGGCGGTCTCCAGCTCGTCGAACAGCGCCGTGAGGTCGTCCTCGACCTGCACGATGGGCCGGCTCCGCGTGATGTCGAACCCGTCGACGTTGGTGAGCCTGCGTGCCGCGATGGCGTGGAAGTAGCTGTCGGTCGGCTGGCTGACGATGGTGAACACCCCGTTCCGGTACCTGACCTCGATGATCTGCTGCCCACGCTGGTTCCGGAACCCACGGTAGGACGCGTTCAGGGCCGAACAGCACCCCGCGAGCCGCCCGATAGCGCGGTCGTACTCCCGCATGGGGCGAGTGTGTTGTTCGAGCCACAAGAACGCTGGCGTGACCGGCTCCGGGCGAGCCGGGCGAGAGCCACGGGTGGGATTTGAACCCACGAATTCTCGATTACAAGTCGAGTGCTTGAACCGCCCAAGCTCCCGTGGCGCGCGCGAGGGTTCGCCCGGGTGACTGGAAACCTTATCGGTCGTCGGCGGTCGGGTGGTGCCCTATCCGTCGTCGATGGTCCGCTGGAGTTCTACCCGGTGGTCCTCGTAGCCGTGGCGCCGGTAGAACCGTCTGGCGGCCTCGTTCGCCGCCATCACCTCCAGCGAGACGACCGAGACACCCTGTTCGGCGAGGTGGCTCTCGGCTGCCCTCAGCAGTGCGGTCCCGATGCCGCGGCCGCGTTCGGCCGGCCGGACGTAGATGTTCCTGACCACGCCCCGGTCGGCGGTCTCCACGAAGTCGCCGGTCGCACGGCTCGCGGTGACGAAACCCAGGAGTGACCCGCCGCCGTCCGTGTCCGCCGCGCGGTCCGACTCTGCCGTCCCCTCGACCCGGCGCGCGACGAACAGGCCGCCAGTGACCGCGTGGCGCAGTGCCGCCTCGCGCGCCGCGCTACGGTTCCGGGCCGCGTGCAGGCGCGAGCCGTGGTCCTGCTGGTCCGTGGCGAGTGCGACCCAGCAGTCGGCGACCGCCTCGGCGTCGGCCGTCTCGCCGCGCTCGACGAGCACGTCCGACGGCGCGGCGGCCCGGTCGGTCACGCCCCGGGGGCGGGCTCGGCCTGCCAGTCCTTGCGGAGCACCTCGACCGCCGGGAGCGACTCGCCGGTCAGCATCCGGAGCGCCGCGCCACCGCCCGTCGAGATGTGGTCGAACCCCTCGATGCCGAGTCCCCGGAGCGCCGCCGCGGTATCACCCCCGCCGACGATGCTGTACTCCGCGCGGGTGGCGGCCTCGTACAGCTCCTTCGTCCCCGTCGCGAACAGCTCCTCCTCGAAGACACCGGCCGGCCCGTTGAGGATGGCCGTCCCGGCGTCGTCGAGGATCTCGGCGTACGCCGCCACCGTCTTGGCGCCGATATCCATCGCGGGGTTCTCGGACGGCAGCTCGTCCAGGTCCAGTTCGACGCGGTCCCCATCGCGCTCGACGGCCACGTCGCGGGGGAGGTGGATGCGGGCGCCGAAATCGTCCAGCAGGTCGCCCGCGCGCTTGACGGCCTCGTTCGAGCGCTCGTTGACGACGTGGGCGCTGGCGGCGCCGAGCTGGACGCCGTCGGCCAGCAGGAAGGCGTTGCCGACGACGCCCGAGACGAGGACGTGGTCGGCGAGCCCTCGCTCGAGAACGGAGCGGGCGACGTCCAGCGAGTCGACGATCTTCGCCCCGCCCAGTGCGTACACGCGGGGCTCGGGCGTGTCGCCGATGCTCCCCAGCACGTCGAGCTCCCGCTCCATCACGCGCCCGGCGTAGCCCGGCACCTCGACGGGGAAGCCCACGAGCGAGGGCTGCGAGCGGTGGGCGGCGGCGAAGGCGTCGTTGACGTAGGCGTCGAGCGCGGGCGCGAGCTTGCGCACGAGGAAGGTGTCGGCGGCCACCTCGGGGTCGAACTCCATGTACTCCTCGGAGTAGAAGCGCGTGTTCTCGAGGACGACGCACTCGCCGTCCCCGAGCGCGTCGATCCGGTCGCGCGCGGCCGCGGTGAACGTGGCGTCACAGTGGTCGACCGGGGCGTCGAGCAGCTCGTCGAGCCGTGCCGCGTGCGAGGAGAGGTCGGCGAACTCGTCGCCGCCGGGCCGCCCCTGGTGGGCCAGCACCGCGACCCTGGCGCCCCGGTCGAGCAGCTCCGAGAGCGTGTCCAGGTGTGCGCGGACCCGCGAGTCGTCCGCCAGCTCCCCGTCGTCGAGGGGACTGTTGATGTCGACCCGCACCCCGAGGGTGGTCCCGGTGGCGTCGAGGTCCGCCAGCGTCCGTAGCATGTTCGCCCGTCCCGCCGGACCCAGCAAAGTCCTTTCCTTCCGGCTCCCGGGGTGGCCGGGGGTCCGTGGCTCGCGCTGCCGGATGTCACTCTGACCGCCGGTTCAAGGGTCGACACCGGCAGAACAGCGGCAGGTTCATTAGTCCGCCGGCCACGAATGACCGCGTGAACTGAACGCATGGGTGTCGCAGAATCTCTCAGACAGGGGCGGTCGGTCATCACCGAGCGGCCGGCGCTCGTCCTGCTGGCGCTCGCCGGTGCAGCACTCTTCGTCGACCTGCTGGTCCGGCTGTTCGTCCTGCCGGCCTCGAACGGGGGCGTCGCCATCTCCTCGTTCGCCACGCTCCTGCTCGACGGACTCGTGCTGGGGCTGGTGTACGGGCTCGCCGGCGTCGGCCTCTCGATGACGTACAGTATCCTCAACTTCGCCAACTTCTCGCACGGTGACCTGGTCACGAGCGGTGCCTTCTTCGGCTGGGTGACGACCTGGCTCATCACCGGCCTCGGCACCGCCTCCGCGGGCGCGCTGTTCCTGCTGGGTGGTGGTGGCGGGCTCACCGTCGGCGACCTCGACCTCAGCATCGTGAAGACGCCGCTCGCCATCCTGCTGGGGATGGTCGTGGCGGCCGGCGGGACCCTGTTGCTGTCGCTGTTCATCGACCGCGTCGTCTACAAGCGGATGCGCAACCAGAGCGGCATCGCGCTGCTCATCGCCAGCATCGGGGTGGCGCTGGCACTGCGCTACCTCATCGCCTTCATCTGGCAGACCGGGAGCCTCTCGACGACGGCCGTCAACGACGTCGAGAGCTTCCCCGTCTTCCTCGTCGACGGCACCATCAACGTCGACGTCCACGAGATCACGCTCATCGTGGCCGCCATCGCCCTGATGCTCGGTGTCCACGTCCTGCTCCAGAACACGAAACTGGGCAAGGCGATGCGCGCGATGGCCGACAACGAGGACCTCGCCCGCGTGACGGGCATCCCGACCGAACGCATCATCACCTACACCTGGGCCATCGGCGGGGGTCTCGCCGGCATCTCCGGCTACCTCATCGCGCTCAACACCGGGGTCCTGCGGTTCAACCTCGGCTGGGTGCTCCTGCTGCTCATCTTCGCCGCCGTCATCCTCGGCGGAATCGGCTCCATCTACGGCGCGATGGGTGGGGGCCTCGTCATCGGCCTCGCCGAACAGCTCTCGCTGGTCTGGATCCCCAGCGAGTTCACCACCGTCGCCGCGTTCGGCGTGATGATCCTCGTCCTGCTGTTCAAGCCGTCTGGACTGTTCAGCGGGGTGACCGTCGCATGACCGACGGCAGCCCCGACACGCCCCGAACCGCACCCGACGGTGGAACCACGGTGGAACCACCCAGCGACGGACTCCTCGACAGCAAGGGTGCCCGCGACGCGCTGCTCGTCCTCGGCCTGATGGCCGGGCTCTACGTGCTGTTCGCGCTCATCTCGATGGGGCAGGGCAACGACTTCAACGGGCTGGTGAACACGCTCCAGCGCATCACCTTCCTGTCGGCGGTGTACGCGATGCTGGTGCTGGCGCTCAACCTCCACTGGGGGTACACGGGACTGTTCAACATCGGGATTGCCGGATTCATGATGGTCGGCGTCTACACGTTCGGCATCATCACGGGCTCGCCGGAGGCGACCGGGACCACGGGCGCACCGGGGCTCGGACTCCCCATCTGGGCCGGGTTCATCGGCGGCGCGCTGATGGCGGGCTTCTTCGGCTTCCTGGCCGCGCTCCCGGCACTCCGGCTGGACGCGGACTACCTCGCCATCGTCACCATCGGTTTCTCGGAGATGATCCGGCTGACGATCAACTCGACGACGCTGCAGACCCTCGAGATCGGGGGCATCGAGATCGGTACCGGCGGCGCCAGCGGCATCATCTTCCCCGGTCCGGACCTGCTCGTCCGGGGGCTGCTGTTCGCGAACCCGGCGACCAACTCGAACCCGACGGCACTCGGGGACTTCTGGTTCGGCATCGGGACGGCCGCCGGGATCGAGGACTCCGTGATGCTGGGCTGGGCGTACGCCATCTTCCTCGTCCTCGTCGTGGGGCTGTTCTACGCCATCCTCATCCGGACGGGCAACTCCCCGTTCGGCCGCGTGCTGAAGGCCATCCGCGAGGACGAGATCGTCGCGAACTCGCTGGGCAAGGACACGAACCGGTTCAAGATCGTCGCGTTCGTCGTCGGCTGTGCGCTGATGGGCATCGGCGGCATCCTCTGGCGTGGTGCCGGAGGCAGCACGACGCCGACCTCGTTCCTCCCCATCGCGACGTTCTACATCTTCATCGCGCTCATCATCGGCGGCTCGGGGTCGAACACGGGTAGCGTCATCGGCGGCGCGGTGTTCGCCTCGCTCCTGTTCCAGGGCCCGCCCGCCATCGCGGGGCTCGTCGACAACGCACTGCAGGGCGTCATCGATGCCACGCCGACGACGTTCGTCGACGCGCTGGCCATCGGCCCCGGCGGGTTCGTCGTCTACATGCTCGACAACATCTCCTCGCTCCGGTTCGTCCTCCTTGGCGTGGTGCTCATCCTCGTGATGATCTACCGTCCGGACGGCCTGCTGGGCCACCGCAAGGAGACTGCCGCCAGCGTCGACCTCTCGGTCCGTCCCGACGGCGAGGGCGGTACCGGCGGCGGCCGTCCCGCGGCGGACGGAGGTGAGACCGATGAGTGACTCCGAGGAGGAGACCGACCCGGGCGCCGAGGAGCACGAGGACGCCACGGACCCCGACGACGGTCACGACGACCCCGCGGGCCCGGCCGACGATGCGTCGGAACCGACCGGGGAGTCCGGCTCACCCGAGGAGTCCGACGCACCCGGGGAACCCGACCCGGTCGAGGAACCGACCGCGGACGAATCGGACACCGAGGCCCGCAGCGCGGGAGCCGCAGGCGCCGCGGGGGCCGCAGCGACACAGGCGAAGGCCCCCGACGAACTCCCCGAGACGGACGACTCCGACATCGAGCGGCAGGCCCAGGAGACCCCGCGTGGCCTCCCGCTCCGGGTCCAGAACCTCCGGAAGACGTTCGGGGGCATCACGGCGGTCGACGACGCCTCCTTCGAGGTGGAGGAGGGCTCGCTGACGGGCCTCATCGGGCCGAACGGCGCCGGCAAGTCGACCACGTTCAACTGTATCACCGGCGTCCACACGCCGAACTCCGGCCACGTCTTCTTCAACGGCGAGGACATCACCGGGCTGGAGCCCCACCAGATCGCCAACCGCGGGCTCGTCCGGACGTTCCAGATCGCCCGCGAGCTGGAGGAGATGACCGTGCTGGAGAACCTGATGCTCGCCCCACGCGGGCAGAAGGGCGAGTCCATCGTCCGGTCGGTGACCCCGGGGCTCCGGCGCGGCGTCATCGAGCAAGAGACCGAGATCCGCGAGGAGGTCTGGGAGACGCTGGAGTTCTTCGAGATCGACCACCTCGCCGAGGAGTTCGCGGGCAACCTGTCGGGCGGCCAGCGGAAACTGCTCGAGATGGCACGGGCGCTGATGACCGACCCGGAGATGGTGCTGCTGGACGAGCCGTTCGCCGGCGTCAACCCGACGCTGGAGGAGAAACTGCTGGAGCGCATCCACGAACTCCGGGACCGGGGCTACACCTTCCTGCTCGTGGAGCACGACATGGACCTCATCATGGAGAACTGCGAACACATCATTGTCATGCACCAGGGGTCGGTGCTCGCGGAGGGCACCGCCGAGGACATCCAGGGCAACGAGGAGGTCATCGAGGCCTACCTCGGAGGTGACGTATGAGCGACGCGGCCGACTCCGACGACGGCGTCTCCACCGGCACCCGTGCCGGCGACGCCTCGGAGTACAAGTCCGCGACGGACTCGCTGCTGGACGTGACCGACCTCGACGCCGGCTACGGCGACCTCCAGATCCTGTCGGGGGTCGACATGAACGTCGATGACGCGGAGTACGTCACCATCGTCGGGCCGAACGGCGCCGGCAAGTCCACCGTGATGAAGTCCATCTTCGGGCTCACCACGTACATGGGCGGGTCCATCCAGTTCGGCGGCGAGGACATCGCCGGGATGAACCCGGAGGACATCATCCACCTCGGGCTGGGGTACGTGCCGCAGAACGAGAACGTGTTCGCCGGCCTCTCGGTCCGCGAGAACCTGGAGATGGGCGCCTACATCCTCGACGAGTTCCCGGAGGACCGCATCGAGGAGATCTACGACCGCTTCCCCATCCTCAGAGAGCGCGAGGGGCAACGCGCCGGCACGCTCTCGGGCGGCCAGCGCCAGATGCTCGCCATGGGCCGGGCGCTGATGCTCGACCCCGACCTCCTGATGCTGGACGAGCCCTCGGCGGGCCTGGCGCCGGACCTCGTCCAGGAGATGTTCGACCGCATCGACCGCATCAACGACTCCGGCACGGCCATCCTCATGGTCGAGCAGAACGCGAAGGAGGCGCTCCGGCGTTGTGATCGGGGCTACGTCCTCGTCCAGGGCGGGAACCGGTACATGGACGCCGGCGACGTGCTGCTCGAAGACGAGCAGGTCCGCCAGGACTTCCTGGGCGGATAGGCCGCGGACGACCGCGGTCGTCCGCTGATCGTTCCAGGACTCGTTATCCGATTCTCGACGAGATATGCGACTAGAGTCACGTATATGGGCAGTAATGGCGAAGCTCTTCGGTCGAGAGGTGAAAAATTCAGAAATCCGAGATGTTCGCTTACTGCCCGAGCGCCGTGTTGAGCTGCGAGGTGTACGAGGACTTCTGCTTCTCGAAGGCGACCTGCTGGGGCACGGTGCCGTCGTGGTTGTCCTCGAAGGCCTTCTTGAACGACTGGCTGAGCGCCTGGCCGTAGTCGTTGTTGACGTACAGCGTGGAGACGCTGGAGACGTCGTTGTCGGCAGCCAGCTGTGCGAGGACCTGGCCCTGCAGCGCGTCGCTCGGCGGCGTCCGGTAGATGTAGTCGTTGTCCTCGAGCGTCGTCACGGTGGGCGAGGTCGAGGAGGGCGAGCAGCCGACGACCTTGCTCGGGATGAAGACCTGCTTCGAGACCTGCAGGTTCACACCGGAGGAGGCCGGGCCGGTGACCGCCGGGTAGCCGGCGTTGACCAGCGTCTCCGCGGCCGAGACCCCGGCGTCGGGGTTGGTCTGCGTGTCCTCGACCTGGTAGTCGAAGGTGAAGTCCGTGTTCCCCTCGAGCTGGCGGGCCGGCAGGATGGCACCGTCGCGGATCGGCTTCCCGACCGGGGCGAGGTCGCCGGTGAGCGGCATCAGGACGCCGAACTTCACGGTGCGGCCCGACGAGGAGCCGGGGTAGTCGGCGGAGGAGCCGCCATCGCCGCCACCACCGCCGAAGTCGATGGTGCTCTGCTGGGTCACGCCGTCGGAGGTGAAGCCGAACACCTCGTAGGTGACCGCGCGCATGTCGCCGTTCTCGTCGAAGTTGACCGACGAGGAGGCACCGGCGTAGTTGATGTCGTCGCCGGCCGCGACGGCCTCCACGGCGTCGGCGAGTTCGGACGGACCGAACTCCTCGCCACTCGGGTTGGCGACCGCGCGCATCTGGTCGCGGACGGCCTTCCCGTTGTTCTCACCGGCGGCGAGGTTGGCGAGCATCAGGACCGCGCTGGCGTCGTACGCCTGCGAGGTGAACACGCCCGGCTCGGCACCGAACTCCTCCTGGAATCGGTTGGTGAAGAACTCCTGGCCCGGCCCGGCCGCGGTCGGGGCCGTCCCCGTCACGTTGCTCATGTCGTTGCCGACCTGCCCCGGCAGTTCCGGGGCCTTCAGGCCGTCAGTGACGAAGATGGGCACGTCGGTGTCGAAGTCGCTGTAGAAGTCCTTGAACAGCTGGACCCCGGACTCCGGATAGCCGATGACGACGAGTGCCTCTGCTCCCCCGGAGCCACCGTCACCACCGTCACCGCCGTCACCACCGCCACCGTCACCGCCATCGCCACCCAGCTGCGTGCAGCCGGCGACTCCCGCGACAGCACCGAGACCGGCAGCACCTTTCACTACATCACGACGTCGGTATTCCCGTGTCATGTCAACTGTTCCCTTATATTGGAGAATATATAAAGTCTGTCAAAGATGAAACCCGGATTTCACCATACAGCGGTTCCTTTCCCCACATTCGGGGCGGAACACCGGAGCGTCCCGGTGTATTAAATCTCGTGGCCGTCCGCGAACTCGACGGTCGTGCCCTCGTGCCGGCAGGTCTCCAGGGCGTGCTTCGCGCCCATCCCGGCATCCTGCGCGGTTCTCGCACGGCCGACGCCCACCTGCAGGTCGACGTCGACCTCGCCGGCGACGTGGTCGACGGCGTCGCGGTAGGCGGCCCGGTCCAGGTCCGGACAGACCGCGATGACGTTGTCGCCGCCGACGAAGAACGACAGCGAGTCGTGCGCCCGGCGCATATGCCGCATCAGTTCGGCGTACCCCTGCTCGATCTGGATGAACGAGTCGAAGGCGTTGAGCCGGTCCGTGTACTTCCCGGTGGCGTCGATCACGTCGAAGTGGGCGATCTGGACGTCATCGTCGGTGCGGTCGTCCTCGGCGAGGAACCCGCCACCGAGGATCTGGGTCCGGTCCTCGTCCTGGGCGCTGCCGGCGGCCTGCAGGAGGTCCGTCGCGTCACCGAGCGCGGCAGCGGGCGAGGGGTCGGTTGCAACACCCAGCGACACCGTCACCGGGTACCGGTTCGCGACCGACTCCTGGACCAGGGCGTGGGCCTCGCGGTCCAGCCCGTTGGTGACCGCGATCATGTTGTCGAAGCGGGTGAAGAAGACGTACCCGTCGCGGTTGCCGATGAGCTGCGAGAGGTCTGCGTACAGCCGGGACTGGAGCGTCTGGAGGTCGACCTCGCGACGCGGTTCCGGCGTGACCGTCCACGGCCCGTAGTTGTCGATCTGAACGAGGGTGACCTGCGTGTTCGTCACTGCCGGAGACTCCGGGGGTGCGTAGTAAATGCGTTACCGTTCACGGTTCCGAGATGTGGTTCGGTGCGGCCGCTCGGTGGCGCTGTCGAGTTCGGGGCCGGGGGCGGGCCGTCGGCCCGGTCTCCGTGCGGCTACCGACCGATCTCCTCGGGCGTGATCTCCCACATATCGTTCTCGCGCATCGCGTGTCCGACCGCCTTGTGGAACGCCACGAAGTCCTCGAACTCCGCCTCCTCGACGTGTTCCATGATGTCGGCCACGCTGACGACGCGGTCGTGGTTCAGCCGGACCGGGTGATCGCCGTACTCCTCGACGAACGCGTCGCGCTCGAGGGGGAAGTCCTCCTCCTCGTCGAGCTTCTTCGCGAGGATGGCCTGTCCGTACTTGCGCATCCCCTCGCTCCCCTCCTCGCCGTCGGGGTCGTGCGGCCAGTCGCTCATACCCCGAACTCGGATTGGCCCGCGCATAGTCGTTATGCTCTGCGCGCGTGCACCGGATGCTCCCCGCTGCGTCGGCCCGCCGCCGGTCAGTTGCCCGGCCTCCGGCGCTCACGTCGGCGGGATGGCCGGAGCCGTCGGGGGAACGACCCCCCAGCGACTGCCGACCGCTGGTAAATGGGGTGCCAGGTTTCCACCGGGTGTTCAAGTACCCCTTCGATCGGTCCTGGGGTAGAATTCTTGGGTTAGAGGCGCTCTACCTAACCTTTGGACGCAGTTGTCAATTTCTTCTTTAACCCGTAGCATCCAGATGGAGGTACACCGGGAGCAACCGGGGCATAACAACAATGCAGTACCTCAAACTCACGCTGTCACCCACGCACCGCGCGATCCACCCAGTCGACCGGTTCATCGAGGGGCACCGGAGCGTCACGCGAGAGGAGCTCCTCCACGTCGACGCACGGGCCGACGGGACGACCGTCCTGCTGTACCGGCTACTGGGCGACCGTGACTCGTTCGAGACCGCGCTCTCCCAGCGGGCCAGCGTCCGCGACTACGACGTCGTCGAGGTCGAGGAGGAGGGGTTCCACGCGTTCGTCCAGGCCGACTCCCCGGACGACGGGAGTGCCCTGCTCGAGATCGCCCACGAGAACGCCCTCATCATCGACACGCCGCTGGAGTTCACCGAGGGCGGCCTCAAGGCGACGCTCGTCGGCACGCACGGGAACCTGCGCGAGGCCCTGGGCCAGCTGCCGAGCGCGCTCGACTTCACCGTCGAGAACGCCGGTCCGTACGTCCCCGGTGGAGAGGACCTGCTCTCGCCGCTGACGGACCGCCAGCTGGAGGTCTTCGAGACGGCCGTCGAGGAGGGCTACTACGACGTCCCGCGGCGCGCGACGCACAAGGACATCGCCGACAACCTCGGCTGTGCCCCCTCGACCGTCGACGAGCACCTGCGCAAGGCCGAGTCACGCGTCGTCTCCGGCCTGGTCCAGTAGCTCGCCACGGCTCCCGGTCGGCCGCGCGGGCGGCCGCAAACGGAGCGGAGCACGGAACGGGGTCGTTCGGCCGCCTTGGTGGGCAGCGCGAGAGCGCGACCCCCGGTGCACGGTGGGTGTACCGGTGGGAGGCCGGACACACGTCAGGCAGCGGGTTGTCCGGCCGCCTTGGTGGGAGGCCGGACGTGACGCCGATGGTGGTGGTGGTCGCGGTGGTGGGAGCCGGGCTGTCGCTGGTGGTGAGCGCGCGGGCGCGCATTCGACTCGCGTCATGTGCGCCGATTCGCGGCCCGGACACACGCTGGCGGTGTGGGTTCGTGTCGGGGGGTGACGGATGCACCGTCCATCGAAGCCGGACCGGTTTTGGGGCGCGCAATCGCACCCTGGAACATGAGCCAGGACCAGCAGGTGGCCACTCGGTCGGATCGGCGGCGACGGAGCGTCCGGCAGTTACTGTTCGTCATCGCCGGCTCGCACACCGGCGCGTTCCTCGGGTCGGCCATCCCGAGTTCGCGGCTCGGCATCCCCGGTGATGTCTTCTCCATCCTCCTCATCACGGTGCTGCTGGCGCTCCCGTTCGTCGTCGACTCGAACTGGGAGCGGATCGACCGCTGGTATCAGGAGCGGTTCGAGTGACCGGAGAAGGGGACCGCGGAGTCCAGGCGTTCGGCCTCGCCGTCCCCGACCAGTAGCTCCGCGTTGTCGGCCGGGAGGACCGCCACGTCGCCGGCCGCGAGGTCGTACGCCCGGCCGTCGACGCCGAAGATCTCCCCCACGTCGGCCGTCACCTGGACCAGCGTGCCGTTCGTCCCTGACGCGTCCGCCCCACCGGCGTCCGACCGGGCCGACGCCTCCCTCGGGGTGTCCCCGGTCGTGGGGGCGGCCGTCGAGTCGGAGCCGGCTGGCGCCGGGTCGGGGTCGGCCGGTGGGGATGGCTCCTGCGACGCGGCCTCGTCAGCTGGCACCGGGTCGCTCCCCGGTGGGCCGTCGGCGGGCGGGACCGGCTGGTGGCCCGCCTCGGCGGCGGTATCCGGCCCGGGGTCGGCTGCAGCGTCGCCGGTCGCGTCGCCAGCGCGCCCGCTCGCGGTATCGGCCGGGGCCACGTCGGTTGCTCCGTTCGCAGTATCGGTCGTCACGGCGTCGGTGGTTCCGCCCGCGGTCTCGGTCGTCGCTGTCGCAGCGGCGGGCCCCCGCTCCGCCGGTGGCGTCTCGGTCGGCGCGCGCTCCGGGTCCGGGGACGGGCTCGCGTCCGCCCTGCCTGCGGACCGGCCGTCGGCCCCGCCTGGGCCCGCCTCGCCGCTCGCGCCGTCTCCGACGCCTCCCATCGCCGATGCCGCGTCCATAGCGTCGTCCGTCGGGTCGGCGTCGCCGGGTCCGTTCCCGGGGACGCTGCTCCCGTCGGACGACTCCCGCGGTGGCGCTGGTTGGCCGGAGTCCGACGTCGATGCCGGCCCCGAACCCGACTGGGACTCGGGCGCGCCGGCCTCCCGGGTCCCCGTTCCCGGCGTCGGTGCCTGCCCGGGTGGCGAGGCGTTCTCGGGGTCGGTCCCCTCGTCTGCCGTCGAGACCGGGCCGTCGGCGGCCGGGCCCGAGCCGATGTGGACCGGTTCGTCCTCGGCCGCGCGCGGCTGGCCCTCTTGGTCGCCACCTGCGGCCGGCGCGTCGGCCCGTCCGGGGGTATCCGGGGTCGCGTTCGCGGCACGGCCGTCGGCGGCGGTCTCGGCCGGTTCGCCGGCCGACGTCCCCGGTCCGGTGCCGTCGCCGGACGTGCCCGCGAGGGCGTCGAGGACGCGCTCGCGGTTGGCCTCGATGTCACCGACAAGGGTCTCGAAGAGGTCCGCCTCCTCGGCCGTGAGTCCCTCGGCGTCGACGGCCATTCCGGCTGCGTCGAAGGAGGCCATCTTCACGACCTTGCCGACGCGGCGCTCGTACAGCGACTCGACGACCTCCTCGGCGGTCTGGATCTCGTTGGTGAGCCGCTGGACCTCCGGGTCGTCGTACGGGAAGGAGTAGTCCGTGTTCGCGGCCGCGCGCTCGCGCTCGGTGCGCAGGCCACGGATGAAGCTGGCCGCCTCCTCGTAGAAGCCGTCGCGCAGGTGCTGGAGCTGGGAGGCCTGTCGTTCCCGGCTCTGCGCGCTTCGGAGTTCGTCCAGATCCATCAGTTCGAGTGTCTCATTCGGGTGCCTTCTCGGCGCGCCCCCTCGCCATGAGGAAGACGCCCCGTGCCTCTGTCACTCGTTGCTCTCCCTCCTGCATGGTAAACGCTTCGCCCAGCAGCTCGACCGGCCCCGCCTCGGTCACGGTGATGCGGATCTCGTTGTCGCGGAACGTCTCCGGGACGGCGTCGTCCAGCGGGTCGAAGTCCGCGAGTTCCGCACGGTCGAGCGGTTTGACCTCCAGCCCGCTCCCGCCGTGGAGGCTCCCCGGCAGCCGGATGAGCCGGTTGATGTCCGTGGTCACCGGCTCGTCGATGGGTGCGCCCGCACTCGCGAGTTCGTCCTCGAGGAGGGTCCGTGCCACGCTGAAGAAGGCGGGGTGGACGTCGACGTTGCCGTCGGCGATGGCGTCGCGGTTGTTCCGCATCGCGCGCAGCGCCCCCTCCGCCTTCTTCGCGCCGACGTTCTCGAACTCGCGGAGCCGCTCGATTGCGGCCTCGTCGTCCAGCCCGGCCACCTCGTCGACGAACTCGAGGAGCTCGGCGTGGAGCCGGCCACTCCAGCCGCCGTCGGGTGGGAGCGTCCGCTTCTCAGCCGGGCTCTTGCGCCCGGCCTCCCCGCCGACCGCCTCCGTCCGGATGAGGTCCTCGAACTCGACCTCGGCGCCCCGGACGTACGCGGCGATCTCGCCGCGCGCGCTCCGGTCCAGAGCCTGTACGTCCTCGCGGCGCACGTGGACGTGGTAGCCCCGGCCGCCCGAGAAGACGACGTCCGTGTCCGTGAAGCCGAAATCCGATTCGAGGATGTCCAGCAGGCGCAGGAGGGCGTCCTTGCAGGTCGCCAGCATCTCGGCGTAGGTCGCTTCCTCGGGGTCGACACCGGGCAGGTGGTCGGCGTCGAGGTCGAACACGAGGTCCGAGCCACGCCACCCCTTCTGCCCCATCGAGTTCGCCCCGGGGTCGTCGTAGCTCCCGGCGGAGTAGTAGACGTGCCGGGGGCGCACGGAGTCGTCGGCCAGCGCGTCCGCCAGGTC
Source organism: Haloglomus litoreum (assembly GCF_029338515.1). GTDB lineage: Archaea > Halobacteriota > Halobacteria > Halobacteriales > Haloarculaceae > Haloglomus > Haloglomus litoreum. The sequence continues at coordinate 2,847,041 of NZ_CP119988.1, read as the reverse complement.
GTCCGCACCGCCGACGAGGTCGATCCACGCGCGGTGTCGGACCATCCGGGTGCCCCCCTCGCTGAAGGGGATGTACCCCCACTCGCGCTCGTTGGCGCGCGGCGGCGGCTCGATGGAGACCCGCCGGTAGTGGTCGCCAAACCGGCCCCGGAGGTACTCTCGCGTCCGTTCGTTCATGATCGTCTGGGTCGTGTCTGTCTTCGTCTCGCGTCCGGGCCCGTCAGCCGACGGTCCCGCCTCGCTCTGCCTGAGGGACGCGGGTCGTCGGTAAATGAGTGTTCCTTCACGCCGCCACGGGACATCGACGGGGAGAGCGGGTCGGGCGCAGACTGGAGCGGTGGGCCGCCGGATCGTCGCTCAGTCGTCGGCCGACGCCGGCGTCTGGTCCGCGGGGATGGGGTCGGCGACGCCGTCGAAGTAGCGCTCGGCGAGATGCTCGGCCGTCCGCAGGGCGAGCGCCTGCCCGGTGTGCGTGGGATTCGCGCCGCCGACGCCGTTGGCGAGCGCGGAGTGGTCGGCGACGAACAGCCGGTCGACCGAGAGGGCCTCCCCGCCCGCATCGAGCACCTTCCCGATGGCCATCGAGGACTGCAGGTGGAGGAAGATGGGCGCGGCGGCGGCCCGGTGGATGTGGGTCGCGCCCGCCTCGTCGAGCAGTTTCGCCGACCGACGGGCGAGGTCGAGCCGGCGCTCGTCGTCCTCGGGGTGGGGCGACCAGTCGAGGCGGGCGACGGGGCCGTGCTCGTCCTCGGTGTTCGCGTCGAGCGAGACGCCGTTGTCCTGGCGGGGCCGGTCGTCCGTGTGGCAGATGAGGGTCAGCATCCGCCGGTAGTCGCTCATCTGCTCCTTCAGCTTCGTCCCCGTGATGCGCCCCTCGGTGTCCCACGGCTCGCCGCTCGTGTCGTTCTCGAAGGCGAACCCGTTGACCGACTCCGAGAACATGACCGAGGCGGTGATGCCGGGCGCGAAGGTGTTGACCGCGATGCCGCCCTTCCCGGGCACGTCGAGCCGCGAGCCGGCGGCCTGTCCCTGGTGGGGTTCGACCTTCCGCTGGCCGATGATATCCTCCAGCGTCTCCGAGTCGAAGACCCCGGAGACGAAATCGAAGTGGTGGGTGGTCAACCCGCGGCCGACCCAGCCGTCGTCCGGGAGGCCCGAGTTGAGCCAGAGGCGCGGCGTCTCGATGCAGCCCGCCGCGAGCACCACACAGTCGGCGAAGATGCGGCGAGTCCGGCCGGTCCAGGTGTCGCGGTACGCGACGCCACACGCCTCGAGCGGCCCGGGGCCGGCGCGGGTGAGTACCTGGGTCGCGAAGGCGTTCGGCCGGATCTCGACGTGACCCGTGTCCAGCGCCTTCGGGACGAGCGAGACCAGCGAGCCTCGCTTCGCGCGGTCCTCGAACTCCGCGCCGCGCGGGTGTGGGCCGCCCTGGTGCTCGTGGCAGGCCAGCGTATCGCCGTCGATGTCGCGGAAGTCGCCGTCGTAGTCGCCGTCGCGTGCGAGTGCCTCGTCGGGCTGGTGGATGGCGTTCGGGAACGGCCGGTAGCCCTCGTCATCGACGTTCAGGCCGGTCGTGAGGTCGTACCCCGACCGGCGGGCCCCCTCGAAGAACAGCTCCGCCTTCGGCGTGGTCGGCGCGGGCTTGACCGGATGGACCGACTCCAGGTGCTGGTAGTACGGCACCAGGTCGGCGTAGTCGATGGGCCAGTGGGGCTGGTCGTCGATGGCCGGGACGAACGCGCGCGGGTGGTTGCCGTAGTAGTGCAGCGTCGTGCCGCCGACGCCGGCCACCTGCGAGATGACGCCCGTCTGCGGCACCGTCCGGGCCCAGGGCGCCCGCTCGGCGTCCGCCGGCCCCCAGCGCAGTTTGCCGTCGACGGGGCTGCCCATGTCCCCCTCGCGGGCGGTGAACTGCTGGTCCAGCAGATCCCCCGAGAGGTCGCCGGTCGCAGCTGAGGCGGCGTTCCCGCGGTCGTCGTGCGGGTTCGGGAACTGCTCGTTCCCGTGGAACGGCCCCGCTTCGAGCATGAGCACGTCGATGCCCTGCTGACCCAGGCGCCACGCCAGCGCCGGGGCGTCGCCGCCCGCACCGACGACGACCACGTCCGGGTCCGCCATGTCGATGCCGGAGCCCGTCATGCCTCGTCACCCCCATCGGTCGAGGCCGTTCCGTAGTCGTTCTCCTCGAACTCGTCGACCTCGTAGCCCATGTGGACGGCGTAGCCGTCGGCGGGGCCGGGATAATTGGCCTGTTGCCAGCCCTGGGGCTCCTCGGCGTCGTCGCCCCAGTCGCTGTAGGCCGCCATCGTCGTGATGAACAGCGCGCCCTGCATCAGGTAGGCCACGATGCCGATGGGTGCGTCGTACCGCTCGTCGAGCGCCGGGAACAGGCCGTCGGCCTCCAGCAGGCGGATGGCCCGCATCCGGTCCTCGGGCGCGAGCCGGGAGAAGGGCCCGCCGGCGAACCGCTCTCCGGGGGACTGGAGCGGTTCCTCGCGCTCGCGCGCCAGGATGAGTTCCAGCGCGCCGAAATCCAGCAGCAGCGCCAGCAGCGGCGCGAACGGCATCGTCTCGTAGCCCAGCGACCGGATGGGTCCCTCGGGCGCCTCCTGCAGTTCGTTGAACGCGGTCTCGACCGTCTCGTCGAGGTCGATGTCGAGCGCGCCGGCCGCCCCCACGTCGTCTCCGGCCTCCGGCGTCGCCGGAACCACGGCGTCGACCAGCGCCGCGATGGTGCCACGGGTGTAGCTCACGGCCACGCCCTCCCGCGATGTGTGTGTCCCTGTCGCATATCCCAACGAACCGGCGGTCCCCCGATAAATCCTTCCGCGCGCATCCGGGGTGCGTTCTTGCCGCCGGTCCGGAGCCGACGCCGACCCGGAGCGGCGCGCTCGCGTCAGGGGTCCAGCGCGAGCAGCTGGTTCCGACCGTCGGCGACGAACATCGTCCCGTCGAGTCCGAGCGCGTCGAAGATGGTCTCGCGCTCCAGCGTGGCCGTGGCCTCGCCCTCGGCATCGACGAGGTACGTGGGTCCGGAGACCGTGTCGACCATGAGCGCGTCGGCGGTGGCGGCCTCGGGCCACGCGTTGTTCGCCGGCGGGTCGAACGTCCAGCGAGCCTCCCCGGCGGTGTCGTAGGCGGTCGCGGCGTCGGCCTGCACGCCGCTCCGGGTGTACAGCGTGTCCCCGTCCGGGTCGAGCAGGAGCCACTCGCCGTAGTCGCCGTCCTGCCAGGCGACGGTCCCGTCCGGGTCGACCGCGACGACGACATCGCCGCCGGCGTACAGCCGGTCGCCATCGAGCAGGAGCTCGTGGACCGCGAGGTCGTGTGCCCACGCCCGCGTCCCGTCCGGGGAGACGCCGTGGAGCGTCTGCGGGCCACCCTCGTACGGGTCGCCCGACAGGTAGTAGACCCGCCCCGGGACCGCCTCGACCCGTGTCGCGGGCCCGTGGTCGAGGGTGAAGGTGGTGCTCCCCTGGTGGTCGAGGCCGACGAGTCGGTCGCCGGTGGCGACGAAGATGCCGTCGGACGAGAGCGCGACGTCTGGCGCGCCGACCGCCACGAACTCCCGTGTCCACCTGACCGACCCGTCTGCGGCGTCGATACCGTAGACGACCGTACTGGTCCGCTCGGGCGTCGGGGTCGGGTGCGCCGGCGTCCCGCGGTCGACGAACTCCTGTCCGGTCGCGACCAGGAGACCGTCCGTCACGCCGGCGACCGAGAACCGGCGGTCCCTGCGGACCGACCAGCGCCGGTCCCCGGTGGCCCGGTCGAGCGCGTGCAGCGCGGTCCACTCGCGCTCCTCCGCGGGGCCCGCGACGGTGTAGACCGACCGCGCGGTGACGGTGGCCCCCCAGTGCCCGCGGGCGATGGGCCTCGCGGCCGCGTGGGAGGCGGCGACGGCCTCACCCTCGGACTCGGTGCGCCACACGATGGACTGCTCGGCGGGGTCGACGGCGACCACCGCCGACGGGCCGTCGTTCGCACTCACCGTCAGGAAGAGGTGGTTCTCGCCGGCGTCGACCCCGAGAACGTCGTGGTCGAAGGAGAGCGTCCACGCTGGCTCCCACGCGTCCAGGTCCCCGTCGGGGGTGGTCGTGGGCCCGTCGCCGGCGTCGGTCGGGGAGGGCTGGTCGGAGGGGCCGGCATCGGCCGGCGGATTGTCGGTGGTGTCGGTACAGCCGGCCGCCGCGGCCAGCGTGCCGGCGCCTACCTGGAGGAGTCGTCTGCGGGAGACCATATCGGGTCTCACACAGGGGACGGAAAGGGCCTTGTGGAGGCTCAAAGAGTCGTCTGGGGCTCTCCCGTTCAGCGCCGCCGTAGCCAGTCGAACAGGGCGTCCCGCATCCGGTCCTCGGCGTCGTGCGAGAAGCGGTGCCCCTCGTCGGCGACCGCCCACAGCGCCGTGTCGGTCGCCAGCGCCCCGACGGCGTCGAGGCTGTCCTGCAGGGGGACGGAGTCGTCCTCGCGGCCGTGGAACACGGCGACCGGCACGGCCAGCGCGGCGGCCACGTCGGCGAAGTCGTAGCCCGCGAGATCCTCGACCAGGCGCTCGTCGACCGGGAACCCGGGGGCGTACTCCACCTCGCCCTGCGCGCGGACGGCCTCGGCGAGGGGTTCGAACGCCCGCGCGTACGTGACGGGCGCCCGGGTCGCGACGGCCCGCACGCGCTCGTCGGGCGTGCCGTCACCGCCGGGTCCGTCGCCGACGGCGGCGTGGAGGGCGGTCTTGCCGCCGAAACTGGAGCCGAACAGGACCACGGCCTCGTCGTCGGGCACGAGGTGGTCCAGCACCGCACGGAGGTCAGCGATACGGGCCGAGAGCGTGGCGGCGGCGAACTCCCCGTCGGCATCTCCGCAGCCCCGGAAGTCGAACCGGACGCCGTGGTAGCCCTCCGCGACGGCGCGCTCACAGCGGCTCTCGTAGCTCCCCGTGCGGTCGCTGGCGAAGCCGTGACAGCAGACGAACCAGTCGGCGTCCGGGTCCGTGGCGGGATGATGGACCGCGACCAGTGACTCCCCGTCCGCGACCTCGATGCGGTGACGCTCCGTGTCGGTCATCGTCGGAGCGTGGCGGGCAGGGGTGGTAGGCGTTGGCCTCGTGGCTGGAGGCCGTCGCGCATTCGGCGAGACTTTTTATGTCATTACGCGGGACCCTGGCCCGTGACCGAGTGGTTCAACACCGTCGGCAAGCGGGACGTTCTGGAGGTCGAGCCTCGGGACGGAAGCTGGTACGTTGCGGGGCGGTCGAAGGAATCGGCCGTCAGGTGCCTCGCTGGTGCGTTCGGGACGGAGCCGGACGACGAACCGGAACGGCGACGGATCCGGGCAACGGTATCGAGTTACAAGCGGGGAACCGGTGACCGCCCGGACGTGCTGTTCCTGACCGACGTGGTGCCCGCGCTCGACGCGGAGACCGGGAGCGACCCGCCGGCCGAGGGAGTGACCACCCCGGGAGATGAAGCGGGGGATGGGACGGGCGAGGATCCCTCGTCGGTATCATCGCTCGAACGCATCGCTCGCGAACGGATCGGTGACCGCGAGTTCCGAGGGACGGACGAGGAATCGCTGATCGCAGGTGCGCAGCGACGAGCTAGTGACCGGCATCGGGCGCCCGCTATCGACCCGCGTCTGCAGGACGAGCGGACCGACATCTGTGAGGACGATTGGAGGTGAAATCGGGACGCTGTGAACGGGTGAAGAACGGAATGCTCCGGCGGGGATTTGAACCCCGGTCATTGCCTCGAGAGGGCAATATGATTGGCCGGACTACACTACCAGAGCGCGTTTTCTCGTAACTGACTGGCCTTATTAACCGTTGCGCTTCCCCGACGCCGTGGCCCGAATCCACATGGCGTAGCGGGCGCCACGACTGGATCGGGACGGCCCAGGTCGTCGGGCGATCTCATCACGGAGACGACGCGAGCGGTCGGGTTCCGGCGGAAGAGAACCACCACCCACTACTAAATCAGATGCCGTGAAACGTCGGTTATGGCCCTCTATGCCCTGGATGACCTCGGTGATGCGTTCGAGGTCACGAGGTCGTTCCTCACCCCCGTCGAGTGGCGGACCTGGTTGAAGCTCGCCGTGGTGGCGTTCTTCGTCGGCGTCCCCGGTGCAAACTTCTCCGGGTTCCAGACCTCCTTCGGCGGAGACGGCAGTGGCGGCCCCGTTCCGCCGGGCGTCACCCCCAACGTCGATGTGGGCCCGCAGCTGTGGCTCATCGTCGGTGCCGTCGTCGCGGTCGTCGTCCTCGTCGGACTCGTATACCTGTTCGTCTCGTCCGTGATGGAGTTCGTCCTCGTGGACACGGTCCGGACCGAAACCGTCGCGATCCGGCGCTACTGGTCCGACCGGTGGCGGCAGGGTGTCCGCCTGTTCGGGTTCCGGTTGCTGCTGGGAATCGTCGTCCTCGGGAGCTTCCTCGCCATCATCGGTCCGGTCGTCCTCTCGGCGCTGGATATCGGCCCCGCCAGCCTCGGCATCTCGCTCGCGCTCCTCGTCCTCCTGATCCCGGTGTTCCTGGTCCTCGCGTTCCTCGCCGCCACCATCTACGCCTTCACCACCGCCTTCGTCGTGCCCATCATGATGGCCGAGGGGCGCGGCGTCCTCTCGGGGTGGCGGCGGCTGTGGCCCAGTCTCCGTGCGGAGTGGAAGCAGTATCTCGCGTACGCCGTCGTCGGCTTCCTCCTCTCGGCGACCGGCGGCGTCCTGGTCGGCATCCTGGTCCTGCTCGCCGTCCTCGTGCTGTTGCTCCCGTTCGGCATCCTGTTCGCCGTCGGCTTCGGCGTCTTCCTCGTCGCCGAGCCCGCCGGTATCGTCGTGCTCGTGGTCGTCGGGTTCGTGTTCCTGCTGGCCGTGCTGGTGGCCGTCGCGCTGGCACAGGTACCGGTGGTGACCTACCTCCGGTACTACTCGCTGCTGATCCTCGGTGACATCGAGCCGGACCTCGATCTGGTCCCCGAGCAGCGGACCGCGGTCCGCGAGCAGGACACCGACGCCGGACCCGAGGCGGAGGGCGGCGCGTGACCGCCGACATCACCGAGACGCGGGCCGATGACGGCGCCAGCCCCCCGGCCGGCAGCCGGCTCCGCGGTGGCCTCGCGCTGTTCGCCCTCGGGATGACGGGCGTCGTCGCCATCGCGATGACCGTCGCGCCGACGCTCCGGGGGACGCCCGGACTGGAGGGGCTCTCGTACCCGGCGCTGGTCGCCGTCGCGGCGGCCAACTCGACGGTCCTGCTCGCCGTCTTCGTGGCACTCGGTGCGGTGACCGCCCCACGGGTCGGCCTCCGGTCACACGTCTACGCGTGGGCGAGCGGTGGGCGCCCGGACTGGTCGGCCGTCCGGGACTCGCTCCCGCTGGCGGTCGCCGTCGGCGCCGCGACGTTCGTCGTGGTCTTCGTTCTCGACGCGGCGTTCGCGCCGTTCGTCGCCATCGACGGCGGGATGGCCGGGTCGGACGCCGAGACCCTCCGGGCGCTGGCTGCCTCGGCACCCTACCGGCTCCTCTACGGCGGCATCACGGAGGAGCTCCTCCTGCGCTGGGGCGTGATGGCCCCGCTCGCCTGGGCCCTCTGGTGGGTGGGCAACCGCGTCGGCGAGCGACGGCCATCCCCCTCCGCGGCGGCCGTGTGGGCGGCCATCGTCGTCGCCGCCGTCCTGTTCGGCCTGGGCCACCTCCCGGCCCTGCTGGCCACCTACGACGCGAGCGTCGCACTCGTCGTCCGGACGGTACTCCTGAACACCATCGCCGGCGTCGCGCTGGGCTGGCTGTTCTGGCGGCGCTCGCTGGAGACGGCAATGGTCGCTCACGCCAGCTTCCACGTCACGTTACTGACCGTCTCGGCCGTCCTCGTCGTCGCGCTCTGATGGCGCCGACGCACCAGCCCTTCGGTCACGGCGGTATATCGACCCCCGACCGGTGGGACGCGGGGGTGTGAGTGCGTGAGACTGCTCCGCTACGTCCGCGAGGGGCGGTGGCCGACGGTTGCCGGGTACGGCCTGTTCGTCGCGCTGATGACCGCCGGGTACTACTACAACATCACGTTCGTCCAGCTCGGGCTCATCGACCTCGGGACGCGTCTGGTCGGGATGAGCCGGACCGCCGTCTCGCTCTGGATGGGCGGGCTGGCGCTGGTCACGTTCGCCGTCGCCGTCGCGTTCGGCGTGACGATGGACCGGCGGGGCTGGAGCCGCGACCTCCGGATGCGCCTCCGGTTCCTGTTCGGCGTCCTCGTGGTCCAGTTCGGGCTGACGGTCGCCGCGCCCGCCATCCGGACCGTACCGGCGTTCGGTGCGTGGATTCTCGCGGCGTCGGTCGCGCTCGGCGTGGGCTTTCCCGTCTCGTTCAGCCTCGCGGTCGACCTGATCCCCGTCCCGGACCGCGGCCCCGTCGCGGCCCTCATCACGGCGGCGACCTACGGCCTCGCCAACGCCGTCCCGCTGGCGTGGTCCATCGACGTGTTCGCCCGGGTGATGGTGGCGGCGATGCTGCCCGGGCTCGTCGTCCTCGGTGTCATCGTCTCCGGACGGGTCGCGGCCGTCGAGGACGTCCTCGACGCGCTCTCCGGGCAGGCCGACGAGTTCGGGCCCGGGCGCTTCTGCCGGCCCGCCCCCGTGACGACCCGGAGTCTCGCGTTCTGGTCGCCCGTTCTGCTGATGTTCGGTGTCTTCTTCGTCGACAGCCTCGGGTTCCTCCGCATCATCGACACGCCGGCGCTCGTCCTGAGTTCGTGGCAGTCGCCCGACCTCGGGCCACGCCTCGCGCTTGCGGCCGTCCACGTCGTCGGCGCGCTGATGGCCGGTGTCCTCTACGTCAACTTCGACCGGAACGGCCTCTTCATCTCGGTGTTCGCCCTGTTCGCGCTCACGCACGTCCTCTACACGTCGGACCTGCGGCTGGCGTCGCTGTTCCCCGGCGTCGCCGGCGGCGCCCCCTCCATCGTCAACCCGCTGTTCTACGCGCTGGCGGTCAGCTTCTACACGACGCTGAACTTCGCGCTCTGGCCCGACCTCTCGACCGCCGAGACGGTCGGCACCCACACCGCCATCGGCATCGGGATGGCCGGCTGGCTGGCGACCTTCCTCAGCACGGCCGTCGCGCTCTACCTCGACCACGCCGAGGTGACGCTGCTGACCCACCTCAACCTCGTCAACGCGCTGGCGATGCTCCTCCTGCTGGGGCTCGGCATCGGGCTGTACGTCCAGCGGGCCGTCGGGGTCGCCCGCACGTCCGGCGGGGGCGGCGGGTCCGCCACGGACCGTGAGTCCGGCGGCGACCCGGAACGCCAGGAGGTGACCCGATGAACCCCGTCGAGGTGTTGCCGCTGCTGGTCGTCGTCGTCCTCCTCCTGTCGGCCAGTGGCGCCGAGCCCGCGTCGATGGAGATCACCTTCGAGGGCGACCGGGCCCTCTCGGGGCCCGCGCCGGCGTTCGTCGTCGCCGGGGGGACCGTGACGGTGCCCCCGGACGCCACCGCCCGCGGCCGCCTGTTCGTCGTCGGGGGCACGCTCGACGTGGAGGGCCGGGTGGCAGGCGACGTGACACAGCTCGCCGGCAACCTCTCGGTGGCCGACGGCGCCGCCATCACGGGCGACCTCCAGTCCATCTCCGGGACGACCGCGGTGGCCGAGGGTGCCAGCATCGGCTCGCGGACGACGGTCGACGTGACGCCACAGCAGCGCTCGCCCGCGACCGTGGCCGGCTTCGTCCTGCTCCAGATGCTCGTCGTCGGGGGCGCGGCCGCGCTGCTGACCCGGCGGGCCCCCACGCTCCTCGACAACGTGGGCGCCACCGTCACCGGCCACCCGGTGGTCAGCGGCGTCGTCGGGTCGCTGGCGGGCGTGACGCTGCTCGTCCTGTTCGTCTACATGGCGTTCACGTTGATACTCCTGCCCGTGAGCATCCTCGGCCTGTTCGGGCAGTTCCTCGTCGTCGCCTACGCGTACGTGGTGTACGGGCACCTGCTGGGCCGGCGCCTGCCCGTCGAGCGCCCGGCGCTCGCCGCGGCGCTGGGCGGGGCGGGGTTCGTCCTCGTCATGGAACTCCTCTCGCGACTCCCGCTGGTGGGCGGGCTGGTGCAGGTCACACTGGTCACGGTCGGGTTCGGCGCCGTCCTCGTCTCCTACTTCGGCCTTCGGGCGTTCGAGCCGCCGGAGCTCCCCGGGTAGGACGTCCTCTCGATGGCGTTCCCGCCACTCCTCGCGCTTGCCGTCGTCTGGTTCCAGCTGCGCCGGGCCGCCGAGCGGAGCCGCGCGGAGCGCCAGGGGAAACTGTAGGCCGCGAGCGCCCGAAACACGGAAGCCGCTCGCCCGAGTCGCCCCGGGCATGGACGCCGAGACCCTTCGAGCGGAGCCCGAGCGGGTGGTGGAGCTGATCGATCACACGAACGTCGAGCCGGACTCGACCGAGGCCGAGATCCGAGAGCTCTGTGAGGAGGTGCTGGAGTACGGGTTCAACGCGGCGTGCGTCGTCCCCTACCACGCTGAACTCGCGGCCGACATCCTGGGTGACGAGGCCGACGTGGTGGTGGTCGTCGGCTTCCCCTACGGGGTCCAGAACCCGCGAGCGAAGCGGGCCGAGGTCGAAGAACTGCTGGAGTACGCCGACGAACTGGACATGGTGATGAACCGGACCGCCTTCGTCAACGGCGACCACGAGTACGTGGTCAACGACATCCGGTCGGTGAAGCAGGCCGTCGGGGAGAAGACGCTGAAGTGCATCATCGAGTCGCCGACGCTCACCGACGAGGAGATCCGCCGAGCGTCGGAGCTCGTCGACGAGGGCGGCGCCGACTTCGTGAAGACGGCCGTCGGCTACGAGGGCGGCTGCGACGTCGACGAGGTCCGCGCGATGCGCGAGGCCGCCGGCCCGCACGTCGAGGTCAAGGCCTCCGGCGGCATCGGCTCCTTCGAGGAAGTCCTCACGATGGTCGATGCCGGCGCGACCCGTATCGGCGCGTCCTCGGGCGTCGAGATCGCCGAATCCATCGAGGAGTGACGGCGACGACAGGCTCCTGAGGAGTGTGGCCGACGGGACGCCGACGCCGGATGGGCCCTACTCGATGGCGATGCCACCCTTCATGCCGACCGAGAGGTGTGGCTCGCAGTGGTAGAGGACGACGCCGGCCTCGTCGAGCGTCCGCCGGTACTCGGTGTCGGCGCTCTGGGTGGGCTCGCCGGAGCTGAACTCGTAGTCGGACTCGCCGAGCTGGTCGTCAGGTTCGGCCTCGACGTTGTGCCGGCCGCCGTCGCCGGTCCAGTCCCAGACGACCTCCGTGCCTGCCGAGACGAGGACCGCAGAGGGCCCGAACGCGAAGTCGTCGCCGTTGCCCTCCGTCCCGACACCGATGGTGACGGTGTCCTGGTCGCGCAGGTCGACCAGCGTCCCCTCGTAGGTGTCGTCGGCGCCGCCCACGTCGGTCTCGGTCAGCCAGTCGTCGACCGCCGGGAAGTCGTTCCCCGGAACGGTGTCCTGACCACCATCGCCGCCGTCACCGGTACAGCCGGCCAAACCCGCCAGGGTAGCGACCCCCACGCCCCTCAGTACGGTCCGCCGGTCCATCCGCGGATCACTCGGTGCAGTCATGACCTGGGCTACGGACCCTCCCGACATGAATTACCAGATAATTCTCGGAGTTATATAGCTACCAGCACATTTATCAATGAAACTCCGGGTTTTCGAGATATCCGTGCCGGCGGAAGGCCGGTGAGTCGCAGCTATCAGAGCAGCCCCGCGACGTAGACCACCAGCAGCGCCACCGTCGTCACCAGCCCCGCGAGCGCGGTGACCGAGAGCCGCCCCACGGTGAGTGGTGCGGTGAACCCCGCCCGGTCGCCGGGGTGGTCGAATCGGAGCTTGAGGAGTGCGGCGTTCACCACGACGAACACGACGAGCAGCGCCGCATTGGCCAGCGCCGCCACCTGCCCGAGGTCGCCCAGCAGGACGAACGGGACCGTCAGGCCACCGACCAGCGCGACCGCGAGGTAGGGCGTCCGGCGGCCGGCGTGGATCCGCGAGAACATCGTGGGGAACGAGCGGTACTCGCTCTTCGAGACGCCGTACAGCAGTCGCGAGGTCGACACCAGCAGGATGAGGACCGTGTTCGCGGTCGAGGTGAGCGCGATGGCCCCGACGACGGAGCCGGCGACCGCGCCACCGCCCGCCTCGGCGACCAGCGCGAGCGGCGACGCCGACGCCCCGAGTGCCCGCCAGTCCACGAGGCCGACCGCCGAGAACGCAACCAGCACGTACAGGACCGTCGTGGTGGCGATGGAGAGCAGGATGGCCCGCGGCACCGTCCGGGTGGCGTCGCGGGTCTCCTCGGCGACGTTGACGATGGAGCCGAAGCCGAGGTAGGCGAAGAAGACGAGGAAGGTGGCAGCGACGACACCCGAGCCGCCGAACGGCGCGTCCAGTACCGCGACCGAGCCCCACGTGTTCCGCCCGAGCCAGATGACCAGCGCGAGGCCCCCGACCTCGGCGGCCGTGAACAGGACGTTCAGCTTCGCGGAGAGTTCGATGCCCCAGAAGTTGACCGCCGACGCGAGTGCCACCAGCGCGAGCGCCGCCAGGGCTGGGGGCACGTCGGTGAAGGCGGTCAGGTAGCCCGAGAACGCGAGCGCGACGGCTGCCGCCGAGACGGCGCCGACGAACACCCGCAGCACCGCCACGACCTCGGCGAGGCGCTTGCTCCCCATCGACTCGCGGACGTAGACGTAGTCCCCCTCGCCCTTCGGGAAGCGCGAGGCGAGTTCCGCGTAGCTCAGACCCGTCAGCCCGGCGACGACGGCGGCTGCGAGGAACGCCAGCGGGACGGACTCGCCGGCGACAGCGGTGGCCTCGCCGAGGATGGCGTAGATGCCCGCCCCGAGGATGAGCCCGACGCCGTACACCGTGACCTCGAACAGTCCGAGTTCGCGACTGAGCGAGGGCACTGCGGCCTCGCTCGCGCCCGGCCCCTCGGGTGCGCTCACGGGACACCACCCGCTGCCCGCGTCCGCCACACGTATCCCCCGTGACGACAGCGACGACCCGGTTCGGACGACATATCCATGCCCGACTGGGGCGGGGGACAACTTCGCTACGGTTCCGGTTCCCGCGGCGAGAGAGCCGGCGGAGGGCATAAGTCCCGACCGAGTGTCGGCCAACCCAGCCAACCGATGTGCCCTCCGAGAGCGAACGAACAGCCCGCCCTCGCTCCCCGCCAGAGGGCGACTACCCGGGAGGCCGGCCGATGAGTGATGCCGACGGGCGGACGGCGCTGACGCCGCCCGAGGACTGGCACGCAGCCCCCCTCGACGATCTCTACGGGGCGCTCGACACCGACGAGGCCGGGCTCTCGGCGACCGAGGCCGCGCGTCGCCTCGAGCGGCACGGCCCGAACGAGATCCGGGAGGGCGAGTCGGTCTCCCCGCTCGCGCTGTTCGTCTCGCAGTTCCAGGACGTGCTCATCTACCTGCTGGTGCTGGCGGCGGCGCTGTCGCTCGCCGTCGGCCTGCTCCCCGGCGAGGAACCCAACTACGTCGACGCCGGACTCATCCTGCTCATCCTGTTCGCCAACGGCGTCTTCGGCTTCGTCCAGGACTACCGCGCCGAGCAGGCGATGGCCCGGCTGCGCGAGATGGCGACGCCCGACGCGACCGTCATCCGCGACGGGGAGAAGCGCCGGGTCCCCGCCCGCGAGGTGGTTCCCGGCGACGTGGTCGTGATCGAACAGGGGGATGCGGTCCCGGCGGACGCGCGCCTCCTCGAGGCGACCGATCTCGAGACGAAGGAGGCCGCGCTGACCGGCGAGAGCGCCTCGACGTCGAAGGCGTCCGACCCGCTACCGGCAGCGACCCCGCTCGCCGAGCGTGCGAACAGCCTGTTCATGAACACCACCGCAGTCCGGGGGCGTGGGCGGGCGCTCGTCGTCGAGACGGGGATGGAGACGGAGGTGGGCGCCATCGCGACGCAGATACAGGAGGCCGAGCGCGACGACACGCCCTTCCAGCAGGAGGTGAACGAACTCGGCCGGCGCATCGGGCTGGGCGTCCTCGGCCTCATCGGCCTCGTCGTCGCCGTCCAGTTCCTGTTCACGGAGACCGGCCCCATCGCCATCCTCCTGACCGCCATCACGCTCGCGGTCGCCGCGGTCCCCGAGGGGCTCCCTGCGGTCGTGACGCTGACGCTGGCGCTGGGCTCGCAGCGACTCGTCGACCGGAACGCGCTGGTCCGCCGGCTCCCCGTCGTCGAGAGCCTCGGCTCCGTCGACACCATCCTCACGGACAAGACCGGCACGCTCACCGAGGGCCAGATGACCGTCACCCGGGTCTCGGCCGGCGACGCCGTCTACGAGGTGACGGGCCAGGGCCTCGAACCGACGGGCGAGTTCCTGCGCGACGGCGAACCGGCCCCGGCCGAGGACCTCGCCCCCGTCCTCCGGTGCGGGGCGTACTGCAACAACGCCGAGCGCGCTGCCGACGACGCCGACGAGGCGTTCCTCGGCGACCCGACGGAGGTGGCGCTGGTCGTCTCCGCCGCGAAGGCCGGCATCGACCGCGAGGAGGTCGAACGCCTGCGTGAGGTCCCGTTCGCCTCCGAGCGCCAGCGGATGACCGTCGTCGTGGGCGCGGGCGACGGTGCTGCCGGTCGTCCAGAGAGCCCGACGGCCTACACGAAGGGGGCGCCGGGCGCCGTGCTGGAGCGGTGTGACACCGTGCTGGTGGACGGCGAGGTGGTCCCGCTGACCGACGAGCGCCGCGCGGCCATCCAGGAGCGGACCGACACCTTTGCGGGCGAGGCGCTCCGCGTGCTGGCGTTCGCACGGCGGACGGGCGTCGACCCGGACGCCGACGCCGAGACGCTGGAGACCGGACTGACGTTCCTCGGCCTGCAGGGGATGCTCGACCCGCCGCGCGGGGAGGTCCCCGACGCCGTCGCGGACTGCCGGGACGCCGGCATCCGCGTCGTGATGGTGACCGGCGACAACCGTGTCACCGCCGCCGCGATCGGCGAGGCCATCGGCTTCGACCCCGCGGGCGCACTGACGGGGCCGGAACTCGACGCGTTGAGCGATGCCGAACTCCGCGAGGTCGTCGAGGAGGTGGAGGTGTTCGCCCGCGTCGCCCCGGAGCACAAGGTGCGCGTGCTGCAGGCGCTCCAGGCCAACGGCCACACCGTCGCCATGACAGGTGACGGCGTCAACGACGCGCCCGGCCTCCGGAACGCCGATGTCGGTATCTCGATGGGCATCCGCGGGACGGACGTGACGAAGGAGGCCTCGGACATGGTGCTCCAGGACGACAACTTCGCGACCATCCGCGACGCCGTCGCGGAGGGCCGTGCCATCTTCGACAACATCCAGAAGTTCGTCAACCTGCTCCTGTCGGCCAACACCGCGGAGGTGCTCATCGTCTTCCTCGGTGTCCTCCTCGGGAGCGCGCTGTTCCCCGAGCTGTTCGCCTCCCGAACGGAGGCGCTCGTGCTGACGCCCGTGATGCTGCTGTGGATCAATCTCGTCACCGACGGCCTGCCGGCGCTGGCGCTGGGCGTCGACCCGAAGGCACCGGACGTGCTCGACCGGCCGCCACGGGAGCCGGGCCACTCCGTCATCGACCGTGACGTCGTGCTGTCGGTCCTGACCATCGCGGTCACCGCGACGGTCGCCGGGTTGGTGATCTTCTTCGAGGCCCTCTCGGCGACCGGGTCGCTCGTCCGGGCCCAGACGCTGCTGTTCACCTTCCTCGTGGTGGCGGAGATGGGACTCGTCCAGGTCATCCGGCGGCGGTTCGGCGCGTCGCTCCTGTCGAACCGGTGGCTCCTCGCCGCCGTCGCGGGCTCGCTGGCGCTCCAGCTGGCGGTGCTGTACACCCCGCTCGCGCGCCTGTTCGACGTGGTGCAGCCGGGACTGGCGGGCTGGCAGACCATCGGCCTCGCCGTGGCCGCGGTACTGGTCGCCAATGCGGCGCTCTCGGCCGCCACGGACCGGGCGCTGGACCGCACCGGGGAGAACTGACGGTGCCGTCCGACCGGCCGCGGCTTCCGACCACCCGACGGCGACTGCTCGCGGGGGCCGGGATGGGCCTCGCACTCTGGCTGGCCGGCTGTTCACTGTCGCCTGCCTCGGGCGGCCCGCCGTACGCGGTCCACGAACTCGACGACGGGCCGGTCTTCGGGCCGGGACTGCAGGACGAGCGCGAGCACGCCGTCTACGCGGGCCTCGTCGTCGCGGCGTCGGGACTCGACGCGTTCGACCGCGAGCGACTCACCGACGCCGCGGCCGACTTCCTCGACGCCACCGACTTCGCCGACCAGTACCTGGCTGTGGTGCAGGTGAGTGCGGTCCCCGCCTCGATGGTCGGGAGCGTCCCCGACGTGGCCGAGAGCGACACCAACTGCACCGTCGTCGCGAGCCTCGACAGCCACACGCCCGCGTCCGACGAACAGGTGGTCACGACGCTTCTGGTCCGGGTGACCGCCCAGCACCGGGCGCCGCCCGAGACCGTCCGGCTGGAACTCCACATCGACGACCAGCACCGGACCGCGAGCGGCGACCGGGTCACTTCCGGCGGGTGAGGACGGACCGCTCGAGCCCCCGACTCAGCGGACGACCGTCACCGGAACGGGCGAGCCGCGCATCACCCGCTCGGCCACGCTTCCGAGGAGGAGCCGCGAGGCGCCCTTGCGACCGTGGCTCCCCATCACCACGTGGTCCACTGCGTGGGCTCCGACGTAGTCGAGGATCTCGCTCGCGGGCTTGCCGTGCTCGACGGCCGTCGTCACCGCGACCCCGTGGTCGGCGGCGAGTGCCTCGGCCCGTTCGAGCCTCGCCTCGGCCTCGGCGGTGGCGCGCTCGACCCACGACTCGGCCGCCCCGAGGCCCTTCGCCTCGGCCTCGTACACCGCGTCGATGGGGTCGATGACGCAGAGGACGGTCACGTCGTCGTCCGGGTGCCTCGTGCAGACCCGTTCGAGCGCCCGCTCGGAGAGTGGCGACCCGTCGAACGGGACCAGGACGTGTTCGCTCATACCGCCCCACTCGGTCCCACGGCACGAAACGTTTCGTCCGGTTCCCGGCCCGTCGGACCGAGCGACGGGCATTTGTCTCCACCCGGCGGGATGCGGGTATGCTCGCAGAACTGCTCGGTGACGAGGTCGAGCCCTCGGGCCGGTACCTCGCGGAGGTCATCTACGGTGCGAACGACGGCATCGTCACGACGTTCGCCGTGGTCTCCGGCGTCGCGGGTGCGGCGCTCTCGCCCTCCATCGTCCTCATCCTCGGCGTGGCGAACCTGTTCGCCGACGGCTTCTCGATGGGGATGAGTAACTACCTCAGCCGCCGCTCGGAGATCGACTACCGCGAGTCGAGAACCGGGGCCGAGCAGGGCGCGGGCGCGACGGGCACCGGCGAGCCCCACGACGGCGGGAAGTCACCCGCACGGACGGCGTTCGTCACGTTCCTCGCGTTCGTCGTGGCGGGGTGGGCGCCGCTGCTGCCGTACGTGTTCGAACTGGGGCCGCTGTTCGGTGCCTCCATCGCGTTCACCGCGCTCGCGTTCTTCGGTGTCGGCGCGAGCCGGAGCCTCGTGACGGACCGCCACTGGGCCATCAACGGCATGGAGATGTTCGTGGTCGGGATGGCCGCGGCCGCCGTCGCCTACGCGGTCGGGAGCCTGCTCGGCGGCGTCGCCTGAGCACCCCCGTCGCCTCGATACCGCCGGGCGGAGCAACCGTTACGGCGGACGACGATGAGGTAGGGAACGATGCTGGTCGAATCCGCCCTGTTCGTCGTCGGCCTGGCCGCGCTCGTCGCCGGCGCGGACCGCGCCGTGACGGCCGCCGCCGACCTCGCGCTCTACTACGGTGTCTCCGCGTTCTTCATCGGCGTCACGCTCATCTCCGTCGGCACATCCGTCCCGGAGATGGTCACCTCGGTCTACGCCGCGTACTACGGCGCAGGTGACCTGGTGGTCGGCAACATCGTCGGCTCCGAGACCGCCCAGATCACCCTCGCCATCGCCCTCGTCGCGTTCATCGCCCCGTTCGTCACGGAGCGGCGGAACGTGCTGGTGTACGGCTCGGCGATGATCCTGGCGATGATCATCATGATACTCACGCTCGACGACGGCGTCATCGGGCGTGCCGAGGGGTTCCTGATGATGCTCGCGTACCTCCAGTTCATCTACACCCTCTACACGAACGAGGGGGGTGAGGAGATCACCGAGGAGGTCGTCGAGCCCACCGAGCCACCGGCCCGCTCGGTCGCGGTCATCGTCGTCGGGCTGGTCTTCGTGGTCGGCGGTGGGCAGTTGATGGTCACAAACGGAGTGGCGCTCGCGCGCCTCGCGGGGATTCCGGAGTACGTTGTCGGCCTCCTCACGGGGCTGGGAACCACGCTCCCCGAGATCGTCGTCGCAGGTATCGCCGCCCACGAGGGGCGGGGTGGCATCTCCGTCGGATCCATCCTCGGAAGCAACATCACCGACCCCGTGTTCTCGCTGGGCGTCGGGGCCCTCTTCTTCGACGTCGTCGTCGAGGACACCGCCACGCTGCTTCCCTCGCTGACGTACATGCTCGCAGTGTCTATCGCCGTGCTGGCGCTGTTCTACTGGCGTGAGGGTATCGACCGCCGAGCGGCGGTCCTCTGTCTGTTGCTGTACTTCCCCTCGTTCTTCGTGCTGTAGGATGGAGCGAACGGCGGAACGCTCGTGATGTGGGAGGTGTCGAACGGCGGACTTCCGCGAGCGGTCGACGTCGGCCACAGCCCGGGAATCGTCGGGTCAGTTATGCACCCCCCGGTGAAAGGCTGGCGCATGGCCAGTGACCCATCGTTCACCGTCGAGTTGACGAGCCAGACGCCACCGGGCGAGCGGTTGCTCGTCGGGATGGCCGGCGTCGGTGTAGCCGGCCTGACCGCGGCGGACTACCTCGTCAACAACGTCGAGACCGAGCAGATCGGCCACATCCGAACGCGGAACCTCCCGGACATCACGCCGTTCACGAACGGCGAGCCGCGCCACCCCATTCGGCTCTACAGCGCGACCGGTTCGGACGTGACGGTGCTCATCAGCGAGGTCTTCCTCCCGACGTGGGTGGCGGACCCGCTGACGGACGCCCTGCTCGGCTGGGCCGGCAGCCACGACATCCGGGAGGTGACCGTCCTGCACGGGACGCCGTTCCCGCACCGTGAGGAGGAACACGTCGTCTACCACGTCGCCACCGAGGCCTATCGGGAGGCACACTTCCCGCCCGAGGGGGGCCCGGAGATCGAACCGCTGGCGGGCGGTTTCTTCGACGGAGTCATCGGCGAGCTCCTGGTCCGGGCACTGGACGGCGAGGCCCCGGCAACGGGCGTGCTGGTCACGCCCACCCACATGCCGGGACCGGACCTCGACGCGGCCGTCCGGCTGCTTGACGCACTCGAGCCCGTCTGTGGGATCGAGGTGGACGAGGGGGAACTCCGCGACCGGGCCGAGGAGATGGAGCGCTACTTCGCGGACCTCGCCGAGCGGATGCAGTCCATTCAGGAGGCCGAGGAACCGACCGAGGGCCACGACTATCCCACGAACCGGATGTACATGTGAGCTGATCGCCACGCCGTCGAGGACCCACCCGCGACCGGCGGGACCGGGGCCGAACGGTCCGGCGAGGGCCGGCGTCAGGGTGCTTCGGAGGGGGACGCGACACCGGCGACGACCTGCGGCGCCAGCGGGTCCAGCCCCCTCCTCTCCCCCCCGCTCGCGCAGTTGCGCCGCCAGTGATACCAAACCGGCAGTCCGCTCTCACTGGATGAGAACCGGTCGCACGGTTTTCAGCTCCCGGCTCGAACCGCCCCATGTACCATGAGTTCACGTTCGAACCCGTTCCGCGAGATCGAGCGCCTGTTCGAGACCATGGGCCGCCAGTTCGACGACGCGGCCCACATGTTCGAGGGTGAGGGCCCGCTGGGCCGCTTCGCCGAGGTCGAGGAGATGGCCGTCGACCTCGCCGACCGCGACGACACGTTCGTCCTCACGGTCGACCTGCCCGGCTTCCAGCGCGACGATGTCGAGGTGACGGTCACGGACCACAGGGTCCGCATCGAGGCCGACCACGACGAGGAGACCGTCGATGAGGACGAACAGTACCTCCGGCGCGAGCGCCGTCACCGCTCGGCCAGCCGGTCAATCCGGCTCCCGGAGACGGTGGACCGCGACGCCGTCTCCGCCACGATGAAGCACGGCGTCCTGACGGTCACGCTCCCGAAGGCGGAGGCCGCGGACGCACACACCATCGACATCGAGTGAGGCGGCGCCCTCCGTGGACCGGTTCCGGGGCGTCACCGGCGCTCCGGAGTCCACCCGAGGGACAGGACTAACTGCCGCGCGCTTGCCGAAGCGGGTGTCCCGTGGCCTCATCGAACGCCCGCGCCCTGACCCTCGTCGTCGCACTCCTCGCCACCGGGCTGGTCGCGCTCGCCCCTGTCGGGGGGAGCCTCACCACGGCCGGTCAGTTCGCCCTCGCGACGATGACCTTCGCGGCCATCCTCTGGGTGACGGGTGCGATCCCACTCCCGCTGACGGCGCTTTGCATCCCCATCCTCCTGACGGCGTTCGGCGTCTATCCCTCGTTCGGGGACGCCGTCGCCGGCTTCGCGGACCCGGTCATCTTCCTGTTGCTGGCGGGGTTCGTGCTGGCCGAGGCGCTGCAGGCCCACGGGATCGACCGCCGCATCGCCTACCGCATCCTCGTCCGCTTCGGCACGTCCTCGCGCGGCCTCGTCGCGGGCGTGATGGTGGCGACGGCGCTGCTCTCGATGGTCGTCTCCAACACGGCCACCGTCGCGATGATGGTCCCCATCGTGCTGGGCATCGTCGACTCGGTGACCGACCTGACGACCGCCGAGGCGGCCGGCTCCGGCGAGCGGGCCTCGAACCTGCAGGTGGCGATGCTGCTGGGAATCGCCTACGCGGCCAGTCTCGGCGGCGTCGGTACCCTCATCGGGACGCCACCCAACGCCATCGTGGTCGGCCAACTGGACGAGCTGCTGGGCTTCGAGATCACCTTCGTCGAGTGGCTCGCCATCGGCCTCCCGATGGTCGTGCTGTTGCTCCCCGTCGCGTGGGTCCTCCTGACGTACGTCGTCTACCCACCCGAGCCATACGACGTGCAGGCGGCCCGCGAGCGCGCTCGCGAGGAGCATCGGGCGATGGGGCCGCTCTCGCCTGCGGCGCGACGGACCGTCGTCGTCTTCGCCGCGACCGCCGGGCTCTGGTTGCTGGGCGGCTTCGAGTTCCTCCTCGGCGACCTGCTCCCGTCGGCGGTCCGGGTGACGCTGTTCGGCGGCGACGGGGCCAGCGTCTTCGGGACCGCCGGCCACGAGGGGTTGCTGTTCTACGTCCTCGTCGGGATGGTCTCCATCCCCGTGCTCGTCGTGAGCGGCGCGGCCGAGTGGGACGACCTCGTCGACATCGACTGGGGGACGCTGTTGTTGCTGGGTGGGGGCATCTCACTCGCGAACGCCCTCCGGGATACGGCGGCCACGCGCTGGATGGCCAGCGTGACCGTCGAGGCGCTGGCCGGGACGTCGGTCGTGGTCGTCCTGCTGGCCGTGGTGGCGCTGACCGTCCTCGTGGGCGAACTGGCATCCAACACCGCGATGGCGGCCATCCTCGCGCCGCTGCTCATCAACGCCGGACCCGCCTACGCGGCCGCGCTCGGGACGACGAGCGAACTCGCAGCCGTCCTGCTGGCGGTGACTGGCGCCATCGCCGCCAGCTACGGGTTCGCGCTCCCGGTCGCGACGCCGCCGAACGCCATCGTCTTCGGCGCCGGCTACGTCGAGCGCGACCACATGCTCCGGGCGGGTGTGCTGCTGGACGCCGTCGTCATCCTGCTCACCACCGGCGCGGCCTACCTGCTCATCCGGTTCCTCTGGCCCCACGTGCTGGGGTGACCACCGGCGGCTATCGGCTGGAACGCCTGGCGTCGGCCGTCGGCCGCTCCCAGCGGGGGAGAAGACACACCACGCTTTAGACGCGTCCGGGCGGACCCGGAGATATGGCCCCCATTCGTCGCCTCGTACTGGACGTGCTGAAGCCCCACGAGCCGTCGGTACTGGAGTTCAGCCGACGGGTCGCGGATGTCGACAGTATCGAGGCGGTCAACGCGTCGCTCATCGAACTCGACAACGAGGTGCAGAACCTGAAGCTCACCTTCGAGGGCACGGACATCGAGTTCGCGGCGGTCGAGGACGCCATCGAGGGACAGGGCGGGACCGTCCACTCCGTCGACCAGGTGGCCTGTGGCGACTACCTCGTCGACGAACGACCGACACCACAGGACCGCTGAACCGTGTCGCCCCTCCGACAGCGGCTGGCACAGGTCCTCTCGCGTGAGGACGTCCTCCCCATCGCCCGTCGCTACTTCGTCTCCAACGGCTTCGACGGGACGCTCACCTGCATCGGCGTCGTCGTCGGTGCGGTCCTCTCCGGCATCCCCGACGGCGCGACGGTTATCAAAATCGGCCTCGGTGCAGCGGTCGGTCTGGGCACGTCGGCGGTCTGGAGCGTCTGGGAGATCGAGCGTGCCGAGACGAAGGCGGAGATCATCCGGATGGAGCGGGCGATGCTGACCGACCTCGACGACACCCGCATCCAGCGCGAGCGCTCGACCGCCCGCCTCCTCCACGCGATGGCCAGCGGCCTCGGGCCGATACTCGGCATCCTCATCCCGCTCTCCCCGTTCCTGCTGGAGGGGGGCCTCCTGACGATGGTCGAGGCCGCCCTCCTCGCCGTCGGGCTCGGCATCGGCGTTCTCGGCGTCTTCGGCGCCTACATGGGCTCGATCTCCGGGCAGCGCTGGTACGTCGCCGCCGCGCGGATGGCGCTGGCCGGACTCGTGGTCGCCGTCATCAACCTCTTCCTGCCCGGGTGACTCCGACGGCGGGGTGACCGTGACGCCACCTCCAGTCTTTCGCTGTTTCCAACATTCTGCGAACCACCGGCTCCTCATTACTGGTCGCCGAGCCTCCCTCCTGGTATGGTAGATACGTTCGTCGTCGTCGGCGGGGACGCAGCAGGAATGAGCGCGGCGAGCAAGGCCAAGCGGGAGGACCCGGACCTCGATATCGTCGTCTTCGAGAAGGGCGAGTGGGTGTCGTACGCGGCCTGCGGGATGCCGTACTACGTGAAGGGCGAGATCGACGAACTGGAGGATCTCGTGCAGGTGACAGCCGAGGAGTTCCGCGAGGAGCGCGACATCGACCTCCGGACGGGTCACGAGGTGGTCGGCATCGACCCCGAGGCCCGCACCGTGCGGGTCGAGGGGCCCAACGGCGAGTTCGACCAGCCGTACGACCAGCTCCTCGTCGCCACAGGTGCCCACGCCGTGAAGCCGCCGTTCGACGGTATCGACCTCGACGGCGTGTTCACCATCCACTCGATGGACCACGCCGACGCCATCCAGGAGTACGTCACGGAGCGTGACCCCCAGAGCGCGGCCATCGTCGGCGGCGGCTACGTCGGCATCGAGATGGCAGAAGCGCTCGACGAGCGCGGCCTCGAGGTCCACATGTACGAGATGCTGCCCCACGTCCTCCAGCCGTTCGGCGACTCCGTGGCGACCGTCGTCGAGGCCCACCTCCGCGAGCAGGGCATCGAACTCCACCTCGACACCGCGGTCCAGGGGTTCACCGGCGACGGCGCCGTCGACGGCGTGGCGCTGGAGGACGAGACCGTCCCCGCCGACATCGTGGTCGTCGGTGTCGGCGTGGCGCCGAACGTCGCGCTCGCCGAGGACGCGGGCATCGAGATCGGCGAGACGGGGGCCATCGCCACGGACGCGTACGGCCGGACGAACGTCGACCACATCTACGCCGCCGGGGACTGCGCGGAGGCGCACAACGTCGTCACCGACGCCCCCGACCACGTGCCGCTCGCGCTGACCGCGAACCGGGCCGGGCGCGCCATCGGCCAGAGCGTGACCGGGACGCCGACCGAGGTCGGCGGGATGGCGGGGACGGCCATCGTGAAGGCGTTCGACCTCGGCGCGGCCCGGTCGGGGCTCACCGACGAGGAGCAGGCCCGCGATGCGGGGTTCGACCCCGTCTCCGTCGAGATACAGGCCCCCTCACGGGCGCACTACTACCCCGGTGCGACGGAGTTGACGGTGATGCTCATGGCCGACCGACCCAGCGGTCGGGTCATCGGGGCCAGCATCGTCGGGCGTGAGGGCGTCAAGCGTATCGACACCGTCGCAACCGCACTCCACGCCGACCTGACCGTCGCGGAGGTCGAGAACCTCGACCTCGCGTACGCGCCGCCGTTCAGCCCGGTCTGGGACCCCGTCGCCACCGCGGCGCGGGTGCTGAGTGGAAAGGTGGACTGAGTCCCCCTCTTGAACGATAATGGTTTATCTGGTGGGTTATTGTCTCCATAATCGAGGAAATCTGAATATTATCGTCGGGAGGAATCGGTAGCGGGACAGTTCGCGTCAGCTCGGGAGTTCGACGGCGCCGGTGCCCTCGTACTTGTCCTCGAACTCGCGGATGAGCTGGCCCATCTTCGCGTACCAGTCGTTGAGCATCCGCTGCATGTCGGCGGACATCTTCTGGGCGTCGGTGGGGTAGTAGACGTGGTAGTATCCGCCGTGGTCGTAGTTGATCTGCTCCTTCTGGACGAAGCCGGCCTTCAGGAGCCGCTGGACCGCACGGTAGGCCGTCGAGTGTTCACGGTCGACCGCCTCGGCGATCTCCTCGACGGTCATCGCCTCCTCCGCGCCGACGATCGCCTGGAAGCAGTCCTTGTCGAGCTCCTTGAGCCCGTGGAAGCACTCCAGCAGCCCCTCACACTCCATATCCTGCTGGAGTTGCTCTGACATCGGGTCTGGCATCAGTATCGATGGCAGATTGGAGCTGTGCGGTTAAAATGTTTGCGCGGTTTTTGCACAAGCGACAAGACACCGGACCGGTGGCCGTACCGGGCCCGAGCGCGACCGCCCGGTCGGTCTATCGCTCGAGGGGGGACTCCGGTTGCGTCCCCTCGTACTTGTCCTCGAACTCGCGGATGAGCTGGCCCATCTTCGCGTACCAGTCGTTGAGCAGCCGCTGCATCTCCTGGGCCATCTCCGAGCCCCCGGCGGGCCGGTAGACGTGGCAGTAGCCGCCCTGCTCGTAGTTGATCTGCTCCTTGCGGATGAGCCCAGCGCCGAGGAGCCGCTGTATGGACCGATAGGCGGTGGAGCGCTCGCGCTCGACGACCGCGGCGATCTCGTCCACCGTGAGCGCCTCGTCCGCGTCGGTCAGGACGCCGAACACCTCGCGGTCGAGGGCTTTCAGGCCGTGGAAACACTCCAGCAGCCCCTCGCACTCCATGTCCTGCTGGAGGTAGTCCGTCATCGCGTCGGGCATACGTATCTCCGCTAGCGGCTCGAGCGATATAAGATTGTGGATGTTGCCCAATACAATATCTGGGCGCTGCGCGTGGCGGTCGCGGCCGAGCGACACGGCCGCTCACCCCTCGGCGTAGCACAGCGTCCGACGACATTCCTGACAGACGTAGGGGACCGGGGTGAGTATCTCGTCCGCGCGGAGGCCCCCGAGGAACCCCTCGCCGGAGGAGGCTGAAACGATGGCGAGTTCACCCGCGAGGTCGGTTCCCTGCAGCTCCATCCGCTCCAGCGATGCCCCACAGTCGGGACAGTCCCGGTCGACATCCATGTGTGGTTGTGGGAATTCTCCGTTTCCATAAGTATCCTCTGGAGCCACCCAGGCCGCGCGCGAGTCACCGAAAGAACCCCACAGTCACCTGGGCTACAGTGTCGTTTCGGGGTCGTAGCCATCCATAACTTATCACCAACCATGTGTAGCCTATCCAGATATTGTATTGTAGCCTATACCCAAAACCGTTAAGTCGAGACATCGGTTATCCTCGTCTGCGCAGAATCCCATGGAATACACAAGACTGCACGAGGTGTCAGACGATGTTCGGTATTGAGAACCTCACGGGGCCGACGGGCGCCGCCATCCTCATCGGGGCGGTACTGCTCGAGGCACTCGTGTTGTACGTCGGGTACGGGGCGCTGGAGCGCGTGCTCGGCCCGACCATCGCCCGGGTCCTCCGGGGTGAGTGAGCGTGGAGGTGTTCGGCATCGCCGCGAGTCTGCTCGCGATGTTCGCGAGCTTCGGCGTCCTCATCGGCCTCCTGTTCGGCTTCTTCGGCATGGGTGGGTCCTTCCTGGTCACGCCCGCACTGCTGGTGATGGGGTACAAACCGGACGTGGCGGTCGCGTCCGGCCTGGCGTTCGTCTTCGGGACCTCCGTCATCGCCACCCTGAAACACCGCGACCTCGGCCAGGTCGACTACAAGCTCGGCGTGCTGATGATCGCCGGGACGACCGCGGGCATCGAGGTCGGCCGCATCGGATTGCACTGGCTCCAGGACGCGGGACTGGCCGATACCTTCGTCAGTATCGCGTACGTCGCGCTGCTGGGCGGCATCGGCGTCTTCGTCACCTACACCGCACTGAAAGGTGACGGCGACGGTGGCGTGAGCCACGACGCGGCCGACGGGGAGATCGACGCGGACGACATCCCCGACATCGCGAAGAAGATCCAGTCCTACCGCGTCCCCCCGATGATGAAGCTCAAGGGCGGCATCAGGGTGTCGCTCTGGATGATCCTCGGCGTGGCCTTCGCCACGGGGCTGCTGTCGGGCCTGCTCGGCGTCGGCGGCGGCTTCATCCGCATGCCCGCGCTGTTCTACCTCATCGGCGTCCCGGTCCCTGTCGCGGTCGGGACGGACCTGTTCGAGATCGTCTTCTCGGGCGGGATCGGCAGCTTCCTGTACGCCATGGACGGCGCGGTCGACCTGGCCATCGTCGTCCCGCTGCTGGCGGGGAGCGCCCTCGGTGCCCGGCTCGGCGCCGCCGCCACGAGCCTCGTCGACGAGGACGACATCAAGGTCTACTTCGGCGTCATGCTGCTGCTGGGCGCCATCGCGGTCGCCGTCCGGAAGATCGGTGGCGTCGTCGAGATGCCCGTCCTCGACACCGTGGCCCTGGTCATCATCATCGGCGCCGCGCTGCTCGTCAGCGGCGCGGTGGTCGTCAGCTCCATCCGCGAGCTGCGGACGGCTGAGACCTCGACCACGGCACAGACCGCGGACTGACACCGCCTCCGGGCGGTCCGTTTCCTTCCTCATCTCCTTCCCTCTCCGATTCCGTTCACGAGCCGCGATTCCACCGCTCGCGGGATCCGTGTACCTCGGACACAGTATTGTATGTTCTGCGAAAGACTTGTCTCTCCGGAACCGCTACATCCGCGTATGCGCACCGACTGGAAGCAGCAGCTCCGACACCAGCGACAGCGAAAGGAGACGTACTTCGCGGAGAGCGAGCACTCGGCGCTCACGCCCCATGAGCGGGCGGACTTCGACGGCCTCTCGCACTACCCGCCCGTCGGGGCCTACCGGTTCCGCGTCCCGCTCCACGAGCACGACGAGAAATCGCGGGTCACGGTCGCCACCAGCACCGAGGGCGAACAGGAGTACGTCCGCTGGGGCGAGTTCCGCGTCGACATCGACGGCCAGGCGGTGGTCGTGCAGGCCTACAAGAGCGACCCCGGCGAGGACCGGCTCTGGGTGCCGTTCCGCGACGCGACGAGCGGCGACGAGACCTACGGCGCCGGCCGCTACCTCGACCTCGAGCCGGAGGAACACCGCTCGGAGGACGGGACGTGGCTGCTGGACTTCAACGAGGCGTACAACCCAACGTGTGCCTACTCCGACCGGTACGAGTGTCCGCTGCCGCCGGCCGAGAACTGGCTGGAGGTTCCTATCGAGGCCGGCGAGAAAGCCTACCACTGAGTCCGGTGCAGCACGGACGAGTCGGCCGAGCCGTTACAGGCCGGCGACGTCCTCGATAGCGTCGGTGAGTGCCCTGATGCTCTCGACGTCGTGTTCGCCCATGTGCCCGATACGGAACGTCTGCTCGCCGATGTCGCCGTAGCCGTTCGAGAAGACCATGTCGTACTCCTCGCTGACCTGTTCGATGGTCGCGGCCACGTCGATGCCGGCGGTGTTCTCGACGCACGTCACGGTCTGTGACTCGTAGCCCTCCTCGGGGAAGAGGCCGAAGTGCTCGCGGGCCCAGTCGCGCGTGTACTCGGCCATCTCCTGGTGGCGCTGGTCGCGCGCGTCGTGGCCCTCCTCCAGCATGTGCTTCATCTGCTTGCGGTAGGCCAGCATCAGCGGAATCGCGGGCGTCGAGTGGGTCTGGCCCTTGCGGTCGTAGTAGTCCAGGCAGCGCTGGAAGCCGCCGTACCACGAGGCCGACTCCTTGTCGAGTTCGCGCTCGTAGGCCGCGTCGCTGACCGTACAGACCGCGAGCCCCGGCGGCATCGCGAACGCCTTCTGCGTCGACGTGAAGATGCAGTCGATGTTGTGCTCCTCGACGTCGACGAAGTCGCCGCCGAGACAGGAGATGGCGTCGACGACGAAGTAGGTGTCCGGGTAGTCCCCGAGGAGATCGCCCACCTCCTCGACCGGGTTGCGGACGCCCGTGGAGGTCTCGTTCATCACCATCCCGACGGCGTCGTAGTCCTCGCCGGACTCCAGCGCGTCGCGCACGTCCTCGGGCTTGACGGCCGTGCCCCACTCGTACTCGATGCGGTCGACCTCCTTGCCGAGGCGCTCGGCGACGTTGGCCTGGCGCTCGCTGAAACTGCCCGACGTGGGCACGAGCATCCGGTCCTCGACGAGGTTCATCGTCGTCGCCTCCCAGAACTCCGTGCCCGAGGCCGTCAGGACGATGACGTCGTTCGTGGTGCCGAGGAACTCCTTCGTGTCCTCGACGATGGTGGTGTAGAGGTCGGTCATCCGGTCCATCCGGTGGCCGAACATCGGCTCGGCCATCGCCTCGATGACGTCCTCGCGGACCTCGGTCGGACCGGGGAGATACAGCGTCTTGTCGGGGTAATCGCCCGTGTACTCGCTCTTCTTGGTCACGTGAACCACCTGATATCCGAGTCCACTCGGGGGGAGGGCAAGGGAGTTGTGATACCTGTAAGGAACCCGGCAGGCCGGCGGCACCGCTTCGGGTCAGGGACGTGCGGCGACGAGCAGTCCGGCAGCGGGCGGAGCGGTCGCCAGGGACCGTTCAGCGCACGGCGACCGGCGGGACGAGCAGGACGTTGGCGTTCGCCCGCGCCGTCACGCGCTCGGACGTGCTCCCCAGCAGGAGCCGGCGGAGCCGGCTCCGCCCGCGCGAGCCCATGAGGATGCTCGTCGGGTCCACCTCGGCCTCGGCCGCGAGGATCTCCTCGCTGGCCTCGCCCTGTCGGACCATCGTCCGCGTCTCGATACCCATCCCCTCCAGCCGGTCGGCCAGCTCCGCGAGGCGCTCCTCGGCGTTCTCGACCACCTCCGGCTCCGAGCGGCGCTCGGGCGGGGCCACGTGGACCAGCGTCGCCTCCTGCGTGGCCCGCTTGAGGGTACGGAACTGCTCGAACGCCCGCTCGGCGTTCTCCGAGAAGTCCGTCGCGTACAGCACTCGCTGGAACAGGTGCTCGTTGGCGACCTCGTGGCCGCCCTCGTCCTCGAGGATGCGCTGGACCAGCAGCGGCCGGACGGCCGTTCGGGCGACGTTCCGGGCGGTTCCGCCGATGAACCGCTCGCGGAGCGGGCTCTTCCCGCGCGACCCCACGATGATGAGGTCCGCGTTCACCTGCTCTGCCAGCCCGTTGATGCGGCGGTGGGGCGTCCCGCGGACGACGTGGGTCTCCACGTCGAACCC